>JAFGRC010000173.1 GCA_016935355.1 Bacteroidales bacterium
GCAGGCAAACGATTATTGCACCTGGAGAACGGATCGTGTGAATGAAGGTATTCTGATCCGTGAAGGCATACTGGACCCGGATCCGAATCAGCTGGGCCGGGAAAATTTCAATACGGAGGCATACCTTGCCGGACAGTATGAGGGACTGGTCAACCAGAATCTTCCGAGCATGGACCCGAATCAGGAATACAGAAGGGTAATGATCGAAGATGGTATGCTGCTTCCGAAATACAGGCTTCCGACCGAAGCTGAATGGGAGTATGCAGCACTTGCTCTGATAGGCAATACATATGAAGAACGTGTTTACGAAAGAAGAATCTATCCTTGGGACGGGCATAATGTAAGAAATGATGAAAAAAAGCATCTGGGTGAAATGCGTGCCAATTTTATCCGTGGGCGTGGTGACCTGATGGGAACAGCCGGTAATTTAAATGACCAGGCGACCATACCCGCACCGGTGGAATCATTCTGGCCCAATGATTTTGGTCTGTATTGCATGGCCGGTAATGTAAATGAATGGGTTCAGGATGTTTACCGTCCCATGACTTATGAATATGTTGATGAGTTCAATCCTTTCAGGGGCAATGTATTTCAGACGCTGATCACGGATGAGGAAGGAAACGTAGCTGAAAAAGACAGTCTCGGCCGGCTTCGTTACCGGGATGTAACTGAAGAAGAAGCCATCAACAGATGGAATTATAATCAGTCCTACTACCTCAATTATCGCGACGGTGATTATCAGTCAAGCGTCAGCGAGGGCAATGACTGGCTTATCGCTGATGAGCAGGCTCAGGCACAATCTTCAAACCGTATGTATTCACAGGCAGAAGGCGTTGAAACCTCACTGATCAGCGACCATTCAAGGGTATACAAAGGTGGTTCATGGCGTGACAGGGCATACTGGCTGAGTCCGGGTACAAGAAGATTTCTTGATGAAGATCAGTCAAGAGATGACCTGGGATTTCGTTGTGCCATGATCCGTGTGGGTTCACCTGAGATCAGATAAAGTATCCAGAGATCAATATCATAAACCGCCCTGATTCCGGATCATGGCGGTTTTTTTATGGTGCGCCATGCACGTGATTTTTGATGTGATCAGAATAATTCATTTCATTGTGATTCAATCTGTGAATTATTCGGGTTAAATTTGAAGAGGTTTTGACATTTATCAATTTTAATACTGTAATGGACATCGCCGCCCTTTACCAGATCTATCTGAAGCACAGACTTATATGCACGGATACAAGAAAGATTGAACGGAATTGCATGTTTTTTGCGCTTAAAGGTGCGAAATTCAACGGCAACGATTTTGCAACAGAGGCTCTTGAAAAAGGTGCGGGCATAGCTGTTGTCGATGACCCGAAACTGGCTTTTGATTCACGTTTGATCAGGGTGCCTGACGTACTGTCGACCCTGCAGCAGCTTTCCGCTTTGCACAGGAAGAAATCAGGATTTAAAATTCTGGCTGTTACCGGATCAAATGGAAAAACAACCACTAAAGAATTGTGCAGGGCGGTTTTATCAAGACGTTACAAAGTCCGGGCGACTGAAGGAAATTTCAACAACCACATTGGCGTACCGCTCACTTTGCTGTCCATGGATCCCGGAACCGAGTGGGGTATTGTCGAAATGGGAGCAAATCATCCGGGTGAAATCCGGTCTCTTTGTGAGATTGCGCAACCTGATTACGGTCTGATAACGAATATCGGGAAGGCACATCTGGAGGGATTCGGAAATGTTGAGAATGTACTTAGGGCAAAGGGTGAGCTTTTTTCTTATCTCGTGAAGCATGGAAAAACTTTGTTTGTCAATGAGGGTGATCCCTACGTGAAACGGCTGATTCCTGATAAGTATGATAAATGTTTGTATTATAACGGAGGGAAAGGGATTTATGCACATCATATCAGCAGCAATCCTTTTGTGGAAATGAAAATCGTTGCGGGTGACCGGATACTCGTTATCAGCACACAACTGATCGGCAGGTATAACGCAGAAAATGTGCTGGCTGCATATTGTGTGGGATTGCATCTGGGAATTCCTGATGATGAAATTTCAGATGCCGTAAATGCATACCGGTCGCATGGCTACCGTTCACAAATGATCACCACAGAACGCAACAGGATATTCATGGATGCATACAATGCCAATCCCTCGAGCATGCTGGCAGCAATCAATGAATTTCTTGCATATCCCGATCAGGGCAAATTTGTGATCCTCGGAGAGATGAAAGAAGTCGGAGCCCGTTCCGCGGAGGAACACAGGGACATTTTATCCCTTCTCAGGGGCCATGGCATTAGGGATGTGATTTGTGTCGGGGAGTCTTTCAGCATACCATCGGGTGAGACGGATTGTCTCTATTTCGGAAACGTGGATGCATTGAAGGATTATCTGCAAATAAATCCGTTAAGCGGCCGGTTCATTTTTATTAAAGGTTCCCGCAGCAACAGGCTGGAGCAGATATTAGAATTGCTGTGACTTATCTTTCCACCATAAAGGGATACCGGTAATTAACAGGTGGAACAAAAGTTTCCTTAATTGATCTGGGAGAAACCCACCTGATTAGGTTCAGTGCTGAACCAGCCTTGTCGTTGGTACCCGATCCCCTGCTTCCTCCGAAGGGCTGTTGTCCAACGACCGCGCCGGTCGGTTTGTCGTTTATATAGAAGTTGCCGGCAGCATGGACAAGCTTTCTGGTTGTCAGCTCAATGATTTCACGTTTTCTTGCAAAAACCGATCCGGTCAGGGCGTATATGGATGTTTTGTCGCACAATTCCAATGTTTCGGTATACTTATCAGCAGGGTAAATATAAAGGGTGAGAACAGGGCCGAAAAATTCCTCCTGCATCGCAAAGTAAAAGGGATCTGATGATACCGCGACAGTGGGTTCGATAAAATACCCTGTACCTTTATATGATCTGCCGCCTGCAATGATTTTTGCGATCTTTTCCTTTTTTATTCTCCGGATCACCCCGTTTATCCTTTTAAAAGCTCCGTCATCTATAACGGCATTGATAAAATTGGTGAAGTCTTCAGGTCCGCCCATCCTGAAAGAAGCAATATCTTCCAGCAGCATATTTTTTATTTCTGGCCATAATGTGTCGGGAATATAGGCACGAGAAACAGCAGAGCATTTCTGACCCTGATATTCAAAAGCTCCCCTTGATATTGCCGTGACCACCTGCTGCGGGTCGGCCGATTCGTGTACGATTACAAAGTCCTTCCCGCCGGTTTCACCCACAATGCGCGGATAATTATGATATTGATGAATATTCCGGCCGATGGTTTTCCAGAGACTTTGAAAAACCTGTGTTGAACCGGTGTAATGCAGACCCGAGAAATCGGGGTGGGACAAAATAGCATTGCTTGCGACCGGACCCGGTGCAAAGACCATATTGATCACTCCGTCGGGCAGCCCCGCCTCCTTCAGTAGATCCATGATTACCCTTGCGGAATATACCTGTGTTGCTGAAGGTTTCCAAACAACGACATTTCCCATTATGGCAGGTGAAGTAGGTAAATTACCGGCAATTGAGGTAAAATTGAAAGGGGTGACAGCAAAAATGAAACCTTCAAGCGGTCTTAATTCCAGACGGTTCCAGACACCGGGAGGCGAATAGGGCTGATACTTGTACAGATCAGTCATGAATTTCACGTTATACCGCAAAAAGTCAATTAATTCACAGGCAGCATCAATCTCAGCCTGAAATATGTTCTTGCTTTGTCCGAGCATGGTGGCTGCATTGATTTTTAGTCTGTAAGGTCCTGAAAGCAGGTCAGCAGCTTTAAGAAATATAGAGGCACGTTCCTCCCACGATATGGAAGACCACATTTCCCTGGCTTTTAATGCGGCATTAATGGCAAGACTTACCTCCTTTTCATTTCCCTGGTGGTAATATCCCAGTATATGTCCGTGGTCATGGGGAGGATTTATTTCTACCAGTCTGCCTGTTTTGATTTCCCTGCCTCCGATAAACATGGGGATTTCTGTCTGGTTTTTCCTGTAATCCCAAAGCAGTTGTTTTAATTCATCCCGTTCCCTTGTCCCGGGCGCATAGCTCAGTACATGTTCGTTTTGCGGCTCAGGTACGTTATAGAATCCGGTGGCTGGCATGGTACTTTGTTTTTGTGATTGATATCAGAACAAAAATTTTCCTGGTCGTCAGAATAATTCACACTTGTTAATCCTGTGTTGGTGAATTATTCGGGTTAAAGATCCATCGGTTGAAAGATGGACCTTATAAATAAAAGGACAAATTTAGGAAACAACAGCATCATAAAAAATGATATTTATTTGATTGCTTCACACTGTGGCGGGAGCAGCTGTTGATAAAAAGTGGATAACGAACTATAAATCAATGCTGCATTTCATGCACTTATGAGCAGGATGTTGTAATTTTGTCATGATAAATCCTGGTCATTTCAATGGGGAACTTAATCAGATACTTCCGGAATAAGTTTTATGTCCTGCGTGAATCAAGACTTTGGGCCGCCTTAAAGAACAAGTATGTGCTTACGGCAATCATATTCTTTATATGGATTTTGATATTTGACCAGAACAACCTCGGTGAAAGAAGAAAGATCAACCACGAATACAAAGAACTGCTCGAAGAAAAGGAATATTACCTCAATAAGATTGAGGAAGACCGGAACAGGATTGAAGAGTTGAAGACCGATAATGAAAATCTTGAGAAGTTTGCACGCGAACAATATCTTATGAAGAAAGAAAACGAGGATATATTCATTATCGTTGATGAATAATTCAACAGTGCTGACTCAGCTTTTCTATTTCCCGCATGATATTGAGCAGTTCAGATTCTCCGGTTTTTTGAGGCGTGTTTATGGAAATGTGATGCAATAATATTTCTGAAGCTTCCCGTATGTTCATATATGTATAGTGATTTCTGTGGGCATGATTCAGGTATTTCACGATCCTGAAAGCATCAAACCATCTGAAGAACCGGTTTGTGAAGGACCTCATATTGCTGCTGTTGCTGTTTATTTCGGAAATGGCATTTTCTAAATGTTTTTCTTTAAGAAAGCTTTTCAACGGTTCCGGGGTGTTCTCAACCGAACGGACCGTATCCGGCGTTGTTTTCCGGTAAAATTCTCCGGCCGACTGAAAGAAATCTTTTAACAGAAGGAAACTGTCGGGGTGGTAAGTCATAAAATCATCATCCGGTGCCGAAACAAACCTGGTTATGGCGGTGCCTGTTCCGAAAGGAATCCTGACTGAGGGTCTGGGTGACGGGATTACCCTTGTGGTATTGATTTCGTGGAAATTGCCAAGAAGAATGATCTTGTGCAGAAAATAAAAATCTTCACCGGCTTTACGTCTGTTCATACCGCCCTGAAGGGCATATGTTCCGGCCCTGACGGCAAATGCAGAACCGATGGTATGAAAGGCATGCGGGAAATTTGCAAAACGGAGAAACTGGTTGACGTACCTCAGATGAAGCTCGTACCGGATAATGCCTTTATAGATCCTTTCCGGATATTCATTCCCGGAGACAGGATGTTCGAAGTAAATGTTGAAACCGTTTGCCAACGGGAATTTTTCACTGCAACTTTCAATGGCCTGAAAGTAGTTTTGATCACAGGTACAATCTGCATCAAAAGAAATAATCAATCCTCCTGCATTACTGATCCGGTTAAATCTGTATGCTGCCTCGTCCATTCCGGCCTTTCGGGCCAGGCCTGCACCGGCATGTTTTGCAGGAAGATTTAAGGCTTCAATAAGCATTACACGGAAAGCAGGATCATGGTGTGCGGATATCCACTGCCGGACTTCCTTTACACTGTTCAGACTGGCTTGAATGATTGATGCTCCTGCGTTTTCGGGATAATTGACAACGATGATCACCTCAACATCACGTAAGGGACGGGTACAATGCCAAAGAGCATTAAGTGGGGCGGAAAGGTTCGTTTCGCAATAAGCGGGAATGACAACGATGTAATGAAGTCTTTCAGACGGAGGTTCCGGGAGATGAGGCTGAAAATTGCCCTGCTTACTGAAATAATTTTCAGCAAAGCCCATATTGATTTTGAATTACCTTCTGTTCCTGAGCTGCTCACGGTATGCTTCATTCAGTCCGTCGATTACTGACTGTGTAATATCCAGACTTTCATTTGCATACAATATATTACCTCCGAACGAGGTGCCCAGAACATACCGGTAGTTATATTCCTGACTGTGCACGTTCAGATACTGCATGATCGCATCGATCAGTTGGCGGTTCATTACAGTCTGTTGTTCCGTAAGATCATCACTGAGTGATTGCTGAAAAGCAAGCAGTTCCTGTTGCTTTGTATACAATTGCTGTTCAATGTTTGTGGCCTCGGAACGTGTCAACAATCCCCGGTTGTACCTGTCCTGATAATCTGTTACTTCCTTCTGATAAGCGTTTTGCCGCGTTGCAAATTCAGCATCGGATGACTGAAAACTTTTTTCCAGCTCATCTGCCATATCAATCGCCATGTCATAATTGGCCAGTACGGTGTCAATCTGTACATAAAATATCTGGCTGTCCTCTACGGGGGCAACGCCAGCGGTTAAGTCTCCCGGTTTTGTTTTGTTACCTGCTATGCCGGTAAAAAAGATGACATACAGTCCCGCAATAGCTAAGGCAAATATAATATTAACAATTAGTTGCAGCTTTTTCATATGCCGTGTTATTTTTTAGGTCCATTTGGGTAGCAAATATATATTTTTATGCTTACAACAAAAAATTGAAAGCAATAATAAAAATAAATCATTGTATACAGGAAACGGGATGAAAATAATTTTATTAGGAATACCCTGTTGCCGGCGTAATACAGTCACTGTTTCCGGATTAAAATTCAGGACAGGGGACCTCTCCCGGTTTCTGACGCCTGGGAATTGCAAATTTAAAGCTCATGGAAAGTTCATGAGATCCAAGTGCCTGACCGATCAGGTTTGAAATGGTGAGATCATAGCTGTAGCCAATATTGAAATACTGTGTTTTATATCCTGCCAGTACGATCAGTGCATCACCGCGCTGTGAGTTAAATGGCGGAATACCCCGGTACCAGAGTCCCAGTACAAAAGGATTCTTATGCCAGTATACGCCCAGATCAAGCTGGTTATAGGGGCCCTGTGATTTAAAAAGAAATGCGAAAGTCATTGTTTCGTCAACGGGATTCAGAAGTCTGCCCTGCCGGATCAGGTCATAGCCCCCGTAAACGGATATCTTAACGGGAACCCTTGTTTCATCCGCGTACAGGGAGACATTTGGCCTTAACAGGTGATCCACGGTAATGCCTCCCCAGGTCCTGCCTGCATAAACAAGGGTGGAAAGCGACAGGTCAACGTCACGTGTTTTGGCCAACGGCTCGGGTTGCGTCATTCCGCCTCCGGAGAACATCACCTCATCGATAAAATCCAGTTTATCCCATGCCAGACCGTGTTCCCTGTAGGAAAAATGGAGTCCGGGCCGGACTATGATGTCATTGTAAACCTTAAAATTGTATGAGTATTGAACGCCGACGCTCATTGTTCCGAGTTCACCGGTCCCCGCAGCATCCTTGTATCCTATAAAACCTACACCGCTGTTAAAATTGGGAAAATAGTGATCGTAAGAAAAGCTGTATGTTCTGAAGACGGAAGGGAGACCGATCCACTGGTCACGGTAATTTGCACAAATACGGCTGCTACCGGCTGCCCCTGCAAAAGAGGGTGCCAGATAAAGCGGATTTGAATAAAACTGAGAAAACTGAGGATCCTGAGCGACCGTAATAGTCAGTCCTGCTATTCCCACAACACATATCAACAGTAATTTTCGCATACCTGTATTTCATCCAAAACAGATTCCGGAC
>JAFGRC010000052.1 GCA_016935355.1 Bacteroidales bacterium
CTGGTTGATTATACAAATCAGCTCATCAGCAGGGGTTCATCAGTACGTGAAGCCCTGACTGAGGCAGGAAAAACAAGACTGACCCCGATAACATTGACCGCCATAACAACCATCGGAGGTTTGCTGCCGCTGACCCTTGGTGGTGGTACACTGTGGGCCCCTATGGGCTGGACCATCATCGGAGGCCTGCTTTTTTCCACAATCCTTACGCTTGTTGTTGTTCCGGTCCTGTATCTCTTGTTTCAGGCAAAGCACCAAAGCAGGGTACGGGCATCAGTTTAGCATGATGTTTATCACCCTGATATGGTGATTGTCAAAAGTTTCTCTCAAAAAGGCTGCAGCTCGTCATGCTGATCCCGATTTATCAAGATAAGAATCTTCCGGTTTGGAAATGACATTTCGTTGATAATTTGAAATTTTTTGCCCGAACCGGAATACAGAAGCACTATCTTTGCATATGACAGGTGAAATCATATGATCATGAAGATAATCAGGATTGTTATATTCAACATATTGTTTATGTTGAACTTTTTACCGCTTGCTGCACAGGGTGATTCGTTGATAAACCGGACGGATGACAGGAACCGGAAACAGGGATACTGGGAGAGAGCATACCCGAACGGTAAGTTTATGTACCAGGGATACTTTAAAGATGATGTACCGGTTGGTGAAATGAAGCGTTACTATGAAAGCGGTGCATTGCAGTCCATTTTAAATTACCGTGAAGGAGGGGAATACGTCGGTGCACGTTTGTTTTACGAGAATGGCAGCCTTGCAGCCACGGGAGTGTATGTTAATATGCTGAAGGACAGTATATGGAATTACTACAGTTATTATGACAACACACTGACTTCAAAGGAATCCTATGATATGGGGGAAAGGAATGGCCCGATGCTTTACTATTTCAGCAATGGAGTCGTATCGGAACGTATTGAATGGCACAATGGCATAAAGCATGGATCCTGGCTGCAGTATTTCAGTGATGGCACGGTTAAGCTGAATGCTGTTTATACAAATAATATGCTGGACGGTGATTTTCTGGTGTATCATCAGAACGGACAGCCTTATGTGAAAGGAAATTACCTGAATGATCAGCGTCACGGACTGTGGACGTTTTATAATGAGGCTGGTAGTGTTGACATGGAGTTGAATTATCTGAACGGTACATGCCTTGACGGGGAAAAAATTGTTGATCAGCAGATTGAGTTTTTCAGAATGATCGATGAAAACAAGGGCAAATTCAGTGAACCCGATGAGAATGAATTCCTCATGCCTGCAGGCAGATGAAAAAGTTGTGCACGGAAAACTGTTCCTGAATCCGGGGAATCCGGGTTTTATGGTTCTGTTTTTACTGATTGCGCTGCCTTTAAGATCCCAGGAGCTTTATGAACAGACAGCACCCGAAACATACCGTATTGAATTTAACGATAAGAATGGCAGTCCCTTTACAACGGGCCATCCGGAAGCATTCCTGTCATCACGGGCGATTGCACGAAGAAATAAACAGGGTATCGGTATCGTATACAGTGATATTCCTGTATCACCTGCTTATATTGACAGCATCAGGAATACCGGTGTTACCATTCATAATGTTTCCAGATGGTTCAATGCGGTGACTTTCAAAACATCAGATGTGGAAGCACTGAGCAGGATCATGAACATGTCTTTTGTGAAACGGGTTTTAAAATCAGCCCCACGTCAGAAGTCTGTCACCATACCTGAAATAATATATGCAAAGTCAGTCTCAAATGAACATCCGGCGCTCGATTACGGTCTGTCCCTGCTACAGACCGCGATTCATCACGGAACAGTCCTGCATGAGAACGGTTTTACCGGTGAGGGCATCCACATTGCCGTGATTGACAACGGATTTTTTAAGGTGAATGAACTGCCTGTCTTTTCAGGTTTATGGACAAACGGTCAGATCCTGGGTGCCCGGGATTTTGCCAACCGGAACTCCGATATTTTTGAAGAAGAGAGTCATGGAATGAAAGTACTTTCGATCATAGGCGGTATTTTGCCCGGCATGTTAAGAGGGACTGCGACCGGAGCGTCATTCTGGCTGCTCCGTTCTGAGGATTCCGGTTCAGAATATATCGTTGAGGAAGACAACTGGATTTCGGCAGCTGAATTTGCTGACAGCGCCGGAGTCGATATCATAAACACATCGCTGGGTTACACAACCTTTGATGATCTGCTGCAGGATCATACAATCCGGGAAATAGACGGCAACAGCACCCGGATTTCCAGGGCTGCGGATGTTGCAGCATCAAAAGGGATGCTTGTGATCATCAGTGCCGGCAATCAGGGTCAGACCAGCTGGAAATATATATCATCACCGGCAGATGCCGACAGCATATTGTCAGTCGGTGCAATTGACGGAAGTGGCAGGATTGCCCCGTTTAGCGGCCGGGGACCCTCTTCCGATGGCCGCATTAAACCTGAGGTGGTCGCTGTCGGGAAGGGTACTTATTATGCCGGACCGGACGGAGGATTGTGGCAGGGCGACGGAACATCATTTTCGGCGCCTGTGGTGAGCGGACTTGCTGCATGCCTGTGGCAGGCCAATCCGGATGCCTCAGCCATGGAGATCAGGGGTGCAATTCTCCGGAGCTCGCATTTATATTCTGTTCCGGACACAACTTACGGATATGGTATTCCTGACTTCAACCTTGCTGATCTGTTGCTGAAAGCAGATAACGCTTCCTGGGAGCTGTCTGAAAGGATCATAGTTTTTCCGAATCCTTTCCGGGATGAGATTTTCATTTTTTTTGAAACAACATTACATTCCGGAGTGGAAATAGATCTTTTTGATCTGTCGGGTAAGGCCGTTTTATCAGATCTGTACACGGGCTATGAGGGACTGAGATACATTAAAATTACACGTAATTTGTATGCCCTGCCAAAAGGTATTTATATTATGAGAATTGTTACGGATGATTTCACAGATTTCTATAAAATTATCAAGAACTAGCGAATGGATATTACACCCCTGTCATTGCATCAGTTGTTAAGCCGGACAAAAACCGCACTGAAATCGGCAATGCCTTCATCATATTGGATTTTGGCAGAAATCAGTGAAATGAAAGTGAATTATTCCGGTCATTGTTATCTTGAATTGATTGATAAGGAGAATGATCGTGATCAAATCAGGGCAAAAGCACGTGCTACCATCTGGTCTGCCACTTTTCGCATGCTGCGGCCTTATTTTGAGACAACGGCACATACAGAGCTCAGACCGGGATTGAAAATTATGGTTAAGGTGATAGTTGAATTCCATGAAATATACGGATTCAGTCTGAATATCTCGGACATCGAACCTTCATATACCATCGGCGAACTGGCCCGTCAGAAGCAGGAGGTCATCAACCGGCTGATCATGGAGGGTGTTTTTGAGATGAACAGGAAGCTTCATTTTCCGGACATCCCCAAAAAGATAGCGGTGATCTCTTCAAAGACTGCAGCAGGATACGGTGATTTTACCAACCAGATCCTGAACAATCCGTTCGGTTATAGATTTCACATGAAGCTTTTCCCGGCCGTAATGCAGGGTGATGAAGCTGAACAGTCCATTGTGAATGCACTGGAACGGATTTTTTCCCATGAGGGTTTTTTTGATGTGGTGGTCATCATCAGGGGCGGTGGTGCCCAGTCGGAGCTGAACTGCTTTAACAGCTACTGGATTGCCAGTCATATCTGTCAGTTTCCCATACCGGTGCTGACAGGGATCGGACATGAACAGGATGAGACCATAGCGGATCTTGTGGCGCATACGCGCTTGAAAACTCCTACCGCAGTCGCTGAATTTCTGATTTCCAGGTTCCGGGAAGCTGATGAAAGAATCAATGAACTGACGGCACAGTTCTCTGAAAGTCTGGATGCAAAGCTTAAATCTGAAAGGGATCGCCTCGACCGGTGCATGCTGACATTCAAACCTGCCATAAGGGAAAAGCTCTTCATACATGCATCACATGTCAGGGATCTGAACATGAGCATTGCCGGTTCTTCAAGACAGTTGACCTCAAGGCATTCCATGAGGATCAGCAAGCTTGCCGACCGGATTCAGACAGATATTAAGGGGATGTTCATGGGATTGACATACCGTCAGCAGGAACTTAAAACCAGACTGGAATCTACCTGCAAAAGCCATTTAAACAGTCAGTCCCATTTGCTCAGTATGCATGAGGAGAAGAACCGCTACCTGGATCCGTTTAAAATCCTGGCAAGGGGATATTCCATAACCTATAACGAGGGGAAAGCCTTGCGGAACAATGAAGGCATAAGACCAGGGGAATTGCTTGAAACGCGTCTTTACAAAGGAAGTCTGAAAAGCAAAACAATCTGAAAATCAAATAAGCCATGACAAAAAAAACGAAATCCTATTCCGAAGCCATTGCACAGATCGAAGAAATACTGCAGCTGATCGAAAATGGTGAACTGGATGTGGACCAGCTGGCCGAAAAGGTGAAGCAGGTCGCGGAATTACTCAAGATTTGCAGGAGTAAGCTGTTTGAGACTGAAAAGGAAATCGGCAGGATCCTGAAAGAGATGGACCGTGAAGCGGAAACAGAAGCTTTACAGTGAACGGCAAACAGGGGGTAATGAATTCCGCATCAAAAATCTTATCTCTCAAGAGATCTTTTTTACAGTATGCTTTTTTGTTTTCATATCCAGTATGGCCTGAACAATATAATACACCGCGAGAAACAGAGCGAAAAAGCTTGCCGCCCTTCCGATGTAATCCCCGTTTTTCACATAAAAGGTCAGTTTGTCATTTGCATTCAGGGTTTCTTTCAGAGCGCCGCGCTCCCACCATCCCAGTTTCTTGAGAACCTCACCGCGCTGGTCGATGAAGCATGAGATTCCGGTATTGGCAGAGCGCGCAATGCTGCGCCGGGTTTCAACTGCACGTATGCAGGAATAGGCATTGTGCTGGCGGTAACCCGGAGTATCGCCCCACCATCCGTCGTTGGTAAGGACAAAAATGAAGTTTGCTCCGTTTTTGATGTAGTCCGTAACAAATTCCCCGAAGACCGATTCATAACAAATAACAGGGGCGACGCCGGTTGAGTCCTTTGCCGAGAAAAACACGCCCCGTTCTTTCTGGGTCCCCCAGCCGCGCATGGTTCCACCCAGCCGGAGGGTAAGGGATTCGAGAAATTTCAGGTACCGGGCGTAAGGCATTTTTTCGACCCCCGTGACCAGCATTGATTTAAAATAATATGGAACATTCCGGGTGGAATCCAACTGAATGGCGGCATTATAAGTCTCGAAACGGATGTCCGTGCCAGCCGTCTGACGGGTTGCAGGCGTGGATGCTTCACCTGGAAGCAGCAGCCTGGCACACTGAATGCCCGTGATGTATGTTGCTCCGGGATAATAAGAGAGGAAATCCCTGATCATCCGGATGTCCGGCACATCTTCAATCTGATGCAACCAGATGTTGTTATTGATCGAAGTTTCCGGTCCCACGAAATAATCAACTGAGTTGTCCGCCAGCCTGGATGCCTCGTCAATCTGAATCCTTGTTTGTTCAGTGGATGGAATGGCTACAAATTTTTCATAGGGATCAATGTTCGGCTGGATTACGACAATCTTTCTGGGGTCCGGAGTTTCCTCATAATTGTGGAACCTGGCCAGTGAAATTGCGATGGGGGCAATGATCAGGATAAGGATCAATGCAGACTGGGAAATCACCCTTCTGATCGGAAATTTATTGAAATATCCCAGAAACAAATTGTATATCAATACATTTATTAATAAGACCCAGAGCGATCCACCCAGAACGCCGGTATATTCATACCACTGGATCATCCGGATGTTATAGGCAAATCCGTATCCCAGTGTAAGCCAGGGCCAGGAGATTTCAGCATGAAAATAAAAATATTCCCATGTGATCCACAGGAGGATCAGCGCAAAATACCCGGCCTGTGCACCCAGCCTGCGTTTGGCAAGGTGAAAAAACCACATGACCAGGGAACTCATAAAGGTATTGATCAGGATTGCAATGATAACGCCAACCAGGGTAGCGTTAACGATCCACCAGGTTGTGGCGGTATTCCATACCAGAAAAGCCAGGAAGACATATTTAAAGAACGTGCCCGAACCGTATTGTGATTTGTTTTTATCAAGAAAATCTTCCACGAAAAGCAA
>JAFGRC010000053.1 GCA_016935355.1 Bacteroidales bacterium
AAATAAGCAAGTATCAGTATACCAGCATTATAGAAAATGTGCATGAACGCATTTTATAATAGTGGGGCACAAATATAGGTATTATTGAATAATAATCCATAGGAATCGTCATGTTTTTCAGACCGGTATTCTGGATGATATGCGGGAAGGCATTTTCCGGTAAGGATTCTGTAATTGTTCAGTGCATTTACCAGCAAATAGATTTTGAATAATTCTTGAAAATTTGAAAAATTACCTTTACTTCAATTTTAATAATATGACCTGCAGATCAATCGGAATGCTTCCTATAGATTAATTTGAATGATGACGGCACTTTAATTCACTATTGCCTGCAGATCAATTTGAATATGGCCAGCTGTTCAATTGGAACATTAACTGCAATTTAATCTGAATATCGCGCAGCAAATCAGTCTGAATAAAGCCCGCCAATCAAGTTAATTATGGCTTAAAGTTCAAAGGGACTGACGACATCTTTGCCGTACTTTTCCCGGAAAGCCAGCAGTTTTTCTTTCTGGTCCTGCATGATATCCGTGAAAACTTTCGGGATATCTTCCTCTTCGCCATAGATCCGTTCCATCCGTTCGATCTTCTCCAGGAATTTTTTCACCCTGATCGAGAATTGTTTTTCGTACAGTTCCCTGGAATAATCCTTATCGAATATCTGTCTGTATAAAGGCACCAGGTCCTCGTATTTTGGTATGTAGCCGACCGGTGTCTTGATGACGTCATATTCCCCGTGCACCCTGCCTTCCATCCAGATCAGCCAGACTTTCTTATCGACTTTTTCACTCAGGAATTCACCGTTCTCTTTAATAAAGTAATTCGTAGCAAAAGTCAGTGGTGGCTTTTTTAGACTGTTCCCGAATTTGATATGGTTTTCAATATACTTGCCCAGCTGCACGACCAGGAAGTCGAGGTTGGCCATGGGACTGAACTCCCTCACGCCTTCCTTTCCGAGCGTCGCAGCTGTGGTTTCCGATTCAATGGTCGCACCCAGGTACACACCATGTTCCCAGCTCAGACTCTGGAGAACCGGGACTGACGTGTCCGAGTCGCGCCCGCCGTATATGATCCCGCTGACCGCTACACCCTCCGGATTGTGAAGGTTCGGATCCACATTGGACAATTCGTTGATCCTTACTGTATAACGTGCGTTCTTATGCGCATGTCCCACCTTTTTGCCTTCCCTGTCGACATCACCAAGTTTCCAGTGCTCGCTGAAATGGTTCATGCCTTCATCGGGGAGATCTTTACCCATGTTTAACCAGTAAGGTTTGCCATCGTTAATAAGAACATTGGAAAAGATCAGTTCCCTGGGCGTGGCGAGCACTTCATAAATGAATGGGTCGTCTGTCGGATTCACGTCTGTAATGATGCCGAAAATGCCCTGTTCGATGTTGACGGCATGACAGGTTCCGTCCTCCCATTCCCTCAGGTAGGCAATATCGTCCCCCACGATGGTCTGTCCGGGAACCATTGCGGTCGATGTTTTGCCGCATGCACTCGGGAAAGCCCCCGTGAAATAGGATATCCTATTTTTATTCAGAGGTTTGACACCCATGATGAACATGTGCTCCGTCAGCCAGCCTTCGTTATTTGCCTTGTAGATGGCAAGACGCAGGGCCAGTTTTTTCAATCCAAGACTGTTGCCTGCATACTGGTTGTTGACAGTCAGGACCCGGTCCTCCTTCAGGTCCATGTAAATTCTTCTCTTGTCAACATGTTTTGTATTTCCCCTTTCATCCAGCTCACCTGCAGAATGTACAAGATAGAAGAAATCATCCGAACCGTTCAGTCTTCTGAACGCTTCATAGCCTGACCTGTACAGGATGTCTTCACTGTGTGCGACATAGGATGAATCGGTTATCTGCAGTGCGCAGATCGAGAATCTTGAATCCAGCGGGCCCAGACAGAAAAACCGTACCAGTGCCTCCTTGCCTGCCATCGCACCGTCCATGATCTCCAAGATTTCATTGATCGCTTCCTCCTTGGGTTTTGTATCGATGACCTTGCTCATTTTCATGTCGGGTGTAACCAGAACACTGGTGTTCTTCTTGTCCCTCCCCTGGTCATAGTATCCGTCATAATGTATGGTGTGGCCTTCCATGGTGAGCTTCCGCTCCTCTCCTGTTGTGATGGCCAGTTCCCTGATATAATCGATGTCTTCCTGGGCATCGGTGATCACCGTTACTTTTGCGGGTTTCATCAATTTTGTGAACGCTTCGACGACTGTCAGGACTTTGGGATTATTCAGATACTCCAGTTTTTTCAGATCTTCCTTGCTTAAAATACTTTGATCAATATTCATTTTGTTCTCGGTTTTAGATGGTTAATATGGCATCTGGGTACAATCGGTATTGGATTTTGAACCGACAAGATAGAAAGGCCAATTTAATAAATAATTTAAAGGATCATTTAAACGAAAATTCAGGAGACAATTTATAAGTAAGCTATGCTTGTTGAATCGGATACTCATGAACCGGTTTTTAATTTTTTGGCCGGGGACAAATATAGAAAAAATATGTATTTTGTCATATAGTATCATTTTTTCATGTATCATTGAAACCGGTTCGATTTGACATGAAAACCTCTGATACATTAACGTTTTTGTAACAATAAATCCTGAAAAAAAAGCATCACTGCATAAAAAACACTCCTCTGCAAAAGCTCACTGACACAAAAATGCCCCGGTAAAAGGATCCCCTGACATAAAAATTCTCTTAAGTAACAGCATCCTGACACAAAAATTCCCCGGCTGGGTTTTTAGAGACCTGGCCGGGGAATTTTTATCCATTATTACTCTCGGAGGGTGTCAGATACTATGATCTCCTTACAGCTGCCTGTGCTGCTGCAAGCCGGGCAATCGGTACCCTGAAAGGTGAACAACTGACATAGGTCAGTCCCGTCCTGTAGCAAAACTCAACGGATGCGGGATCGCCTCCCTGTTCGCCGCAAATACCTATTTTCAGATTGGGCCTAGTTGCACGGCCTTTCTGGACCGACATCTCGATGAGCTGACCGACACCAATCTGGTCGATCGTCTGGAATGGATCAACCGGAAGCATATTTTGATCAAGATATTCGTTCAGGAATCCGCCGATGTCGTCGCGACTGAATCCGAATGTCATCTGTGTGAGGTCATTGGTCCCGAATGAGAAGAACTCCGCAGTCCTGGCCATCTGATCGGATAGCAGGCATGCCCTAGGGATTTCGATCATTGTTCCGTATTTGTATTCGATTTCCTTCAGTCCGAATTTGGCACACACTTCTGTATAAACCCTGTCGGTGATCTTTTTCGTGAAATCCAGCTCCGAAACATCACAGGTTACCGGGACCATGATTTCAGGCAATGGATTTTTACCTGCCTTTTTCAGTTCGGCAGTCGCTTCAAAGATCGCACGTATCTGCATTTCAGATACTTCAGGATAGGTAACGCCAAGACGTACGCCACGGTGTCCCATCATGGGATTGGACTCATGCAGCTGTTCTCCGCGTTTTTCAATTGCTTCGGTTGAAATGCCAAGTGCTTTGGCCAGTTCTGCCTGCTTTTCCTCGCTCTGGGGGACAAACTCATGCAGCGGAGGGTCGAGTAACCGGAACGTAACGGGTAGGCCGTCCATTGCTTCAAGGGTATCCTTCATATCTGTTTTTACAAAGGGAAACAGTTCATCCAGGGCTTTTTTACGCTCTTCGATGCCCTGACTGAGGATCATCTTGCGCAGGATAAACAAGGGTTGCTCTGCACCTTCGCCATAAAACATATGTTCGGTGCGGAACAGACCGATACCTTCGGCACCGAAATCACGTGCTATTTGTGCATCTTCCGGCGTGTCGCAGTTGGTCCGTACACCCATTTTCCTGTACTTGTCGACGATTGTCATGAAATCCTGGAACCTGGGATTTTCCGTAGCATCAATCAAAGCTACTGCTCCTGTGTATACGTTACCCTTTGTACCGTTCAGCGTCACAACATCACCTTCTTTAATCACGATATCAGTCCCGGTAATTTTAGCCACTTTGGCATCAACATTCACATGCAGATGACCTGCACCCACAATACAGCATTTGCCCCATCCGCGTGCGACCAGCGCGGCGTGTGAGGTCATGCCTCCACGGGCGGTCAGGATCCCTTCTGCTGCACGCATACCTTCGACATCTTCCGGATTGGTCTCTTCGCGAAGCAGGATGACCTTTTCACCCTTACGGTACCAAGCGACGGCATCCTCGGCGGTGAAGACGATCTTGCCGACTGCGGCGCCGGGTCCGGCGGGGAGGCCCCTGACAACGGGACTGACCTTCTTTTCTGCTTCGGGATCGCATATCGGATGCAGCAATTCATCGAGCTGTGCAGGTTCGAGGCGTGTAACGACTGTCTTTTCATCGATAAGCCCTTCATGCAGCATATCCATGGCCATGTTCAGGGCAGCTGTGCCGGTACGTTTTCCGGTACGGCACTGCAGCATGTACAATGTCCCTTCCTGTATGGTGAATTCGATATCCTGCATATCTTTGAATGCATTTTCCAGAATGTCGCGGATGTCACTGAGTTCCTTATAGGTTTTGGGCATGGCTTCCTGCAGACTGGGCAGATGCTCGTTCTGTTCGTTCCTGGTATCATTGTTCAGCGGGTTGGGTGTTCGGATACCTGCAACCACATCTTCTCCCTGTGCATTGATCAGCCATTCTCCGTAAAACAAATTATCACCGGTGGCGGGATTTCTTGTGAATGCCACACCTGTTGCCGAATGATCTCCCATATTGCCAAATACCATGGCCTGCACGTTCACGGCAGTTCCCCATTCGTCAGGAATTCCTTCAATGCGGCGGTATGAAACGGCTTTTTTCCCGTTCCAGCTCTTAAATACTGCCTTGATCCCGCCTTCAAGCTGTGCTGCTGCATCATCCGGGAAAGGCTGGCCAAGTGACTTCTCAACCTGCTTTTTGAAATCTTCAGACAGCTGTTTCAAATCTTCTGCTGAAAGTTCGGTATCCAGTTCATAACCCTTTTTATGTTTAAAAGCATCCAGCATTTCATCAAGCTGCTTGCGTATCCCTTTGCCTCCTGCAGGTTCCATGCCTTCAGCCTTTTCCATCACAACGTCGGCATACATCATGATCAGACGGCGGTAGGAATCCCATACAAACCGGGGATTGTTCGTCTTTTTGATCAGACCGGGTATTGTTGTGGAACACAGACCAATGTTCAGAACGGTGTCCATCATACCGGGCATGGATCTGCGGGCACCGGACCGGCATGATACAAGAAGTGCATTTTCGGGATCACCAAATTTCATTCCCATAGTCTCCTCAGTTAACTTCATTGCATTCCAGACTTCAGGCATCAGTTCAGACGGGAGCTTATGGTCATTTTCATAATATTCCGTACATACATCAGTGGTGATGGTAAAACCAGCCGGTACAGGAAGTCCTAACTGACACATTTCTGCAAGGTTCGCGCCTTTGCCTCCGAGCAGATTTTTCATATCCGCCCTTCCTTCAGCTTTCTTGTTTCCGAAAGTATAAACACGCTTAATATTTGACATTACTTTAATTATTTAGTTATGAATCGATTAATATTAAATTTTCATTTTGTAAAAAGTCCAAAGGTAATAAAAATTGTCCGTTACCCGGCAGCGTTCCATAAAAAATATAACTCTCATATTTTCCCCCCTGACACCCTTCAGGGTGTTAAGGGGAAAAAGGGGGGTAAGGGGAGATCAGGGGGGGGGATATATATTTTTGATTTCCCCCCCCTATGGGGGGGGAAAGGGCGGGGTCACGACCTCGGATGAAACCTGAGAATCACATCCCTCAGGTATTCCGTATTCAGATGTGTATAGATCTCCGTTGTCAGAATGGACTCATGTCCGAGCATCTCCTGCACGGCCCTCAGGTCGGCGCCTCCTTCGACCAGATGCGTGGCAAATGAGTGCCGGAAGGTATGCGGACTGATGCTTTTGCGTATTCCGGCTTTCATGGCCAGGTCCTTGATGATCGTGAAGATCATCACCCGTGTGAGCTTGCTCCCGCGGCGGTTCAGGAACACAATGTTGCCGGACCCCTTTTGGGGCATGACGTGATTGCGGTACTGTTCGAAATAGAAGTTAATCTCATTCATTGCCCTGTTGCTGACCGGAACCAGTCTTTCCTTGCTGCCTTTACCGGTGACCTTGATAAATCCCTGGTCAAAAAACAAATTCGTGATCCTCAGGTTGATCAGTTCCGATACCCGGAGGCCGCAACTGTAAAGCGTTTCGACAATAGCCTT
>JAFGRC010000054.1 GCA_016935355.1 Bacteroidales bacterium
TCTCCTGACGGACAGAAGGTGGTTTATATCACGTATTATAAGGGTGATGTTGAACCCGGTTCGCATCCGGCAAATAAAAATGTGGAACTGCGGATGATGTCTTCTGACGGTGGAGATTTTGAGACACTTGTCAAATTGTTCGGGGGACAGGGAACATTCAATGTCAATTCATGGGCACCTGACAGTAAAAGGTTTGCTTTCGTGAGTTATGAGATTGTGAAATGATTGATCCGGATTGAGACCGTATCTATTGTCATGAGGGTTGGTTAATGAATTGTTTCGTGTTGGTATTGTTGAATGATTGTCACAACAGGGGTTATTGAAGGATTGTTAAGAGGAGGTTCCGGGTGCAGAACAATTTCCTTGTGAATTATGATGGATTTATGTCTTCATTTTGTAACTTGGCTAAACACAAAAGATACACAATTATGAAAGGAATATTGATCATGTTATCGCTGTCTTTTATGAATCCCGGGATTTTTTCTCAGGATTACGAGAAGGATGTAATTCCCACATCGGGTGGAGACCTTGAGATTACATTTATCAAACATGCTACTCTGATGATGGAGTACAATAATTTGGTTATCCATGTCGATCCGGTATCCATGTTTGGCACGGATTATTCAACCATGCCGAAGGCCGATCTGATCCTGCTCACCCATGAGCATGGTGATCATTTGGATCCCGATGCCATTGCACAAATCCGGACGGATCACACGACGACAATTCTAAATTCCGGATGTTATAAATCTTTGGGCTTTGGTGAGGTAATGGCAAATGGAGATCATAAAACAGTTGCCGGTATTGAGATTGATGCTGTTCCTGCTTACAATCTTACTGTTCCCAATCATCCGAAAGGTGTGGGCAATGGATATGTGCTTCAGTTTGGTGGTAAAGAAGTCTTCAAAGTCTATATAGCAGGAGATACAGAAAACATTCCTGAAATGAGCGATCTGGAAGATATAGATGTGGCGTTTTTACCCATGAACAAACCTTATACGATGAGTCCTGAACAGGTTGCAGAATCTGCCAGACGGATCCGTCCGAAGATTTTATATCCTTATCATTATAGTGATACAAACACCGACGAACTGTTAAAACTGCTTCAGGACGAAGAAGATATTGAAGTCCGGATCAGGCAAATGCAATAAAATAAACATTCTTCAGGAGGTTGTTTCAAAAATGATTTTTAAGGATCAATTGTCATTCTGATCATTGGATAAGAGTCAAAAAATATAGGTTGTTACAGATTCTTTACGTCGTTGAGGATAACAGAGACCACGATGTTGAGACAGTCCCCTGAACGATGAACAGTTTTATAAATGGTTGATAATTTGTTTCATATTAGCTTTTATAGTGTCAATCGATGTAATAACTTGCAAGGCTGATAATTATAAGAAAAATGACAAAATATACACCTTCCTGGAAGCTGCCCGGTCCGGCAATCAAAATCTGCAATGGCTTTACACTGGTTGCAATCTCCCTGTTGTTCATAGCTACCGGCCATATACAGGCCCAAACAACAGGCCAAAGTTTCGGATCGGAGCTGAATGGTTCAGGTTTATTAAGACTTTCCATTCCCGGTTTTCCGGATTTTGCCTCCGGAACTTTTGTGCAGACCGATGCCGGCACGGTCTGCTTTGCTGATATATTGGCACATGATTATGGTGGTGATCCTGCGGACAGCGTAAAATCGGCCATGTTGAATACAGTCGGTGATATTGTAGTTCCCAAATGCCATACAACACAGGATTTTTGTGCAATAGATGAGCCAACTGTGGCGGATTTGGATAAGACAGGAGAAATCATCAAATGGTATATTAGTGAAACAGGAGGTACGGAACTTGCCGACTCCATACCGCTGACAACAGGCACATACTATGGAAGTCAGATGATAGACGGGAAAGAAAGCACTACAAGGCTGGTCGTTCTGGTCACTGTACATGATCCTGCCTTACCTTCCGGGGAGACCAGCCGGTACTTCTGTGCTGCTGAAAACGGTACGGTCGGAGATCTGGTGGCAATCGGGGAAAACATCCGTTGGTATGACACGGCAACGGGAGGTACGGCACTTACAGAGTCAACGCCGCTGATTACAAGTATCTACTATGCAAGCCAGACGGTCGATGGATGTGAAAGCATCGGCCGCCTTGCCGTGGTGGTGACCGTTACGGATCCGGAAGCACCTGAGGGTAATCCGGACCAGGGCTTTTGCGCAATTAACGAACCTGTGATTAGCGATCTGGAAGCAAATGGCAGCAATATTTTATGGTATGATGTTGCTGCGGGAGGTACAGCGCTTACCGGATCCGTACCGCTGGCAACTGATATCTACTATGCAAGCCAGACAATCAACGGATGTGAAAGTAACGACAGACTTGCCGTATCGGTGACCATATTCGATCCCCCTGCTCCCTCGGGCAACACTGATCAGTTTTTTTGCAGCGGCGATGATCCTGTGGTGGCAGACCTTGAAGCAACAGGGAGTGTTGTCCGGTGGTACAACACATCGACCGGCGGAACAGCACTGCTTCCTGCAACGCATCTGATAAGCGGAACATACTATGCCAGCCAGACGGCAGGTGGTTGTGAAAGCACTGCGCGGTTTATGACAACGGTAACGGTTGGTGAAACTCCCGTTACTTCCGCCATAACAGGTGAGACAGAACCGGAATGCAACGCTGCAGGAATGACCTATAGTGTTGTGCTGACGACGGGATCAACTTACAGCTGGAACGTACCGCCCGGAGCCTCAATCGTTTCAGGGACTGTTGGTCCGGATAATAACACGATCGTTGTTGATTTCGGAACACAGGACGGCTATATAGAAGTGACCGAAACGAACTCACTCGGATGTACGGGACTTCCTGTGCAGCTTTATATTGACATGCCTGAATGTGGACCGATTGCTGATTTTCTGGCAAATGATACGGAGGTCTGTCAGGATGAAGACGTTATATTCACGGATCATTCGCAGGGAACCACAACAGGCACGGCTTATTCGTGGAATTTCGGCTCAGGTGCCGTTCCGCTGACAGCAAATACCGCAGGTCCACACACAGTTCACTATTCAACATCCGGATATAAAACGGTGCAGCTGACCGTCACGAATACCGTATCCGGCACAACCACCAAAACGGATTATATACTGGTGAATCCGAACCCGACGGTCGATCTGGGGAATGACACAACAATCTGTTACGGTAACTCACTGGTGCTTGATGCCGGTTATTTCATTTCATACATGTGGTCGACCGGTGCAACGACGGGATCCATTATCGTAAATGAAAGTGCGGGGATCGTAAGTGTAACGGTTACCGATGAGAATGGCTGTCAGGGTTCAGATGAGATCGTGATCCGGGATTGTGATCCTGCCGTCATGCTGGGCAGAATTCCAAATGTGTTCACACCCAATAACGATAACATACATGATTCATGGGTGATCCCAAACATACACCTGTTCCCCGATGTAAATATCAAGATATATGACCGCTGGGGCAGACTCGTTTTCGTGGCTGAGGGGGGGTATGAAAACGACTGGTATGGTACGGGACCGGATGGAAATGACCTGCCCGTGGATACATACTATTATATTATTGATCTGAATGTACCGGGGACAGAACCCTTTAAAGGAACAGTAAGCATTATTCGATAACCAACATAATCAGTAGAGCGGTGAAGACACAATATTTAAGTAAAAGACAAGAACGGAACATGCAGCAAACAGGCTTTTTAGTCCTGCTGTTTTTGTTTCTTGTGCAGTCAGGAGCAATATCCCAGCAACTTCCTGTTTACAGCCAGTATTTATTTAACAAGTTTCTGCTCAATCCGGCAGCTGCTGGAAGTGACGGATATACCTCTGTCAGCGTGGTGGCAAGAGAACAATGGGTGGGATTTAAGGGAACGCCCAAAACACATGCGATAGTCCTGGATTCCAGGTTGCTGCGCAACAGCTATATCGAAAATGAGATGTCCGTCAGGAGGAAGAAAAGGCTGAGTTCCCGTTCGGGCAGGGTAGGATGGGCGGCTCATGTTTTTAATGATCATACGGAAACGCTTGGCCGTACCGGAGTGGAAGGTACATATGCCTATCACCTGAAGCTCGAAAATGCACAGCTGTCATTCGGACTTTCAGGTGTTTTCTACCAGTTCAGAATAAATAAAAGTGAGGTAATCCTTGCCGATGATGAGTACGATCCGCTTATCGACGGTGGTAAAGGTACACTGTACATTCCGGACGCAAATTTCGGTGTATATTATACCTCGTCAACACTGCACGGCGGGATATCAGTCATGCAACTGTTCCAGTCCATCATTCAGTTTGGCGATAAAAACGACAGTGAATACCATTTGAAAAGAACCTACAACCTGATGGCGGGATATTTGTTAGGACTGAGTGACAACTTTACAATAGAACCCTCGTTTCTTATCAAGATCCCGACATCATCAAAACCACAGCTCGACATAAACGCAAGGTTATTCTACAAAGAAACCTATTGGGGAGGTGTGTCATACCGGACCGGAAATGCATTTATCGCTTACCTTGGTGCAAGATTTGACCGGTATTTTGTGGGTTATGCATTTGATTACAATTTCAATTCGCTGATGCAATACACTTATGGCACACATGAATTCATGGCTGCTGTCAAGTTCGGGGAAAATGCACGGCGGTATAAATGGCTGAATACATTTTAAGAAAGAATCGGTAAAATCCTGATGCTTATTTTTTCTTATCTTTAGCGCATACTAATCTGCAGTTATGACTCTTGAAATTGGTACGCACAACCTGGATAAATTCGTTCTGATCGGGGACCGGGTTCTGATCAAGCCGAAAACACCCCATGACAAGACCAAAACCGGTCTGTACCTGCCGCCGGGCGTGCAGGAACGAGAAGCAATCCACAGCGGTTACGTGCTCAAGGTAGGTCCGGGATATCCCATCCCTGCAATCAATGAAGCGGACGAACCATGGAAGGATAAAAGCAATGAGGTCAAGTATGTACCACTCCAGCCAAAGGCTGGTGATCTGGCTGTATACTTGCAGAAAAGCGGGTGGGAGATCGAATTTAACAATGAAAAATATGTGATCGTACCCCATAATTCCATTCTGATGCTCATCCGGGATGAAGAGCTTTTTACCTGACGTTCAAATTCTGAACGGACAACAACAAAATCCAGCCGTTTATCAAATATTTTTTCTGTACGTCAATTTAATTATAACTTTTTGGGCGCGGTGACGTAAATTTATCCATGAAACTCAAATTTCAGGAGTGAATTATTTTTTTTCGTAACCAGGGTCGGACTTTATCCCTGCCATAAGTCGGCTCCTGAAATTTGTCAGTTGAAAGATCTTTTGGGATTAAGCATCATTCAATAACCTGTTAAAGAAACCATGTAATAATCAGGATTACCGACATGCGCAATTTTAAGATCAACAAAGAGCAATATCATCCGGGGATTGTTACAAAGACCGATACGCTGTTCTGGAATATTTTCAATGAGTCTCCTGATGCCATTTTCCTTCTGGATCCGGGCAATTTTATGATCACCGATTGTAACAATCAGGCTTTGCAGCTTTTTCAGATCGGCGATAAAAAAGAGATCAGGGGAAAACAGTCCTTTAACCTGTATGATTCCGAACCTGTTGAGTTCAGCAGGGCAATCCTGATAGAAACGGTGGACAGCGGTACAAAACAAACCCAGGAAGTGGCATTCCGGACTGTCAGGGGCAATGTTTTCTGGGGATGCGGGACATTTCAGAAGGTTATGACCCCGCAGGGAAGCCTGGTCGTTTTCCGCGTAAGGCGTGTGGTGGATTATATGATGACTGCGGAAATGTTGTCCGTTCTGGTTAAACAAACTTCCAAAGTGACCGGTGATGCTTTCCTGCAGTCCATTACGGAACTCCTGGCGAAAATATTTGGCGTAAGCATGGTACTGGTCGCAAGGGTGAATCATGCCTTACAGGTCGCAGAAACCCTTTATTACTGGCCTGAATCCAGGGAAAACCATGTGGACCATTATGAAATCAGGACGGGTCCTTCCATGAATGTAGTTAAAGGATATACAACATTCTATCCCAGCCATCTCAGTGATCTTTTCCCGGAAGACAGGACCATCCGCAGACTCAAAATCGAAAGTTACGTTGGAGCTCCTATTTACAACTCTTCAGGTGAGGTGAACGGTTTGCTGGTCATGATGGACAGAAAGCCTATGGAAGAGATACCAAATCTCAGGTTTATACTTTCCATGTTTGCGGCACGTGCCGGTGCTGAACTGGAAAGACTGGAAGTGGAGCAGCAGATGAGGGAACAGATCAAAGAACTGGAAACGCGGATCATCAATGGCAATTAAGACGGACTCCTGAACGCTTTACGTGAACCTCAAAATTTTTCATGTGCCCACTGCAGATCTGTGCACATCATAAATCCCGGTTATTTATAGATCAATGCCTTGTATCAATCGACCTCGGGTCCAGCATTGAGGGTCCTTTCGTATCTATAACCGTTAAGAGTCATAAACCTTTGTGTAAGTGATGGATCCTCCCGGCGTTAAAGTAAACAACAGCTTTACCCGGTAATGGCTCCGCTGATCAGGAAAGTGGCTGCGAAAGCAATAATGGCATACAGTTCCGGGAAAACAGCAAGTATCAGTGTATTGCCAAATACATTATAACCCGAACCGATGGCCGCAATTCCATTCGCACAAACCTGTCCCTGCCTGATCGCAGACAGCAGCGCCACAAAACCAAGTGCCAGTCCGGCACCAAAGACTGCACCCGACTGTAACCAGGTAATTTCAGGAATCAATACATCCTGAAGGATGAAATATCCCATAAATCCATACAGTCCCTGGGTCCCCGGAAGCGCACTCAGTACCAGGTAGCTTCCAAAGGCATCTTCATTCTTTTTTAAAGCTCCAACGGCTGCATTGCCTCCCATAGATACTCCGTAGGCACTTCCGATACCGGCCAGACCTATCATCAGTCCAATTCCAATATAAGCTAAAATAATCGGTTCCATAAGCTGTTGTATTAAATTTTCAAAATGATATTATGCTAATGTGTGTTTTTATAAGGATCATATTTCTCATCTGCTTAATATTTATACCGGGATTGCATTTTTTTATATATGTTTTCTGAAAGGATTATATTGTTTTCCGCCACCTGAAAACCCAGCATTCTTATAAAATTCGACAAAGGTTAGGCGCAACGGATGTACAAATGATCCCAGTCCCGACATGAACAAATTTATACTGTGTCCGAATACCAGAATCAGGATCATGAAAATGACGCTCAGCACGGGTATGTCTCCGCTCATTGAAACGGCCAGACTGTTAAAGACGAAGCCCAGTATTGCGCTTGATATGCCCAGTGCAAACAGCCGGATGTAAGACAGTATGTCACCAATAAGTCCTGTAACCATATTATAGGAATTCCAGAGACCAAGACCCAGGTTCATGAATATATTACGTTTCAGATTGTTCAGGAGCAGTATCAGGAGTCCGCTTACAATCAGCACTGCATATAGTGCAGGCCTGAGCGTTTCCATATCAATACCTGCCGCTTTGTTCAGCATAAATATCGTTGCCAGACCAAAAATCATGACGATCCAGCCGATGGTGCCCAGGGCCGTTTTCCAGCCAAACTGAATGATTTCGTTGATTGCCCTGAGAACAAGACCAAAAGTGATCTGAATACCTCCGAGGATCAGGGAAAGATTGAAGAGAAGGTTATTGATATCGGTTCCTTCATCCTCGAAATAATCCTGCAGTGAGCTGTATACCGGAAGATTCGTATTGTACAGGTTGATCCCGAAAAATGTTCCGCCGATCAGTCCGAAAAGAATGGTTGCCAGTCCCAGATAAATAATGAGTCTGGCAACCGCCCGGATTTCTTTTCGGGCCTTTAATCCTGCAATGATGGCAACGGTGGTCAGTAATATTCCGTAACCTGCGTCGCCCAGGCAAAAACCAAAGAAAAGAGCATAAAAAGGTGCGAAAAAGGGAGTGAGATCAAGTTCACCGTACTTCGGAAGGGAATACAATTCACCGAGCAGTTCAAAATTATTGGAGAAGCCTTTATTCTTTAGCAGAACCGGCACCTTGTCACCGGGTTTGGCATCTTCCGTAAAATAAACAGCTGCAGATTCATTCAGATAACGGTTCAGTCTGCCGGTTTTGTCTTCAGGGACCCAGCCTTCGAGAATCATGAGCCTTTCTTCCGCCTCAACATCTGTGAAATGTTTTACCTTCCTGTATTCGGCATGCTGAATAAGCTCATCCCTGTAACGTTTTAGCCCGGGAATGGCGGTAGAAGCAAGTTCGTTTAACTCATCCCCGATCTGACCGTTCTCCTGTATCAGATCATTTTTCATCCGTTCCAGTTCAGAAAGTGAGCGTTCCGGGAAACTGAATTCTTCGGCAGGAAGTGCTATTTCTTCGTGCTTTTTCAACACGGCAACAAAATACACGTTACTCCCGGTCTGGTTAATGACCTCAATGGGATAATCCTGTTCCCATCCGGGGTCAAATTTACTGCTGCGGGCAATAAAGAAACGGATCATGATGCCGTTATCATCAAGCTTTTTGAACATGTCCCGGGAAACATCTCCCCAGGGAAGCAACTCGTCAATTTCTTTCTGAATGTTTGTCAGTGAATGATTGTTCTGTTCCAGGCGTTCCTGCATATCGCAAATGTTATTGAACGCATCCCTTCCTTTCACCGGGGTGTCGACTTCCTTTAACCCAACATCCCGTTTCTCCAGAACACTTATGGCTTCATTGACACGGTTGATCAGCTGGTACTCCTTTCGGATCTCTTCCGGAACATCACCATGTTTTTCTATAAGGTGCACCACACCGAGGTTCCTCACATCCTTAAGAAAATCATCATAATCCTGATGATAGACCAGAAACGAATATTTCTTCATTGGAATGATCATGCTGCTTCTGTTTCCTGTTGACGTGTTTTAACAATCTTCTGTGACGATTTGGCAAGATTTTCCTCGTCTTCCAGAAATCTTCTGATCTTTAAGATTGCCTCATCATATCCGGGGATCTGAACCTTCTCATACAGATTGACTTTTTGTGTTGTTTTCTTTCTTGCATGATCAAGAAGAAGCATTTTCCTGTAAAAGAACTCCCGCTCAAGGGCAATCCTGATAATATCCTTTATAATCTCAATTCCTTCCGGGAACCAGTGAGGTGTGTTAAAGAGACTGTATTCACGGATACTGAACAGTACTTCGTCGAAAACGGGGATTTGCACGCCGGCAATTTTCCTGACCGAAAGCTTTACATCTTTGACAGTGATGAGGGAAGGATCAAATTCAGCCCACATCCTGATCATTTCCTCATATTGAGAAAACTTCCCGTTTATTTTGTCTTCAAGTGCATGTGCCATGTCCCTTGCTTTTTTCACCTCAATCCGCAAGGCTGATTCCTTATTTTTTATTGTAGGCAGGGTCCTAACCCTGATCATGAGCTGTTTGTTCAGGTTCTGAAGGGATGTTTTGTTGTATTGAAATTTAATGGCCATATGCGCAGATCTTTTTCCGGTCCGGTTGCTAATGTTCTTTTACCCAGTATTTGTTTACCAGTTCTTCCCGTATGCTGACCTCCGCGGGTTTGAAATGCCGCTCGAACAATTTCCAGGCAGTGTTCAGCATTGCATCCACATTCATATTGACATCGATCGCCAGCAATTGCTCTGAATATTCCTTTGCAAAATGCAATGTCCGCTCGTCATAATGCGTCAGGTCAAAACCGTTCTCCAGCTTGGTTTTTGCATTTGCTGCATCGGCAAACAGACGGATTGCGGCATTCATGACCTGGGGATGGTCTTCACGGGTCTTTTTGCCGATCACAAGCTGTTTTAAACGTGACAGACTCCTGAAGGGATCCACGATGACTTTTCCGATATCGCTGTCACGTCGCAGAAACAGCTGACCCTCGGTTATGTATCCGGTATTATCCGGTATGGCGTGTGTAATGTCACCACCGGAAATGGTTGTTACTGCAATGATGGTAATCGAACCTCCTTCCGGGAACTGTACAGCTTTTTCATAGATCCTCGCAAGATCGCTGTACAATGAACCGGGCATGCTGTCCTTTGAAGGGATCTGGTCCATGCGGTTGGACACGATGCTCAATGCATCGGCATAAAGTGTCATATCAGTTAAAAGGACCAGCACTTTTTCATTTTTTTCCACAGCAAAATATTCCGCTGCAGTCAGGGCCATATCGGGAACCAATAGTCTTTCAACGGGCGGATTCTCGGTCGTGTTCACGAAACTGATGATGCGGTCGAGTGCTCCGGCATTGTCAAAGACATTTTTATAGAACAGATAGTCATCGTTAGTTAACCCCATGCCTCCCAGAATGATCTTGTCGGCCTCAGCACGCAGCGCCACCATGGCCATGACCTGATTGTATGGCTGGTCGGGGTCTGAAAAAAAAGGTATTTTTTGACCTGTGACGATGGTGTTGTTCAGGTCAATACCTGCAATACCGGTAGTAATAAGCTCTGAGGGTTGTTTTCGCCTTACCGGGTTCACGGAAGGGCCGCCGGTCTCACGTTCTTCACCTTCCACTTCAGGTCCCCCGTCAATAGGTTCTCCAAAAGCATTGAAAAACCTTCCGGCCAGGTCTTCCCCGACTTTAATCGTCGGTGGGTGCCCGAAGAACATTACTTCCGCGTTGGAAGGGATGCCTTCCGTACCGCCAAAAACCTGAAGCGTAACATGGTCGCCCATGATCTTCACCACCTGTGCGAGACGGCCGTTGATCGAGGCCAGCTCCTCATATCCCACATCTTCGGCCTGCAGGGAGCAGGTTGCTTTGGTAATCTGGGTAATCCGGGTATATATTTTCTGAAAAGCTTTGGTTTCCCTCATGCGGTCTTCCTTTCTTCAATAATATTGTGTAATTCCTTTTCGTGACGGTTAAAATCATCCGACCTGAAAACTGCATAGTTCATTTGTCTGAAGGAGTTGATGATCCTCTTGAAAAACGGATTCACTTCTTCGAACGATTCAAAACTGAAGTCCGTATGATAAACCTCAAGGACCTTATCAAGCATATAATGCTGCCTTTCCATGGGCGTGCTGCGGTCAATTTCATCGAATGCATCCTGTTGAAGGATCACAAAGTCGATCACTTCAGCTTTCCATAAGATCTGATGATAATCCATGGGTACTCCGTCGTCTCCCAGAATATTGATCTGTTCCGCTGCTTCCTTTCCCCTGATCAGGATGTTCCTGACCTGCATGACCTTACCGACCCAGTCCTCCGAAACATGTTTAGCCAGATACTCCTGTAATTCAGGGTATTCGATATACTTCGAATAACTTTCGATCGGGTCAATCGCCGGGTATCTCTTGCTGTCGGCACGTTGCTGTGAAAGTGCATAAAAGCATCGTGCAGCCTTCTTGGTGGATTCGGTCACGGGTTCTTTCAGGTTACCTCCGGCAGGCGAAACGGTCCCGATAAAAGTTATCGAACCGGTTTCTCCGTTGTTGAGGTAAACGTAACCGGCGCGTGAATAAAAATTTGATATGATGGCTGGCAGGTCGACCGGAAAGCCATCCGGACCCGGCAGTTCTTCCATCCGGTTGGACATTTCCCGCAATGCCTGGGCCCACCGTGAGGTAGAATCGGCCAGTAACAGTACCTTAAGTCCCATGGACCTGTAATATTCACCGATGGTCATTGCTGTGTACACAGAAGCTTCCCTGGATGCAACGGGCATGTTGGACGTATTGGCAATGATGATCGTTCGTTCCATAAGTTTGCGCCCAGTCCGGGGATCATCCAGCTTCGGAAACTCGGCAAAGATCTCAACCACCTCATTTGCCCTTTCCCCGCATGCGGCGATGATTACGACATCTGCGTCAGCCTGCTTCGAAATTGCATGCTGAAGTACGGTTTTGCCGCTTCCGAAAGGTCCGGGAATAAAACCCGTGCCGCCTTCAACGATCGGATTCAGGGTGTCGATCGTGCGGATCTTTGTCTCCAGCAGCTTAAAGGGACGGGGCTTTTCGCGGTATGATCGTACGGCCAACTTAACAGGCCACTTCTGGATCATTGTGATGTCAAACTCGTTGTTCTTCCGGTCGGTAAGAACGGCAATGGTGTTACCTGCCTCATACTCGCCCTCCTCCGCAACCATTTTTACCGTGTACCGGTCCTCAAACTTGAAAGGGACCATGATCCTGTGCCGGACCTGGTTTTCAATAGTTTCACCCAGAAAATCACCCGCCTGAACAACATCACCTGCTTTAACAACAGGTTTAAAGGGCCAAATACAGTCCTCATCCAGGGCACGCGTGTAGTCACCCTTTTTCAGAAATAAACCTTCCATCGTATTCAGATTGTGCTGCAGTCCGTCATAATTTCTGGACAGGAGTCCGGGTCCCAATGTCACTTCAAGCATAGCACCGGTAAACTCAACCAAAGTACCGGGTTTAAGTCCCCGTGTACTTTCGAAAACCTGGACATAAGCTTTGTTATCGTTAACTTTGATCACTTCTGCCATGAGTTTTACGCTTTCAGACTGAATAAAACAGATCTCGTTCTGCGAAACCGGTCCGTCCACCTCTACGATCACAAGGTTGGCAATGATACCGGTGATCTTACCAGCGGTATAATTTTGCGCTGCGCTCATATCTTAAACTCTTTTGGAAATTCATAACTCTTTCTCAGGTTTTCCGTAAGTTCCCTGAACATTTTCCTGCCTGCTTCGGGATTCAGTTTTAACCATCGCTCAACCATGATCAGTTTGATCATAAACGCAAGCAATACCTCAATGGTGAAATAATTAAAGGTGTTCAGCTCATCCAGGTGGTTCCACCGCAGCAAATCGACAGCCATCTCCTTCTCCATGGGATTGCCGTCTTCATGAATGGAAATCAGTTTGTTTATGTACGGATATTCTCCGGAAAGGCCGAAGTCGGTCAATGAACTGCTTCCAAGTGCTGCATTGACATCGTTATTGCCCAAATATGCCCCTTCTGCGGGTAGTTTATATTTTCTTACGTTTAGTGCTGAAAGTATGTTCTTCACATGCATGTCGAATGTGAACCATTTTATCAGGAAGTCATTGTCCGTTTGCAGCATGTGATCATAGTAAAGCCATGACAGCTGATTGTCCCATGAATAACCCCTGAAAACGGGACTCTCATATTTATATGCATGTATGAATTGCTGCATGTAACCGGGCAGGTCCGACGGTTCATTGATCTCATCTTCCAGTATTTTCCGGGAATAATTGCCTGATTCAAGAAAAGGTTCATTTCTTTTACGGAGCAGGTTCAGCAGGTTTATATGATCTGATGGCAGGAATAACAAAGTAACCAGAGCATAATCATCGGCATGAAGATGTTGTCTGAGTTCATTCCTGAATTCTGAGATGCTGACTGTAAGCTTTTTCTGGTCAGGAATAATGTCAGGAAGACCGGCGACCAGATAATAATAATTTCTTAAAGACATTATTCCTATCCGTATAGCAGTTTAATGGTTCCAGGGCGCAGATATTCCCTGAAGAAATTCATGAAATCATCATCGGTGAAACTGATCAGGAACCTGCCGTCTTTGGGCCCAATCTTAAATCCTGCATTCATTTGACTATCAAATTGGATTTCAAGCGTACCGTTCAGTAATTCTTTCTGTTTTTCTGCAAAGTATTTCCCGAGGTTTTTTTCATCTTCCCCGGGAAGCAACAAACGGAGATCATAAGCCTCTTTTCCGGGATTCCAGTTCTTAATGGTCAGTTCAATTATTTTCTTCACGAACTCCTTATCCCTGAACGCCTCTTTCACAGCTTCCCCGGCAGTCTCTGCAATGATCAGTCCGGTTATCTTCTGCCTGACAGCCGAAACGGCCTTCCTTGCGGAAAGCTTTAATTCCGACAGTACATTTTTTTGAAGCTCCTGAGCTTCTTTTCTGGCTCCCTCCAGTGTTCTTGAAGCTTCCTGTTCTGCTTTGGAACGGATTTCCCCGGCTTCCTTCTTAGCATCGGCAACTATTTTTTCGGCTTCTTCCCTGGCCTTGTCGATACCTTCATGATAAATTTTATTTGTAAGCTCCTGCAACTTGTTTTCCATATATATTTTTTTGTTGCCGGTAAAAATAATGAAAGTTAGAAAATACCAACAATTCAAATTGCATTATTGAGGTATACATACGACGATTGTCGTCGAAAAAAAGTGAAAGTTAGGAAATACCAGCTATTCAAATTGCATTATTGCGGTATAAGTACTGCGATTTTTACCTGAAGAATAATGAAAGTATCAAAATTCGAACTAATTTGATCAATATTTTGAAGTATATATACAATAAATCATTGATTACAAGGACAAAGAAAGTTAGAAAATCAAATTCATTTTAACTATAATTGTTTTGAAACACCGGGAAAGAATTTATTATATTGATTAGACCTTTCCCGGAACATGTGAACACCCCGACAGCTTTTGAAACTGCCGGGGTGTTATTCGAGGGGGTCTTCGGTTTGTCAGTATCAAATATATTCTTCTTCCAGAATGCATTCCTTGCTTTCAGTCAGGCCAGGGATGCCCGGCGACAGCATATTCCGGGTGATGATCTCTGAGATGTCCAGGACCGGAATCCGGGTGTTCCGGGCAAATGTTTTTTTGCACATCGGGCAGGACGTAACAAGCATATCCGGGGAATGTTCAAGATAGTCGTTAACAGCCTGATTGCGTATCATGTCTCTTTCTTCCTGCTTTATTTTAAGGTTACCCAGACTTCCGCCGCAGCAGTATGCTTTTTCTTTTTCGTTCCTGATAGATACCAAGGTGCCTGTCATTGCCAGCACCTCCCGGGGTTCTTTGTACATGCCCATGCCCCGTCCAAGTTCACAGGGATCGTGATAGAGGAGCCGCTGTGGCGAACGGGCAACCTGTAAAATCTCCCTGTCAATCAAACGCCTGATGTATTCAAAGTGCATGAGCACTTCCATGTTGAACAGGTGGTAATCTTCTTTAAACACCTTGTAACAAATGGGACAGGAGACCACCAGGGTTTGGGCTCCTGAAGCAAGTATTTGCCGGCTGTTGTTTTCAATCAGTTTGGATGCCGCTTCATACTGTCCGGCCAGCATTAGCGGACGACCACAACAGGGCGCTTTTTCCTGGTCAAAGAACCAGTAGTTCTCTCCGGCCGTTTCAAATATTTTTTGCATGGCGGTTATGATCCCGGGTGTCAGGTGGGTCATGCAACCGGCAAAATACACTACTTTGGCACTTGGTGAACTGTTGATTTCCAGGTATTCATATGATGAATTGTACTGGCGTGTCGATTCAATGCGCTGTGTGATCCTCAGGTCAATGGTCTCGATCCCGACCGGACAATCGATCTGGCATTTGCCGCAAAGCAGGCAATTGAAAAGATGCTCATCATCGAGGTCCTTGTTCCTGATGTTTTTTAACAGGTAGACCGATTGCGTATCCCTTATACCTGCTGTGCTCAGCTGGCAGTTGTCGAGGCATATCCCGCAACGGGAACATGAAAAGACCTGAACATCGGTATAGGTGGTGTTTTGTTTCTTCAGCCGGATGCCGGAGTTCCTTAAGAAAATGAAAAGGATTTCAGCAGGGATGTGCATATACCTTGAATTGGGAAGTGCTATAAAAAAGAAGCCCAGTACAAGGGAATAGGCCAACCAGGCAGGTGTGTTCAACAGTTCTATATGCTGAGAGGAACTCAATATCTTACCGATACCCGACGTAAGGAAACTCCCGTTATGGGAAATTGCTGCGGCAATACTTTCGGCCAGAAGGCGCAGCGGGAAGATCAGCCACAATGAAGTGAGTGCGATCCGGTCGAAAAGCTTCAAACGTGTGGTCCTTTTCATTCCAAAAAGGCTTTTTTTGAACCGTTTCAGCATGGCAAGTCCCACACCCGACAAAACAAAGAGCAACAACAGGTCCATCATGAAAGAAAAAAACCTGGCGAGAGGGAAATCTTCCGTGGTTTTGAAATACCTGAAAAATATGGGCATGTAGAACGGGACTGACAGAGAGCCTTCTGCAACCATCGCTTCGACATGTCCCATAACAATAAGCAAAAACCAGCCAAAGGCCAGGCTCATATGCATATATCCGAGAACCGGATTCTTAAGAAAAATTTTCCGGTGGAGCAGTCCTTCTACGAAAGCTTCTTTTAAAGATTTAAGCGTCCTCCCGGATTTCAGTGATTGAAAAAGACGCAGTTTGTCAATTTTGGAAAGTCCGCTTATCCACCTGATGCCCCTTACAATTAAGATCAGGAACAGGTAAGCCATCCCGGCAAGAAAGGGTATGATGAAATACTTTCCGTTCATGATAAGATGTTTTCGGTTTTCAACAAAGCAATGCCTTTTTTAATGAGCAGCACAACATTCCGGATGTTGATGTCGCGCGGACAAACCAGCGTGCATTTTCCGCAGAACATACATTTTTCGATCTCGACCGACAACTGGTCGATCTCACCCCTTCGCAGCATCAGACCGATCTTGCGCACATTGAAATTGGTGAGGTTCCCGGCACTGCAGGTAGCCGTGCATCCGCCACACGACATGCAGGTCAGGAAAGAGGTTTCATTTTCCAGAACACTGTCAAGCAGGCGGGTATCGAATTTCTCGTAATCGATCTGTCTTGAAGGTGTGGAAGTGAGAAAATCCAAATCTTTCATGGCTGTCACATCTTTCTTTCAAAATAATTGATCACCTCCAGTGCGGCCGATCGGGCATTTTCGAGGGTTTCACTGACCGACATGGGACATATGCATGTCCCGGCCATAAATATTCCCGTTTGTGTAGTCAGGTTTCTTGCCGCATGGACATCCTTACATTTCAGAAAACCGTTTTCGTCAAGCTGAACTGAACCATTTCTGCTGAAATTGTTGTGTGAAATTCCCGGTTCCATGCCAACCAGCAATATGATCATGTCTACATCCATGCGTAACGGCCTTCCCGACAGCGTGTCTTCGGCTTTTATCTGCAGACTTTTATCCGGTTTTTCAGCAGCTTCCGACAGCCGTCCCCTGATAAACTGGACTTTATGCTTTTGCTGCGCAGTAAGGTAAAGTCCGTCAAAACTGGAACCATACAGGCGCAAGTCCATATAGAAACAGAATATCTCACATTCAGGCAATCTTTTGTTGAGCTCGATAGCCTGTTTGATGCCGGTGATACAGCATACCTTTGAACAATACGTGTTACCAGCTTTGGCATCACGCGATCCCACACAATGTATGATGGCGATCCGCCGGGGCTTTTTACCGCTTGCAGTTCTGATTGGTTTCTCATTTTTCATCATCAGTTCAAGGTCGGCCGATGTAAGCACGTTATCGAACAAACCGTAGCCATATTCTTCTTTACGACTTGCATCGAAAAGATGAAAACCGGAAGTGACCACAATTGCATCGGCATTCAAACTCATTTCACTGCCTGATTTAAGATTGAAATATTGCCCGTTCTTCGAAATGTCGGTTATTTCCGTACTGGTTATGACCTTGATGTTCTGATGGGAGAGGGCGGAAGATAACCGGGAAACGACAATTGCCGGGTCAGATGAATCGGGAAACAAATGGCTCCACTGTGTCAAATGTCCGCCGGTAATCCTTTCTTTCTCAATCAGCGTTATTTTATAACCTGCCTGTGCGAGGCGGGATGCGGTTTCCATTCCTGCAATCCCTCCCCCGATAACGGCAATATGTCTGGGTTTGTTCATCATGTCAGACTTTGAGGCATCCGCTGAAATCAGGCTGGTTTATATACTTACCGTTCAGACCTTTGTATTTGTCATCAGGGTTATACTGCACACCCATTTTGTCCAGAAAGGGTTCGACATCAACCTGATGCAACTGCATCCCAAGTTTCCACGGATCGTAACCCAGTACAAGACCGGCCAGTTCTTCATAAGTGAGCACCGGTATTCCGTTCCCGTCTTCTCCGTATGTTTTCCCTTCGATCTGCCCAAGGGTATATTGCCAGCGGTCGAAAAACATCGTACATCCCGGACAGTTGGCCAGAATTGCATCGGGTTTATAGGGTGCCATGCTTTCAAACTTCTTTTTTGAATTTGACATCGGATAGCTCCGGTTGCTTTTCACCAGGTATTGCCTGAATCCGAAACCACAGCAATGCCTGCGTTCCGGATAATCGACCGTTTCACCGCCCCAGGCTGTGATCATTCCGGTCAGTACTTTCGGGAATTCGGCACCACCAACACCCCTTTCAGGGAACATTTTCGAGTAATGGCAACCAATATGATCGACAATTTTCAAAGGCTTCCCGGTCTTTTGGTTGATCAACGGGGATTTCATCTGCGCGGCAATTTCATTGCGGAACTTGTAAATGATATCGCAGGAATGAACAACATTCTCAGGCACTTCAAATTCACGTCCGGTCGCTTTTTTCAGGTAAGCGCGGATCTTCTCCTTTTCTTCAGGGAATTCCTCCCATGTTGCAAGTATTTCGGAGTAAATGCCAAAGGATGTAATACATGAGACCACGGCAGATGGGATTCCCCTTTCGTTCATAAGCGAAAAATGGCGGGCGGCAATGGTCTGAAGGGTTTCAAACGTCACAATATCGGCATGGTAGCCGATACCGGCACAGGTTGTATGACTCGCATCATCAAAGATGGTTTTGTGCAGGTTGTGCCTCAGAATGTCAAGAAACGCTTTCTCCGAGCCGGGGAAAAAGTTTTGCCGGATGCAGCTTCTCAGATAGTAATAATTGTCGTCGGCAATCTCCTTGTTAAAATCAGCCCATTTTATTTTCGCAGTCTTTTTCATGAAATTTTCTATTGTTCGTTTTCGACAAAACGGGTATAGACTTCCATATCCGGATCGGCGTTTTCCTTTCTGAAGCCAAGTTCCAACGCTTTTTTGCGACTGTGTTCCTCAATTTTGTTGAACAGATTGATTCCCCCCGTATATTCAAAGATCCGGTGAAGCTCGTCAAGTGCCTCCCGAGGTATTTTACGGAGTGTGCCCGGACCTTTGCCCTGATAATTGCCTCCTACCGAGGCGTAGACTTCATGACTGTTTTCAAATACCCATTTCCATACCGTTCCCTGTTCGGGATGTTTTTCGGGATATGCGGTTGCAGGGTAGATGCAATATCCGTATTTCAGGATGTTCTTTCCCACCGTGTCTTTAATGAGAAGTTGCTGCCTTCCCTTCCTGCTTTTGGTGAAAGCTCCCGTTTCTTGCGATACCTTCCGAAGAACCTGGATAACCTGCCCGGGACAATTTCCCCTGGGACAACGGGTTTTACATGACATGCACTGCCCGCAGTACCAGATGGTTTCGCTTTCGAGCAGATCTTTTAAGGTTTTCTCATCACCCGATTGCACCGTGGTAACAATGCTGCGCGGATCGTAATCATAGAATTCTGCTGCCGGACATATTGCTGTACATATTCCACAATTCATGCAGGCCGTCAATCCTTCCGTGAACCTGATATCCTGACTGATTCTTTCGTATAATTCACCCGGCATTTTACTACTACGCTCTGATTTGACAACATTTCATCACCGAAAATACGACAATTAAGGTGATTGTGGAAACAGTTAAAATACGTAATCGGCGAATACGTTTAAAAGCGTATCATTTGCACCGGTCGGGCATCCGGACTCACACCATGATCGCCCGGTCCTTCCGGGAGCTGAAATCCCGACCATTGTCCTGGAAAGGAAGATCGACGATATCATCATTAACCGCATGAATTACAATTGTGCAAACCGGATATACAGAAAATACGGGACGGAAGATAAGCTTTCCGATGGTTCCTTTCAAAGGACAGGTCGCGAACTGGCCAATACATGCAAACATTCAGGCATCAAATTTGACGTGGGTTTTTAGGGACTTTTCAGAAAGCATTGGTCCCGGTACTGATGCGTAATTAGACTTACTTTTGCCTGTTTAAGTTAATGTCGGAATAAGTTATAGAAAAAACAAATCCGGTAAACTCAAAAATCATTACATTTATAATAAAAAGGAGGTTTTATGAATACAACAGAAAAAGCATTGATGCACGGATTGTTTGTACATCTGCATCACAATATTGATAAAGTAATTGATTTTAAAAGCTTCCAGGAGTTGAACCGGCAGGTTGAAAAGGTCTGGCCCGGAGCTTTGGTAATAGGTCCTGAACAAAATGATGATGCTGCAGTCTTTGAAGTCCCGGGCATGAAAGGTTTTGTGGTGGCAAAAATGGAAAGTCACTGTTCACCCTGTGTGCCCAGACCTTATGATGCTGCTGCCACCGGTGCCGGAGGAGCGATGCGGGACGTGGTTGCAATGGGCGGACGGCCGGTTTTTTTGCTGGATTTCATCGGGACCAGGCCCCTTGATCAGGAAGTGATCGTCGGTCCCTGCGGATTTTCCGGACATTGCACTTGCGGGAAGTGCAAGATCATGACCAGTCAGGAAAGACTGAACATCATGGTCAAAGGATTGAAGGATATGTGTGAGACCATGGACGTATTTATTGCCGGGGGAGGATTCTCCACCTCTTTCTCCGATATTGTACCTGCAGTAGTGGTATCTGTATTTGGTAAACTGGTCACTGATAAACCGCTTACTAAACCTGCAAAAAGCCCCGGAGACCAGATCATCATTATCGGCGTGACTGGAAATGACGGCAATGATACCCTTTACAGAGCCGGACTTGTAAAAGAGATGAGACCGGCCATAGCTTTGTTTGAAGAGGAAAGGACTGCTCTGGAGGCAGCCATGGCTGCTTTTGGCACCGGTAAGATCAAAGCCTGTTCCGATCTGGGTGCCGCCGGTATCGGGGCCGCTGTATGCGAATCGGCCAGGTACGGCAGTCTGGGTGCGCGGGTGGATCTTTCGAAGGTGCCGGTTTCTGTCAGCGGGATCACTCCGCAGGAGATCCTGATTTGCGAGACTCAAGCCCGCTATGTGGTTCAGGTAGCACCCGGATCTGTTGATGAGGTATTGCAGGCCATACGGTCCAAAACCGGTCACACAGCTGTAATAGGAGAAGTTACTGCTGACAACATGGAAGTTTTTGTTTATAACGGGGAAGAAATCGCTGTGATTCCCAACAAACCATCACAGGAAACACTGGATATCTTGAGAGACAGGAAATAAGGACTATTTAAAAATTCAATGGATTGAATATAAGGTTGAACACGGGTCACAAAGAAAGTGACCGATGTTCCGGCAGGTGATAATACAGAAGGTATAATTCAGGTCTGATGGAAAACCGTACCAGAAAAGCTCAAAAAGTAACGTGGACAGGTTTCATAGCCAATTTATTCCTTTCACTGGGTAAACTAATGGCCGGGATATTCGGACACAGCGCAGCCATGGTTGCTGACGGAGTACACTCCATTTCCGATTTTGTAACTGATATCATTGTCATTGGTTTCGTCGGGGTTTCGGATAAAGCAAGTGACAAAGATCACCGGTATGGTCATGGCAAATATGAAACATTTGCCACTTTGCTCGTCAGTCTTGCCCTGATATTTGCAGGTATCGGCATATGCTGGAGCGGGATTCAAAACATTATCAGATCATTTTCGGGTGAAGTGCTGGGACAACCTTCGGTCATTGCACTTATTGCAGCAGTTATATCAATTGTTACCAAGGAGTTTCTCTATCAGTACACATTACGCGTTGGCAAATCCATCAACAACAAGGCTGTTATTGCAAATGCGTGGCACCACCGTTCAGATGCCTTGTCCAGTATCGGTACTTTTCTGGGAATAGGAGGCGCCATCTTTCTTGGAGCAAAATGGCGGATGCTGGACCCTCTGGCCGGGGTAGTCGTCAGCTTTTTCATTATACGTGTTGCTTGGAAACTGGGTATGCCCAGTGTGAAGGAACTTCTGGAAACAGCCCTGCCAGAGGAAGTGGAAAAAGAAATTCTTGATATTGTTTACCAGACACCGGGGGTAAAAGATCATCACAGACTGAAAACACGGAAAATCGGAAATAATTGTGCCATAGATATCCATATCAAGCTCGATGGGAATCTTTCTTTGACCGAATCTCACGATATTGCAACAAGCATTGAAAAAAAACTTTATGAAAAATACGGCAACAGAACCCATATAAGCATTCATATGGAGCCGTTCAAAGGTACTGGAAACAATATAAAAGGGCACCTGCCTTGAATAAAGATAAAAGGTTATTCGGCTTTAACCGCAATATAATATTTACGGGACTGACCAGTTTTCTCACGGACACATCGGTGAAGATGGTCTATTCGGTTATGCCCATGTTCCTGATGTCGATAGGCGCATCAAAAACCAGCCTGGCATTAATAGAAGGCATTGCTGAAAGCACAGCTTCCCTGATCAAAGCATTGTCAGGTTTCTGGAGCGACAGGATCGGGAAGAACAAACCCTTCATGCTGATCGGATATGGTCTGTCGGCTCTGATCATTCCCATTTATACTTTTGTGGTAACACCTTTACATGTTTTTTACCTGCGATTCATTGAAAGATTCGGAAAGGGCATCAGGACCGCACCCCGTGACAGTCTGATAGCCGGTTCGGTAACAAATGGCGAAACCGGCAGGAGTTTTGGTTTGCAGAAGGCTCTGGATAACAGTGGCGCCATCGCAGGACCCCTGATTGCATTTGTTTTATTATCACAGATACCGGGTAATTACAGGCTCATCTTCGCAGTTGGCGGTATTCCTGCTTTGCTTGCAATTCTTGTGATCATCTTCGGGATCACCGAAGCAAAAAAGAGCAAACATGAATTGTTTACCAGATTTCATTTTAATGACTTTCCGCTCAGGTATTATTTCTTTCTTGGTATTGTGTTTATCTTCACACTCGGCAATTCCACAGATGCGCTGTTGCTGGTAAAGGCGAACGAGGTTGGTGTTGAAATTGCTCTGATACCGCTTGTTTACCTTGTTACCAATGCAGTATCAGTGCTCGTCTCAGTGCCTGCAGGTATGCTTTCCGACAAGGTTGGCAAGGAGAAGATACTGGTTACGGGATACCTGATCTATGCCACAGTCTATTATGGTTTTGGTGTGACGACAAGCACCGGTGCGATTGTCGCACTTTTTGCACTGTATGGTCTTTATTCAGCTGCAACCGACAGCATTCAAAAAGCATTCGTATCAGATCTGATCGATAAGAATAAAAAAGGAACGGGACTGGGAATTTATAACGCCCTTCTTGGAATTACGCTGTTGCCGGCCAGTCTGATCGCCGGATTTTTATATGATAAAGTCAATTCAAGCATCCCGTTTTATTTTGGGGCTTTAACTGCCATGATTGCAGCTGTCTTAATGCTGATATTCCTCCTTATACGGAAAGGAAAACAATCACAATGCAATTGAACTCGTATCTGAAAAATGGAGACCGGTTACCGGAATCAGGATTTCTCAGGATTACGGTCCTTGATCCGATATCTGTTAAATGAATATCCTTTATCTATGAATGTTTCATTCTTTTTTATCTTCATCTTTTTCAAGAAACTTCCAGATCAGGACGATCAGCAGGATGATTCCGAGAACGATAAGAATAATCCTGAATACTTTTGTGGTAAGCAATATCAGGACAAGAATAACTCCCAATACGATCAGCAAAAGGGTTTTTAGATTTTTGTATTTTTTCATTTCAAATTGTGAATTAATTTATGTATTACTGACAATCTTTTATATGCTTATATAAAAGTAATAAAATATGCGATAGGATATGCCTGATGGTTCAAACTTTTTTAAGTTACATGTTCCGGTAACCAGTCCATCTTATTGGGGGTCGAAGCATCCATATGATCGGGTAAATGTTTTACAAATATAGAATTTCTCTTAAATTGCTATTTTGGTTTAAATACCAGTCCCAGTTTAAGGTTAATAAAGCTATCATGAGCATGAGTTTCATTTCTTGATTGCACATGCAAGCCTATACCCAAATTGACTGCAAGTGATTCAGCAACAGTGTAACGTACACCCAACCCGGGATCTGCAAATAATCTCGAATATTGATTGAAATCCTTAAAACTCAGCAGTCCTCCCCCGTCAGCAAAAACATAAGGTGCTATATTGTTGATCTCCCATATAAACCTAAAATCAAGAAACAGCGGGAAAAGTGTTCCTTCGTTATAAAAAAATACTCCAGCACCCAATCCTGTCTGAAGTTTTTTGTTCGTCATATTATCCTTGAAACTGATCTGATATCCGTTGATATTGGTAATTCCAAAGAAGTATTTTGAATAAGCGGCTTGAGTCGCTGCCAGTCCGATAGCAGGTATAAATTCAGTAATATTGATATACCCTGAATTGGGATTGAAGGCCATACTCTGCTGACCGCTAGCCGTGATTTCCGGAACCAATATGGCAGCAGGAAAATAAAATACGAAAAGAAAATGATAAAGTTTATTCATTTTAAGTTGGGTTTTTTAATTGTTATGGTTTCAATATTATAATGTCTTATCAGTAATTTGCCCGGTCACCAATCCTGCTCTCGGCCAGGTTCGGGTTGCCAATGAACTCAAAAAGAATGGATTGTTACAAAAATTTATTAAATAAATTTGCCATCAGCTCCTGTTCAACCTTAGGAAGCTTGTACATATTTGCTACATTTCGCCATCTGCTGACTGATCTCTTCACCTGGTCTATTATTTTTAATCCATGCTCCTTATTAAGCCTGAAAAA
>JAFGRC010000055.1 GCA_016935355.1 Bacteroidales bacterium
CCCTCTACCGAATTAATGAAAAGTCAGTTGGCACCGCTAATAAAAAGGTGGAAACTTCTACCGCACTAAATGTCACAAGTCAGGAAATTACAACAATTTCAGCAGGGCATTGCTTCAACCGGATCTCAAAGCTCATCATACCGGATGGCCACGTTATTCAATACAGGAATTTTTTCAGAATGGAAAATCTTCATGTGCATCAAATTCCAGACTTTCAGTCTGTGGTGGTTCTGCCACCTGATGTACAGGATTGCCATCAACATAAATCGCTGTATGGGGTCTGACCGGGCATGCGTATTCACATGCACCGCAACCGATACAAATTTCAGTGTGTATTTCAGGTATCGTAAGTCCGTTTTGATAAGGGACCATCCGAACGGCTTGTGTGGGACAATGTTCCGAGCATGAACCGCATGCCGTAAGATCGGTTACCACAACACATTTGTCCAGGATCAGGTGTACGACACCTGTTTGTGTCAGTTTTTTATCCTCTACCGTCAGGGGCATTATTGCACCGGTCGGACACACCTGACTGCAAATTGTACATTCATAATTGCAATATTCAACCGCATAATCCATATGAGGTTGCATGATGCCTTTCAGTCCATACTCCAGCAAGGATGGCTGCAAGACACCTGTGGGACATGATGTGACACACAGGTGACACGCCGTGCACCGGTCCGTAAAATGTTTCAGACTAAGGGAGCCGGGAGGTGAAACGGGATGTTGCTTGACATTGGGTATATCTCCGGGGAGCAGTGTGCCCTGATTCTGTGCCGTGCTTTTTCTGTTCAGGCCCGTCAAAGCCATTCCGAGCAACAGCGATTTCCCGATAAAATCACGCTTTGATTTATCTGCAGGCGCAGCAATGCCGGTTTTTCTGCTATATGCCGGTTCATATTTTATGGCATTGTATTCGCATGCCGGGATGCAATTGTAGCATGCCACACATCGTGAAAAATCAACTTTTAGGTGTTTTATGTCAATGCAGTTTGATTTGCATACAAGAGCACATTTGCCGCATTTGGTGCAGGAAAGGCCATCCATTTTGATCCTGAACAGGGATAAGCGGCTTAGCAGTCCCATTGTTGTACCGACCGGACATATAGTATTGCAATACAATCTGCCGAAATATACCGAAAGCCAGATGATCAGTACGGCAGTGAAAATGGGGATGAATACGGTATGCCAGGTAAACAGGCCCATATCAATTCTGAACAAAAAATACACTTCCATTTTTTCCATTTGAGCGGCAAGCAAATTGTTAATTGCTACAACGCCCGGCCGTGCCAGGTCAGAGAATATTCGTCCAAAGGTGCTGTAAGGGTCAAGAAGATTGAGGATCAAGATACTGCCGGAGAGAAGGAATACAAGGGTCAGACCAAGAAAGGGATATCTCAGGTAATCGAGTGCTTTTTTGAACTTGTACCGTTTGATGATTCTGAATTTTTTGGAGAAGAAGGCGAATACATCCTGAATGGTGCCCAGCGGACAGAATGTTGAACAGTAAACCCTGCCGAACAACAAGGTTAATATCAGTATCACCAGGAATCCTGTCGCCAGTGCTGCCGGCAATGTGATAAAACTGATGGCGGACGGAACAAACTGAGGATACAGAATCCACTTTGTCCATGATGCAGGGATGAATTCACGGTAGTCGATAAACAGGGCAGCAATGAAAACCAGAAATAAAAGGGATATGATGATCCTGAAAATCCTGAGATGCTTTTGTTTCATGCGTCCAAAGTAATCCTGTTTATCTTAAGCGCATCGATGTTGCTTGTCCCCACTCCCAATTGCTCAGCCAGCGCAATATGCCTGAGCTGGTCGGGCTCCATTCCGAATACTTTTGTTGCTGCAGCATCAGCTGCAACCATATCCATTGCAATGATCTGATATTTCATGGTGACCACATCTGCAACCGAAACACCACGGGGACCGTTGCGTTTCATTACCCGGTATGCATCGACTATATTAAGATCCGGTTTGCGGAAAGTCGCGAAATCGGCAATACACTGGTGAAGATCATTGCTGTGCCAGAATTGCCTGTCCCATACGACACCCATTAAATTTTTCAGGGCAATGGTGAGTGTGGATCCGCCATGGTTCTTCAAAACGGGAATGTTGATAAAGACATCGGATTCAAGGATGAGCTCATGAACTTTTGCATTTTTCAGTACCTTGCCTTTGGGTATGGTGACATTTTGATAATACCCTTCACTTTTACCGGAAACAACCGTTGCGCCTGCCTTTTTTGCAGCATCTTCAATTCCGCTGTATGCGTAACTCCTGGTCCATTCTGCAACCGGATTATCAAACACATAAATGGATTTGGCACCGGCCATCTTACACTGCTCGATAACAGCTGTGACAAGTTCCGGATTCGTAGTGGCACCCTTTTCCGGAGTAGTATCCCATCCAATATTCGGTTTGATCACCACAGTCTGGTTTGGCTTGACAAACTGCTTCAGACCCCCCAGTGACGCGATCCCCCTGTTAAACATATCACCCGGCTCTCCACCTCTGATGGCAACCATGTCATAGGGCATCTGAAATGATGAAGTGTTCTCAGCTGCCATAAGCGCTCCGTAACTTCCAACAGAAAGTGCCGCACCTGTAAACACTCCGGCACCGACCGAGCTTCTGATAAATTCTCTTCTTTTCATGACCTTCATGGTATATTATTTTGCTGAGGCTTATTGTTTCAAATCGAAGCGGAAAATTACTGAATTTTAAATAAAAAGTTCCGTATTTCAATCCTTAAAAAATGTTAAATGAAAAATTTAGAAAAAATCTAAATAATCATATATGTATACATATTTACATATGATCGTATATTATGTCCCGTTCTGTGCTGCCTGCAGACTGTTGTTTGTTCCTGAAGATCCGGATTCTTGAATCTGCTGTACCATCCGGGTGTAATTTACAGCTTGTTGCTTCAATAAATATTCCTAATTTCGTATGCTTTATTTTCTGATTAACATGCGCGTTGTGTATGAAAGCATTGTACTATGATTGTTTTGCAGGCATTTCAGGGGACATGAACCTGGCTGCAATGATTGATCTCGGAGTTGGTACTGAATACCTGAAAGCCGAACTTGGCAAACTTCCTGTTAGCGGTTATGAACTTCAGGTGTGCAGGGACAGCCGTAAAGGTATTTCCGGAACAAAAGTAAACGTTGTCATCCGGAGGGAACATCAGGATCAAAAAAAAGAACGGAAACATAACCATCGTCACAACACATACCGTGAGATCCGGGAAATGATACAATCCTCTGAACTGGACGAAAATGTCAAAAGCCTGAGCCTGGAAATCTTTAAAATACTTGCGGAGGCCGAGGCAAAAATTCACAATAAGGCAGCTGAGGAAGTTCATTTTCATGAAGTAGGCGCGGTTGATTCAATCGTGGATATTGTCGGTGCTGCAATTTGTCTTTACAGGCTCAAACCGGATGCCATTTATTGTTCACGGGTTGAACTGGGAGGGGGATTTGTTCAGTGTGCCCATGGTACTTATCCGGTACCTGCACCCGCAACGGCAGAGATCATCAAAAACATACCTGTGCGGTTCGGGTCAGTGGATTATGAGGCTACTACACCAACGGGTGCTGCAATACTATCAGCAATTGTAAACGCTTATACGGATAAAAAGGAATTCAGGGTGATTAAAACCGGTTACGGAATCGGAAGCAAAGACGGGGAAATACCGAATCTCCTGCGTGTTTATTTATGTGAAATTTCTGATACCCCGAATGCCGGAACTGTTCAGTCATCCATCATTGAATGTAATATTGACGACATGAATCCGGAATATTACGATTATATTATTGACCTGCTTTTCGCTGCCGGAGCAAAGGACGTTTACATTACCCCGGTCATTATGAAAAAGTCGCGTCCTGCAGTGAAGCTGTCGGTCCTTTGTGATCCGGAATCGGATCAAAGCATCAATGAAGTCCTGTTTAAAGAAACATCAACGCTTGGCCTGCGGAAATTTGCAGTTGAAAAGACCATGCTTGAAAGAAAGGTCGAAAACATCAATACACGTTACGGCACGGTGCGCATCAAATCGGCATTCTTTCAGGGACAATGCATCAAATCCAAGCCCGAGTATGAAGATTGTATCAGGATTGCCCGTGAAAATAACATTCCGATCAGACAGGTATACCGGGAAGCAGAACAAATAATTGGTAATGATGATGAACGTTCCGGAAGCTGAAACCAAATACAACCGCCTGCTGGTATCACTGGAAAAACTGGAAAGTGCCGCTGTGGCATTTTCGGGTGGCGTTGACAGCACATTTTTACTTGCTGCAGCCGGCAAGGTGCTGGGTGATAAAGTACTGGCCTTAACCATAAAAACTCCCTATATACCCGACCGGGAACTGGAGGACGCCAGGAATTTTTGTACTGAACACAGTCTGAGACACAGGATCATCCATACTGAGATCCTTAAAGTGATCATGAATAATCCGGTTAACCGTTGTTATTTATGTAAGAAGCACGTCTTTTCCCTTATGAAATCTGAAGCTGCCCGGGAAGGCATACATCATTTACTGGATGGGACCAATGCCGATGATGCGAAAGATTACAGACCCGGAAAAGCCGCTTTGAAAGAGCTCCGTATTGAAAGTCCTTTGCTTGAGAACGGACTCACAAAAAAGGATATCAGGGATTTGTCACGCCGGTTGGGTCTGGTTACCGCTGATAAGCCTTCTTATGCATGTTTGCTGACCAGGTTGCCCCATAATTATGAAGTAAAAACGGATGAACTGCGGCGTATTGAGAAGGCAGAACTGTATCTGGCTTCACTTGGCTATTCGGCTTCAAGGGTGAGAAATCACGGCAACATTGCCAGAATTGAAATAGAAAGGGAAAGCATCCGGGATTTCATTGATAGCGGGACTGCAGCCAAAATAGTTCCCTATTTCAGATCGCTGGGTTATGAATTTGTGACACTGGATCTTGAGGGATACAGGACAGGCAGTTTTAACAAACCACAAATAAACAGTCAATAACATGAACCGGAAATATTTGAGAAATTTGCTGGAAGATGTCAGAAACGGCACTGCGGATGTTGATGAGGCACTTGAAAAACTTAAAGATCTCGGATCGAAGGAATTTGAGTTTGCAACAGTCGATACACACAGGGAATTGCGCACCGGTTATCCGGAGGTGATCTTTGGCCAGGGGAAAACGCCTGAACAGATCGCCGGGATTATTCGTTTCATGCTCACTGGTGAAAGTAACATTCTGGCCACAAGGGTCACAAAGGATGTATATGACAAAATCCGGGAAGTATGTCAGGAAGCAGTTTATAATCCTGTTGCCCGGACCGTTACCGTGATGAAAAAAGAGCAGGAAAGACCTTCTACACATATAGCCCTGGTGACCGCAGGAACATCGGACCTGCCGGTCGCCGAGGAAGCAGCAGTGACAGCCGAGATCTTTGGAAACCGGGTGGAACGCGTGGTGGATGTCGGTGTGGCTGGTATTCACAGGTTGTACGATAAACTCGCTGTCATTCGTCAGGCCCGGGTCTGCATTGTTGTTGCAGGTATGGAGGGAGCTTTGCCCAGTGTGGTGGGGGGACTTGTCGACAAACCGGTAATTGCAGTTCCGACAAGCATCGGATACGGGGCCAACTTTGGAGGATTGTCGGCTCTGCTTGGAATGCTGACGAGCTGTGCCAGCGGAACATGCGTTGTGAATATCGACAACGGTTTTGGCGCAGGATTTCTGGCAAGCATGATCAATAAGTTGTAAGTCAACCTTATTCAGTCATAGACAATCAACAATCCGGAACCTGAAATATGGAACCCGAAACGTCAAACCTTAAATCTGAATCATATCTGACAAACAGAATCGCTGACCACATCCCTTGCATGCGGTCCTTCATTGAAAATCAGATCGATGATGCTTAGGCCGGATATAAATCCGAATTTGCTGGTAAAAACCTGTTGATAGGGAATGATCCTGAAGAAGGGATCGGGCTTGCTGAGGCGGTGCTTTGGATGTATGGAATTTCGAAAATCAGCCCGGTGATCCTCCGGTATATGCCACGATCCGGTAAACCTGATCCTGGTCGCTATACCCAGAATATCCAGTATGTACCTGAGCAGTACGAGGTTCCATTCGAACAGGTTGTCAATGCGCTGGTTATAGAAAGCAGCAAAATCGTCGGAATAATACTCAAAATAGGGTGACAAACGGTAAGCCGATTCGATTGATCTCCAATGGTTCCTTTGCCATTTTTTGTTATGGTCAATACTGACATCCAGGATTCCACAGTCGTTTTCTGGCTGCTTTGATACCGGTATCACCAGGGATTGCCGGCCGTTGGCCCCATATATATAACAACGGTTGCGATAGGATTGCTTCTGGTAGTTTTCGTGTTTTTCCAGCAGTATTTCACGGTTCAGGACAAATTTGCTGATATATTGAACGGGCGGAAGATAGGCCGTTGTTAACAGTACAGGTGGATGATGATCCTGCATGATTTTTTTACAGCCGGATTCCGAGGGACAGAACCAGCCTGTATTTAAACTGGTCAAGATCTGCCGTATTGTCCCAGTAAAGGTTGTATTTTTCTCCGTGTACCAGTCCGGAAAACCCGAGATCCATGAATATGTTTTTGTCCCTGTACCCCAGTCCGGTTGTAAATTCCGCGTAATCAGCATCTTTATTCAGTTCCCCTGCGTCATAGGGACTGGGATAATAGCCTCCTCCGGCCCTTACGGAGAAATTGCCGAGTCTGACTTCACCGCCTGCCTTTATGTTCAGTACCGGTTTGTAAACACTTTCGATTTCCCTGTTTGATTCCTGAAAATCGGTATAATCGTCACTTTCCCGCAGGCGCATGGACGAATAATCAACAAATTCCACGTCGGCTGCAACAATGCCGAAGGTGCCGATCTGCACGCTTGCTCCTCCCATAGCCCTGAGGGGAGTATTCAGTTTGTAGTCAAAAGTTCCTGCGGAAAGTTCATTTCCTTCAATGTCGGTGGGTTTTATATCATACACCGAATTGTCATCGAACTCCGACCGAAGGGTATTGTAATATTCTTCAGTGATCCTGTAAAATGTAGGCAGGTGAAGGGAACCGCCGATTCTGATGACATCCAGGAGCCGCACCATCATGCCGAGTTTGAGACTGACACCGGTACCCCTTACGTCCAGGTCTTCCGTAAAAGAAAAGTTGTTGAAATGATTGTAATCGTATTCGTCAAATTCACTGTGAATCATGGTCTGGTTGTATCTGAGCTGTTGGAAACCGAGACCCAGACCTGCGTGAAAAACATTACTGAAATTCAGTCCCAGCGCAAACGACCATTCTCCTGTACCTCCCTTTGAATCATTTGTTTTTCTCTGGCCGACAGGCAGAAAGACCGGTGTCTGGTATTCATTTTCCGCTCCCGGCACGGTATCGATAATGTATGCATCAAATGCAAGTCTTTCATAAAAAGGTTCAAGGTATTCCGGGGCGGTCCCGTTTGCAAAATCCATGAAATAATCCGCCAGTGAATTGTATTCGTTTATTCCCCGGATATAGGTATCACAGCTCAGGTTGTTCAGCCGCAGATAACCTACCGCATAACTGGCGCTGACCAGTCCGTTATCCCTGCCGGATGTATAATTTCCCACATATCCGAGATTCCCGAACATAAACTGGTATTTATAGTCTTCATTATTTTGTGCATAATACCGGGATTTTACTCCCGCATACCCCAATCCCGGTGACACCACAAATTCTGAGCTTCTGTACAGGGCCAGTCCTGCAGGATTGAAGTAGACAGATGAAAAATCTCCTCCAAGTGATGTGAATGCACCGCCCATACTCATGCTGCGTGCAGTGATGGATGGGAAATTCTGAGAATACCTGATGGCATCTGCCACATATTGACTTTGTGCGATGGTGAAAAGGGATATCGCTAATATTGAGGATACTAACCGTTTCATGACTTTCTGTTTTTAAAAATTGAATCCATACCTGAAGCATTTCTTCAGTCAATAATTGTTGTTTAAACGCTTCAAAACCGATTTGTATTGCAGTAGATCTTTATCTTCTGGAAGAGCTGGATGAGCTTCCGGAACTACTGGAACGGGTGGAACCCGATGAACCTGATGAACCCGATGAACTGCTTGGCCTGCTGAACGATGAAGATGAACTGCTTCCGGAACTTCTGAAAGAAGAAGAACTGTTTCCGGAACTGCTAGGGGCGTTATACGTTCTGGTATTGCCTGAACTTCCTGATGTCGACGGGGCCGGACTGCTGAAACTTGGAGCGCTGCTGCTCTGTCTGCTGTAAGAAGAAGGTGAAGTGCTGCTTGGCCGGCTGTTTGTCGATGTACTATTTTGCGGAGCGGTGGAAGGCTGAATGATTGTCGTCCTGGAATTATTCTGAGTTCCTGACCCGGAAGTTCCGCTTTGTGGATTGCTGTTGTCCGGTCTGGTATACACGGGCATATCCTGGGGCGTCACTGGTGTAGTTTGCTGCGTGCTCCTCCGGATCACCTGCGGATCTGTACCGCTCGTACCAGCACCCGAACTGGTGCCCGTCCGGTTTTCGTTTGTGCCCGAAGAAGTATTGTCGTTTGCAGGTGATACTGCCTGACGTGTTGTGTTTGAACCTGTATTTTCCGTGTTTCCGGATGAGGTTGAACCACTGTTCTCGGTTCCGCTGATTCTGCGTCCGGTATTGTTTGCATCAGGATCAACAGAGCTTTTGCTCACATTGTTATTTTCCTGTGTTGCTGATCCGGGAGCTTCAGAGGCAACGGTCCTTCTGCCACCCTCAGTGGTACTGCCGGCAGTGGCGTTTGAAACGGATGATGCATTTGTGCTTACCCTGCGTCCGGTTGCAGTGCCTGAGGTCGAATTGTAACCTCCTGTACCGACCGTGATGGCACGGTTGCTATCGACCATACGACGGGGCCCGTAATAAACCGAGCTATTAGGATTGTAGGCATCGTTGTAATACCCGTAGTGATATCCGTTGTAAAAGCCGTAATTATAAGATGACCAGTATGGATTGTATCCCCAGCTGTAATATGGACTGTACCAGGATGAGTAGTAATAAGGACTGTACCAGTAATCGTAAGGATACCAGGAGGAATAATAACCTGGCCAGCCGTATCCATAACTGTAGCCCATATAGGGATAACCGAATGAAAAACTCAGGGACCATCCGGGACTGTACCAGAACGGATCAAGATACCAGGAACTGTAATATCCGTATGAATAAAAAGGACGGTAGAACCTTCTGATCCTGCTGGTGTAATAATAGTCACTGGCATAATAATCAGAATAGTAATAATTATTGGTCACATAAGTATTTCCATCTTCTTCAGTGTAATCACTTGCCATATAATTCGGGTCATCAGCATACTCTATATATTCCTGCTCATTGACAGACTCAACGGATTTTTCATCTGCAATGTTTCCGGACTGATTCAAGCGCTGATTTTCAAGATTTTGTATATATTTTTCATAATCATCCATCTGCTCTGGTGGTGACTGATCTGATACGGTTTCCCGGGTTTCCATGACCGGTGCTGCCTTTTCTTTTGAAGGTATGTAGTAGACATCGTCATATTCAGTTGTGGCTTCCTGACCTGAGGCATAAGCGGAAGCATATGCAACCAGTGCCAGCATCATGCATATTTTACCAATTGTTTTCATTTTCAACCTCCAATTTTTTAGTGTGAAGATATTGTTTTATTTTTTTACTTTGCAGCAAAATTGTTACGTAAAGTTAAATACAAATTCCATACCAATATATAAAGCATGGCAAAAGAATTGACCAAAAGAAGCGATAACTACTCACAATGGTATAATGATCTCGTAGTGAAAGCTGAACTTGCCGAAAATTCTGCAGTCCGCGGATGCATGGTGATCAGGCCCTATGGTTACGCCATATGGGAAAAGATGCAGCAGGAACTTGACAGGATGTTCAAGGAGACCGGTCATTCCAACGCTTATTTTCCGCTGTTCATACCCAAATCATTTTTTAGCAGGGAAGCAGAGCATGTCGAAGGATTTGCGAAAGAATGTGCAGTGGTGACGCATTACAGGTTGAAAAATGATGCTTCAGGTAAAGGTGTTGTTGTTGACGAGACGGCCAGACTTGAGGAGGAACTGATTATCAGGCCCACATCGGAAACCATTATCTGGAACACTTATAAAAACTGGATCCAGTCCTACCGTGATCTTCCGATCCTGGTCAATCAATGGGCGAATGTTGTACGATGGGAAATGCGGACCAGACTGTTTTTGCGTACTACTGAATTTCTCTGGCAGGAAGGCCACACTGCTCATGCAACCCGTGATGAAGCCATTGAGGAGACCATGAGAATGCTCGGTGTATACGCGGATTTTTCTGAGAAGTACATGGCACTGCCCGTTTATAAAGGGGTAAAAACGGAAAACGAAAAATTTGCGGGTGCTGTGGATACTTATACAATTGAATCGTTAATGCAGGATGGCAAAGCACTGCAGGGTGGAACCTCACATTTTCTGGGACAGAATTTTGCAAAAGCGTTTGATGTGCAGTATCTGAGCAGGGACGGCAGGCTCGAATATGTGTGGGCTACTTCATGGGGCGTTTCCACGCGACTGGTAGGTTCGCTGATCATGGCACATTCAGATGATCACGGACTGGTATTGCCTCCAAAACTGGCTCCCATACATGTTGTGATCATACCCATTCATAAGAATGAAGGGCAATTGAATCAAATTACGGAAAAAGCAATGGAAATCAAAAAACTGCTGGAAGCAAAGGGATTGTCGGTAAAATATGACGGAAGCGACACACAAAAGCCGGGCTGGAAATTCGCTGAATATGAACTGAAAGGCATACCGGTGAGGCTGGCGATCGGGCCCCGTGATCTGGAGAACAATACAGTGGAAGCAGTAAGGCGTGATACCCTTAGAAAGCAGGTTGTGCAGGTGAAGGGAATTGACCGTTATGTGCAGGATCTGTTGCAGGATATTCAACAGAACATTTACAGCAAAGCTCTGGATTTCCGGAATCGCAACACCTTCAGGGTAGATACATGGGATGAATTCAGGGATGTGATCGACAGGAAAGGGGGTTTTGTCTATGCGCACTGGGACGGGGATCCGGAAACCGAAATAAAGATTAAAGATGAAACCAAGGCCACAATCCGCTGTATACCATTTGATATGGACAGGGAAGAAGGTGCATGCATTTATTCGGGGAAGCCTTCCAAACGAAGGGTGCTTTTTGCTATTGCGTATTAACTGAGGACCCAGTGAAGTGGCCGTTTGCTTCCACCGCCTGACCGGATGGCCCGATGACTGCAGACGCATCAGTTGTCCGGATATTCTTTCTCATGGTTAAAAATTATCATACCAGCTTCTGCTTTTGCTGTATTTGACATCGCGTAAAATGGAAGATTTGGCGCTGATGGTAAAAGTATAGCTTCTCCTGTCACCAAAAGGCACTACGCTGAAACGCATATCCCAGCAATGAAGGTCCCGGTAAATGCTGATGTTCGTCGTGGTGATCTTCCGTGATATAAAATCGAATCCGCTGTTCATCCCGATTTTCCATTTCGGGGTCAGACTGAGGTCTCCGCTTAACCTGACGGTATGATTAAAAGCAGCTTTCCGTCCCTGTTTTGAATAACTCCAGTTATAATTAACATTCAGACTCCAGGGTATGTTAAAATTTACATATTCACGCCCAAAATACCCGATCGATTCATCAAGGGGCGAGAGTACGGTGCTGGATTCATCTTCAGGTTCAGGAGGGACCAGGTTTGCATCGGCCCCTCGGGTTGAAACCTCTTTTGACCGGAGACTGAAATTGGCACTGATGTGTGCATTGGTGGTTCTGAAAAGTCCCGCTTTTTGACTGATCAGGTACCTGTCAATCCTCCTTCCTGCCGAATCCAGCATATACGGATCAAATGTCGCGCCAAACTGAATGCTTAACTGCTGGGCAAAAAGACTTGTTGAACCCGACATGCTCAGGGTCGACCAGCGAAAATTCGTTGCAAAAGGATTATAAGACATTCTGAAATTAAGATTGTTCAGAAGGGTGACTTTTTTCAGTGCTCCTGTTGTATCGCTTCTGGGTCTTACTTTCATTTCAAGGTTATTGTTCAGACCGAATGAAAACGAACCGCTTTTGCCCTGGGGGACCGGTGTTCCGTACAAATTATTTTCGTATATGGAATACTCTTCGTACCGCACCGGTTTTGTAATCGTGCCCGGATAGACAAATTTTCTGTAGTAGTCGGGCATGATGCCCGACATGTCCGGGGTGAAACTGAATGACGCGCTGGGAGTCATGACATGCCTGATCGCGGCAATATATGAGTTTTCCCGGGTTGACTGGATCATGCCATATATTTTGGGACTCGCAGATATTCCGATTGAAGTTGAAACTGATTGTGCATAGGTTAGTTTTCTGATGGTATCATTCAAAATCAGTTCCGAATAAATTGCCGTATCCGGATTGGGTCTTTTCTGTATGTAATTCGTATACAGCATGCCGTTGTAACTGATGCCGGGAGTGATGTTAATGTATTTCAGTATTTTGATGTTGGTAAGGGAAATGGGTATTGAATGGTAAAAGCCGTTTTTCATATCATCCAGGGTCTTTTGCGTAAAAAAGGTGGAATCCGGCGCGCTGATCCTGTTTTCCAGTTTGGATGAATAGCTGATCTGTATGTTTTGAAACCAGTTGTAATCTCCTGAGGTATCTTTACCCCGGAAGGGGTAAATGCGGTTCATGTTGAATGTCAGGCTGGGGAATGTCATGTTGATGATCCGGGACTGGCTGTTCTGGGATTGATTCAGGTTGGCCGTGAGGTTGAACGGACTTCCCGGCCAGTTTTTGCTGAAGGATATGCTCGAGCTTTTTGTATTGGTTATGTAATCATCGATATTGTAGCTGTGGTTTTTATCATAGGACATGGTTGAGAAATTTACATTTGCTGAAAATTTTCGTGTGGGGTTCGCTTTGGCATCCTGTGAGTGATTCCAGCTTATTCTCAAGTCTTTTGAACGGGTGAAGCTCGGATCATCTCTTACACTGTTGCTGTAAAAATCGACATTAAATCTTCCGCTGAACCGGTACCTGAAATTATAGACAGATGAAGCTGTCAATCCCCACGTACCGCGGGAATATATCGTACCCAGTATGGAGAGATCGACATAGTCGCTGAATGCAAAATACCATCCGCCGTTCCGAAGAAAAAATCCTCTTGTTTTTTCCTCACCGTATGTCGGTATGATCAGTCCTGTAGCCCTGGTTTCCGTGTAGGGATAAAACCCAAAGGGAAGTGCAAGCGGCAGCGGAATATCTTCAACGACCAGGTATGCCGGTCCGCTTAACAGTTTATCATCGGGAATGGCAATGGCTTTTGTAAGCTGAATATAAAAATGAGGATGCTCGGCGTCACAGGTTGTGTATTTGCCTGTGCTCATGTGGATCTCCCCGTTCTCGAAACGTTTTGTTTTTTCACTGTGAAGGTATCCTTCTCCCTGTTGAGTAATGATGGATTTGATCAAACCTTTCTGGGTGTCAAAATTGTACCTTAAGGAATCTGAGTTAAAGGTCTCGCTGCCCTGTGTAAAGGAAGGTTTTCCTGCAATATTGCCGGTTGAGTCAGGCAATCCGGCTGCCGTAACCGTATTGTCAGTCATATTAAATTCGATATAATCTGCCTTCAGATTGATATTCTGATAGCTGACAGCTGCATTCCTGTAAAGAAATATTTTCTCCTGTCCCAATGATATGCTGAGAGAATCCTGGGACGAATATTTCACCTCCGATTCAAGCAGCATTTTTCCGGATGTCCCGCCTCCCGGCATTATGGTGTGCGTTATGACCGTATCCTGCAACATGTGAGTTGCTTCAGCCGGAATGATCCGCATGGAGTCAGTCTGAACTTCATACTCCTGCGCTGATATCCGGAAAAATCCCGATAAACTGAAAAAAACGATACAGGTCAGCCTGAGGTATGTATTTAAAGAATGATCATGTCCAATAGTATGATGTGTGAAAGAAAACATATTCACTAAATACTGTGGAAAAGCTGTATATTGAAATCAGAACATAAATGTTATTTTTGCATCATCAAGAATTGAGATCGCGCTGTAAAGCTAATAAAATAACGTATCGAAATGAACAAAAAATATGCCGGTGTGGATTTTCGGATCATTTCAATGCTGGGATTGTTTTGCTTTGCGTTTCTTGTTCACATTACTGCTCAGGAGGTCAACAACGATTACAAAATCAGAACAGTTGTAATTGATGCCGGTCACGGTGGCAAAGATCCGGGATCGGTCGGGAAACAAACCAGTGAAAAGCATGTTGTTTTGGCCATTGCACTGAAACTGGGGGAATATATAGAACAGTACATGCCCGATATCAAGGTGGTTTATACGCGCAAAACCGATGAATTCATACCCTTGCATCAAAGAGCAGAAATTGCAAATACCAGTAAAGCCGATCTCTTTATTTCCATTCATGCAAATGGCAATACGGACCACAATGCATATGGAACGGAAACGCTGTTGCTGGGCTATCACAGAGCCGGTGAGAATTTTGAAGTTGCAAAGCAGGAAAACTCCGTAATACTGCTGGAAGAGGATTATTCAACAACCTATGAGGGTTTTGATCCCAACGCTCCTGAATCCTATATTATGTTTTCCCTGATGCAGGAGCGGTTTTTTGAAAGAAGCATGAATTTTGCCGCACTTGTACAGGATCAGTTCAGGGACAGGGCTAAAAGAAAAGACCGGGGTGTTTACCGGCAGGGTTTGCTGGTCCTTGCAAGAACCGCAATGCCGGGAGTCCTCATCGAAACCGGATTCATAACGAATCCCGATGAAGAGGCTTATCTGATTACCGAGCGCGGGCAGGATCTGATTGCTTCAGCAATTTTCAGGGCATTTCGGGATTATAAGGATGTTGTCGAGTCAAAATCATACTTTGCAGCCACTTCAAAAACAATGGATCTATCCTTGTCATCGGAGACAAACACAACGGAGCCGCCCGCTTCGGATGAACAGCAAAACGATGAGGTTAAAGATTCTGAAGTAACACGCTCCGGTGTCACAATTGACGATAGTATAGTCTCCGGTAGTAAAGTTTCCGGCGATTCACCTGCCGGTGATATGATTGCCGATGGTGCCGGCGCCGGGGGCTCCTTAAGATCAATTGAATTCAAGGTCCAGGTAACTGCATCTTCAAAATCCATACCGCTGAACGCACCATTATTTGAAGGTCTTGAAAAAGTCTCGGAATTCAAGGTTGACGGACTTTTTAAATATGCTGTTGGCAGCAGTCCCACTTTTGAAGAAATCATGACTTACAGCGGTAAGGTCCGTGAACGCTTTCCGGATGCCTTCATCATAGGCATCAAAGATGGAACGATCATTCCACTTAATGAGGCCCTTGCTGAATCACAACAGAACCTGCATAAAAACTGATATCATGAAGTTATCCCGTGAATTTAAAATCGGTCTTACAGCCATCATAGCGCTCGCGCTGTTAATCTGGGGCATCAATTACCTGAAAGGTATCAATGTTTTTAAGAAAACGGCAACGTATTATGTTGTTTATAATGACATCAGCGGATTGATAGAATCCGCAGTAGTGTTCCTGAATGGATACAAAGTAGGAAATGTCACGGGTATTGATCTGGACATGGACAATCCGAACCGGATCGTAGTGGAAATGAACCTGGAAAACAGAATTGAGCTTGCGGAGCCTACACGTGCCATTATCCGCAGTTCCAGCCTGATATCAGGTGTTAAGGATATCTACCTTGAAATTGGTAACGGTCCGGCAACACATGAAGCAGGAGATACTCTTTTGTCAGAGATCGAGGTCGGACTGTTCGATTTTATTGATCCGGTCATGGCAAAAATAGAATCACTTGTAACATCGGTTGATTCTGTTCTCATGGTTATGGATGCAGGCACGAGGGCCAACCTGCAATATGCCATTGCAGATGTCCACAGTGTAATGGCCTCTTTGAAACATACACTTCAGCCGGAAGGTTCTCTTGCCAGGTCTTTTGCAAATCTTGAATCGATCAGTGAAAATCTGAAACAAAGCAATGAGAATATCTCAAATGTCCTGAACAATCTGGCTGCTGTATCTGATTCTTTGAAACAAGGTGATATTCAGGCATTGATGGAACATCTGGATCAGACCTTTATGCAGGCTGCTGAATTGTTTAAAGGCATAAAGGAAGGGGTAGGAACAGCCGGACAACTGGTGGTTAATGATTCCCTGTACAGGAACCTGAACCGTTCATTAGCAAGCCTTGATTCCTTATTGATTGATTTAAAGGAACATCCCGGAAGATATGTGCACATTTCCGTTTTTGGAAAACGGGACCGGTGAGAATCCTAAATAAAAAGTTATTAACAATCCGGAAAAATACATTATTTTGTTATTTAGAATGATTCCAATCAGAGACATTTTTACTTTTTTAAAGCTAAGAACCAGATTGGATACACTAAACCGTTATAACACAATTTTGTAACAATTTTACAATTCGTAAAATACTATAAAATATTGTTTTTCAATACTTTAACTAAAATTCATTTTTTTTATTTTTTTAATTTACTGAATCAAAAATGAATATGGAATTTTATTAATAATCAAGAAAAAAATGATTTTTTTTTGTTGTTTTTTTTCACAATCTTGCTTATAGAAAACACAAGCGCGTTTTTATTTTTATTCACCTAAAACTAAACCAAATATACACGCATGCATAAGGAAGTTTGGAATAATTGTTTAAGGATTATTAAAGACAATGTTCCATCTATTAGTTTTAGGACCTGGTTTGAACCAATTATTCCGTTGAGGCTGGAAAACAAGGTATTGACAATTCAGGTTCCGAGCCCGTTTTTTTATGAGTACCTTGAAGAGAAGTATATCGATATTATCAGCAAAACGCTGAGGAAGGAACTGGGTTTTGATGCCAAACTCGAATACAGCATCGTTATGGAAAATCCTGATCAGTCAAGTACAAAAATGTATACGGTAAAGTTACCCGCAAGAAGCCAGGGTGAATTGAAAAATCATCCCGTCAGTGTACCTTTGAACCTTGAAGAAAACGCAATTAAAAATCCTTTTATCATCCCCGGGATCAAAAAGATGAACATTGATCCACGGCTAAATGCAGAATATTCTTTCGATAATTTTATAGAGGGAGAATGCAATCGTCTGGCACGTTCTGCCGGATATGCCGTAGCGAACAATCCGGGAGGGACTGCTTTCAATCCTTTATTGATATACGGTGACAGCGGATTGGGTAAGACCCATCTTGCCCAGGCTATTGGAATTGAGATCAAGAACAAATTCCCTGAGAAAATCGTACTGTACGTTCCAGCAAACCGTTTTCAAACACAGTTCGTCGAGGCCATCCGCAACAACACAAAAAATGATTTTCTGCATTTCTACCAGATGATTGACATTCTGATCATTGACGATGTACATGAATTTGCGGGTAAGGAAAAAACACAGGACATTTTCTTTCATATTTTCAATCATCTTCATCAGACCGGGAAGCAGCTGATACTTTCCTGTGATAAACCGCCCGTGGAATTGCAGGGCCTTGAACAACGGTTGTTATCGAGGTTCAAATGGGGACTTTCTGCGGACCTGCAAATACCTGATTACGAAACCCGGGTGGCGATATTAAATCAGAAGACCTATAAGGATGGTATTCTGTTACCTGAAGAGGTTGTAGAATATATTGCCACAAATATTACAGATAATGTCAGGGAACTTGAGGGTGCATTAATTTCGTTACTCGCGCAAAGTACACTGAACAAAAAGGAAATTACCATCAACCTGGCCAAGGAAATGGTTGACAAACTGATTAAGAATACAAAACGCGAAGTATCAATCGATTATATTCAAAAGGTCGTTTGCAATTATTTCGATGTTCCGGTGGAATCACTGCAGTCAAAAACGCGGAAAAGGGAAATCGTGCAGGCAAGACAAGTAGCCATGTACTTTTCAAAGAACCTCACCAAGTCATCACTGGCGACCATAGGATCTCAGATCGGCAACAAGGACCATGCCACGGTCCTTCATGCCTGCAAGACCGTAAATAATCTTGTCGATACGGATAAGCAATTCAGAAATCAGATCGAAGAAATTGAAAAGAAACTTAAGTTCTGATGAAAAACAGGTTCATTTGCAGAACCTGTTTTTTTTATCTTTCGTTTCGAAGATGGATGATGAATATAGAACACTTGAAAAACCGGCTGAAGGGATTTATCGCGAAAAAGGAAGCAGATTTCTGGCGTTTGGATATCCTGCCGGTGATGAGGAATCTGCCAGGGAGATCATAGCCGGTCTGAAAAAGGAACATCATAATGCCCGCCACCATTGTTATGCATACCGGATGGGTCGGAAAGCTGAAATTTACAGGATGAATGATGACGGAGAGCCATCGGGTACAGCCGGCAGACCCATTTACGGCACATTGCTTTCCAACGGACTGAACAACGTGCTGATTGTGGTCGTAAGGTATTTTGGGGGTGTTCTTCTGGGCAGGAACAGACTGGCAAATGCATACAAAACAGCAGCACAGGAAATGCTGTCCGGAGCGCAAATTGTAACGGGATATATTGAAAATGCCTGTCGCATCACTTTTCCTTACAGTCAGATGAATGATGTGATGAAGGTCATGAAGGAAGAGAACGTTACACCTGTTAAACCCATATACGGCAATATGGTTTCTTTTTATGCGCGGATCAAAAGAAGCTGTCTGTCAGGATTTCTCGGAAAGCTGAAGAATATTGACGGTTTGTCGTTTGAGCCGGTTGATCACATTCCCTGATCTGGGTTGCTCTGGCAGATCAAAACGATCGTGGATTAGTTGTTCACCCATCAAAATATTAGCAATGAAAAACAAAAGTCTGGTTTCGATCACGGATTATTCGAAGGATGAGTATTTGCGGATCATATCCATTGCCGGTGAATTCGAGAAACAACCCGTTCAGCCCATTATGCAGGGGAAAGTTGTGGCAAATCTTTTCTTTGAACCTTCAACCCGTACAAGACTCAGTTTTGAAAGTGCGGTCAACAGACTTGGAGGAAGGGTAATCGGATTTTCTGACACGCTTTCGTCAAGCGTTACCAAAGGTGAAACCCTGTACGATACCATCAAGATCGTAAGCAGTTATTGTGATCTGATTGTCATGCGGCATCCGCTTGAAGGTTCAGCACGGTTTGCAAGTGAATTAACGACTGTTCCCGTGATTAATGCCGGAGACGGGGCAAATCAGCATCCTACCCAGACCCTGCTTGATCTTTATTCAATATATAAGACTCAGGGCACACTTGAAAATCTTACCGTCTTTATCGTGGGAGATCTGAAATATGGCCGCACGGTGCATTCACTTCTGATGGCATTGTCACAGTTTAAAACCACATTCCATTTCATTTCGCCGGATGAATTGAAAATACCGGACGAGTATAAGTTCTATCTGCATCGTCTTGGTCTGGATTACCATGAGCGAAAAGAACTGGCTGTTGATGTTGAAAAAGCTGACATTATTTATATGACGCGTGTTCAGAAGGAAAGATTTTCCGATCCGATAGAATATGAAAAAACAAAAAACGCATATGTTCTTAAGAATAAAATGCTGGCCCGGACAAAAGACAACCTGAAGGTATTGCATCCTTTACCCAGGGTGAGTGAGATTGAGCAGGATGTGGATATGAACCCCAAAGCATATTATTTTGAACAGGCCCGGAACGGTGTTTACGTACGACAGGCTATTATGACCTCGATTCTTGGATTAAAATAAAATTTGCTCATGATGCTGCATATGAAAGACAAGAAAATGGAAGTCAGTGCCATTGAGAATGGCACGGTAATCGACCATATACCTGCAAAGGTTCTTTTTAAAGTAATTGCCATCCTCGGTCTTGATCACATTGATAAACCCATCACCTTCGGTACAAACCTGGACAGTAAAAAGCTGGGTAAAAAGGCTATTATAAAACTGTCCGAGACTTTTTTTATCGATAAGGACATTAACAAGATTGCCCTTGTTGCACCTCAGGCAAAACTGAATATCATAAAGAACTATACTGTGGTGGAAAAGAAGATTGTGGAGGTTCCCGATGAAATTATCGGCATTGCCAAATGCGTGAATCCGAAATGCATTACGAATAATGAAAAAATTGTCACAAAATTTCAGGTGATATCCAAAACTGAGGTTCAGTTGAGATGTCATTATTGCGAGAAAATAACGAACCAGGAGAATATTGAGATTATTTGATTGATTTTCAGGTTTAATGTTTTAATTTCAGGAAGGTTCAGTGGCTGTAGTTCAGGAATCTCCAATGTTCAAAGTTCAGGAATGTTCAATATTCAAAGTTTGGCAATGTTCAAGGTTACGTGTTTTGGGTTCCGGATTCCGTTTTTCGGTTTTCAGACAACAAACCAACAAACCAATAAATCAACACATCAATAAGTCTCCGGACTTCTTTAGCGTATCCGGTTATATGAATTTACCAGAGCCTCATCATGATGTATGGCCCTGTAAGCCATAAAATTGAGTATTATGCTGATGATGGGCAATATGACCGGAATCCTGAAGACCGGGTGATCCGGTTCGAAATCGCTTTTGATACCTGTATAATAAAAATAGATCAGCACAAGCTGAACAATAATCAGAATGGAGTTAAAAACGCAGATCCGTATTTGCAGGATCCTGTTCTGAAATAAAAAAATATTCACGAAGCTGACCAGTCCGGTCATCAAAACAAGGATAAGCAGCGGTGTGGTGTTCATGACCGTTTCCGAATCATCCGCATCACCTTCCTGTTGCACGGCATATGTGTAAAAGGAGACGGTCTGGTTTTGATCCGGTACAATTTCCGCATATGAACTAACCAGAAAAATGCTCATCAGGACTGTTACAAGCAGAAGATAAACTGATTGCACCCGTTGAATCATAGAGCGTAATGATATTGTTTATAAAAATCTGTTACATGCAAAAGATCTGCAAAGCCATTCTTAAAGTTCAAAAATATAAAAATTTTTAAACAGCTTATTGAACTGATCCTGTTAAGTAACAACTTCTAATGCAATATTAACAGTTTGCGCACGTCATTGTTAACATTTTGTTTTGTTCAGCATGCTGAAATTAAATAGTTTAGATGTGCCAAATGCAGGAAACCATTTGTGCCGTCTGAATTGACAGTCAGTTGTGACCTGCAGATGCAACATCAATATACATCTGAACATGGAAAAAAAGGAACTCATCGCAATGATTTCACTACTTGATGACAATGATCATGAAATCATAAGTGTCATAACACAAAGCCTTTTGGGTAAGGGGACGGATATCATTCCTGAACTTGAGAGGGCATGGGAAGCCGCCCTCGATGATAAAGTTCAGGAAAGACTGGGGATCCTGATTCAGGAGATACAATTTGCGACCCTGAAGGAAGATTTGAAGCGTTGGGTCCACACCGGTTCGGCAAATATCCTGGAAGGGGCTTTTTATATTGCAAAATTCAATTTTCCGGAAATCAGTTTCGATACGGTCGACCGGTACATTGAAAATATAAGAAAGGACGTCTGGCTTGAGATTAATGACAATCTTACAGCACTTGAAAAAGTAAAGATCATCAATTTCATCATATTTCAGATCCATAAATTTGGGCGGCATCCGTCCGATTTTTATGCACCTCAGAATTCCTATATCAATCAGGTCATTGAATCCAGAAAAGGAAATCCCATTTCTCTTGCAATCGTTTATCTGTCGGTGGCCTGGAAACTTCGTCTTCCTATATACGGAGTGAATTTGCCCAAGAATTTCATACTTGCCTATAAGGATGAATACCGGCAATACGATGCAGCAGATGAATCAGAGGATATACTGTTTTACATAAATCCCTTTAATAAAGGTGCAGTCCTGGGCCGGAGGGAGATAGATTATTTTATCACACAGCAACAGCTTGAACCCTTGAATTCATATTATACGCCCTGTTCCAATCGGGATATTATCATCCGGCTCCTTAACAATCTGATTGCTTCATATGAAAAA
>JAFGRC010000056.1 GCA_016935355.1 Bacteroidales bacterium
AGACCTATTATAAAGACAAAGCGCTTATTCTAAGGCTCATCCGGAACGGAATGCAACAGCATTTCTCATGGGATGACAGCGCCGTTCTATATATGGAGCTATACCGGAATACCCTTCAGCGCATATCAGGTTGATCTTACAGTTTTGGAATTTTCGTATAGAATGATGCTTGCCTGAGCATATGACTGCCCAATCTGGAAGTTGAATATCATTTTTTATACGATTTGTCAATACATATTTTTAGTGAAATACTCCTGTATGGAAAATATTTCAGTCAAAAGGGCCATCCTGACTTCGTTTTCATGACAGGTGAGCGTTTTCATTTTCTTCGTGAGTCGGATACCCGCAATGATGAATGGGTTTTAACGTACCCTGATCACAAATTTCCTCAATACACATCGCAGTTCTTCATGAATTTCAAATCGTAAAAATCCTCAAGATTTTCTTCTATGATCATCGTATCGCCGGTCGACCATTTTTGGGCATAAGGCTTTCCTCTTAAATAATAACAGCGCGTATTTGTTGGATTCTTAAACCAGACCTTCCTCTTCTGCACGGCATATACGATCAGTGCCTTTTGCTGGTACAACGCATAATGCGTTTCTTCGATCCTGTCGGCCACCCTTGAAACTGAACCGCAGGATAACATGAAGAAGAATCCGGCGCACAGCGCTTTATTCATTTGGTCTGTATTCCTTTCGCTTCAAGTTACGGATTTTGTTGTATAAATCCGTATTCTATTTCAGATTTTTGGAGGGGATCAGCCAGGCTGCCACACCGGATATCAGCAACGGAATAGAAAAAAGAATAAACAATGTGGAGATCGACAAGCCAAGATCTGATAATACCCCAAACAATGCCGGGCCGGCAATGGCGCCAAAGCGTCCCGCACCTATTGCCCATCCGGTTCCGGTTGTCCTGATCTCGGTTTCATATACCCTTGTGGTAGCCGGCCAGTAACCATTAAAACCGCCCTGTACAGTAATGCCTATAAAGAAGGTAGCAATGAAAACTATGACATAGCTCAGTGAGATATTTCCATAGGTTACCATGATTCCGAAAGCAATGGCAAAGAATGTAAATATCAATTTCTTGAGATTAAATCTGGCAGCCAGCCATCCTATTCCTGTACTTCCAAGGAAAGCACCAACATTGAGCACTGTTCCGACATAGGTTGCCATTTTGAATGGCATACCTGAATCCGTTGCAATACTGGGTACCCAGCTTATTAACGTATATAATGTCATAAAACCAAAAAATATTCCAATCCACAATAAGATGGTTGATTTGCTGTATTCCCTGGTAAACAGAATGCGAACACCCGGCTTCTGAGTCGTTTTCTGGTCGGGAAGCGCCTCAATCTTTTCATGGCCCATTTTTTTCAACACCTTGTTTATTTTCTGCAGGGCATTTTTTGGCTGGTACTTCCATAAATACTCAATGGACTCGGGCATGAAAAACACAATCATCAACAACATAAGGCCAGATATTGTTCCCGCGGAAAAGAAAGCAAAGCGCCATCCGAATCCGGGAACCGCCCAGGCGGTATAGAAACCCATAAAAATTGCACCTATTGGCCATCCCGCCTGCACAAAGCCGACAGCCAGGTCTTTTCTTCTGTTGTTCGAAAATTCAGATGCAACAGCTGCCATTGTCGGCAAAAGCCCTCCGATCCCCAGTCCGGAAACAAACCGCAAAAACAGCAGTTGTCCGTATCCCGTAACAAGGGATGAAAGAAGCATCCCTGCCGTTTCCATTGCCATTGCAAAAATGAAAAGTTTTCGTCTTCCGATCCTGTCTGCCAAAGGAGCAATCAACAGACATCCTAAAGTCATGCCCGCCAAACCGGCGCTAAAGATATATCCTTGCTGTGCTTTTGTAAGACCCCATTCACTTAATATTTCTGATCCCGTATAAGAAACGACCAATACGTCTATCCCATCGTTCATGTTCAGGATGAAGCACATGATGACAATGACCACCTGAAATGCAGTCATGTTATTGTTTGAGATCAGATCTTTAATGAGATTTCCCTTTGATGTGTGATTTGCCTGCTCTGCCTTCTTCATAAAATGTCTGGATTCATTATTGTTGCATGCTGATTACGATCTTGCTTTCTTTCCCTTTTGAAGCTTCTTCCAGTGCTTTTTGCGATTCTTTCAGAGAAAAATAACGGCTGACAATAAATCCGGGATGAATGATACCTTGTTGAACCAGGAAAATGGTTTTTTCATAACCGGAAGGGTGGTCATAAATTAACGAAGTGCTGACTAAAATTCCCTTTTTTGCCAAATCCATCGGAATGAAAGAAGCGGGTTTATCAGAAAGTCCAAGTAAAATAACCTCTGATCCCCTCGGAGCAACCTTGATAGCCATGGATGCGGTTTTACCGGAACCCGCACATTCAAATACAGATTTTACACTTTCTTCCTGACAGGTTTGACAGATCCGCTCCGCAACTTCTTCATGATTCAGCCCTTTGCCAACCGGTATTGCCCCCATATCGACGGCAATTTTTGTTTTATTTTCGGATATTTCCACTACCAAAACCCTGTATCCAAATGCCAGCGCAATATGTGTGATCAACAGTCCGATTGCCCCGAGTCCGATCACCAGTATTGTGTCGCCCGGACTGGCCCCGGACCGGTTTATGGCGCTAAGTGCAACGGCAGCCGGTTCAATGGTCACGGCATCGGTATCTGAAATGGAATCCGGAATGCTCCAGGCAAACGAATCGGGTACGATTACATATTCTGCAAGGCAACCGTTTTCAGTGACACCAATGATACGTTTGTTCCTGCATATATTTCCGCGACCTGACAGGCACTCCGGACAGGTCATGCAGGGGATATTCGGCTCAATTACAATCCTTTCTCCTGTTCTTCCCGGATTTACATCTGGTCCTGTTTTATCGATTCTTCCCAGACCTTCGTGACCTATAGTCAGCGGATCATGTTCCGGTCTCCCTTTATGAAACAAATGCACATCCGATCCGCAAATACCTGTCATGGCCAACCGGACCCTTACTTCTCCCCGTCCGGGCTCAGGATTTAAGGTTTCTTCCAGTCGGATGGAACCCGATTTTACAAGGGTGGCTCTTAGCATGTCATTTATACTAATGGTTTTGTATTCTGTTCAGAAAATTATTCGATTCAGCCACCAGGCTGGTTCATATCCTTCCTTATCCATTGCAGGATATCTGAATCCGGCCTCCCGGGCATAAATGAATGGCTGTATCCTGCTGTGTATAACTGCAGATACTGAAAACAATAAAGATAATGCTGGATGCACATGCTTTCACGGGTACTTTGTTTTATCCGGTATATACCTTATTATGTTCTTTAGCAGTTGAATGTATGGATTTATTTTAAATTATAAAATAGATTGTTAGATTTATTCAAACGGAGGTCACGGAATTGTCAGTCCCGATATTGAAAAAGACGGCGCAGACTGGATGGCCAGAATGCATTTATCAGGTCCGGATGATGATTGAAAGCAGCGCTGCCAAATAAGGAAATTAATATTGTGCCGGTTATCTGATAATTGTAAGTGTTATGCTTTCTCCTTTCTCAGATACAACAAGATAAGTGCCCATGGGAAGAAGTGTTCCGTTTGAATCGTTGCCATCAAAATAAACGGGACCGGTAAGTCTGCGTTTCAAATTACCGTTGCGGTCAAAGATCCTGACGGATCCCTCGAAACTGATGAAATACCTGTCATCCAATCCGTCTTCATTGGGCGAAAACACCGGACGGTCGTTCAGGCAGTCTTTTCTTACAACCAGGTTCTGCGGATAACGGAGTGCACATCCATTATCATTGATGATTTCAAGACTGTAAACACCTTCAGGTAATTCTGTTAAAGTACTGACTTCTGAATTATCAATCAGGTTGGTAACTTTGTAAGTATAGGGAGGTCTACCGCCTGCAATTTCCTGATCCCGGATTTCGATCCTGCCTTTTTCATAACAATCAGCATCTCCGATTCTTAAATCTACATTGACAATAGATATCTTTTCAACCTGAAATGTATCGGAATTGCTGCACCCTTTGTCATTTGTAACCCTGTACCATATGGTGGCAGCTTCTGTCAGTCTCACTTCCTGACTTACAGTACCTGTGGACCACTGAACCGATCTGTACCCATCCGTTACTGAAAGGGTTAGTGCATCCCCGCATATAAACGTATCGGGCATACTGATAATCGGCGGGATTTCATTTAAGGTCAGGGTCAGACTGTTGGAGTTTAAGCACCTGTCAGAATTTAATGCAATAGTATAATCTCCTGCTGCACTGGTGACCGGATCAATCAATCCTGTTTCAGCATCAATGTTGAGGTTGTTATCAGCTTGAAACAACAGGTTTTCAACCGGATGACTTAATAATGGCCGTATGTCTTTTTCATTAAGACAATATTCCGGCTTCGGATAACCGACGTTTATCCGTTCATAATCAAGTATATTGATGCTATTGGTTGCCGTGTTTGAAAAAATTAACGGATTGTCAGACTCAACCTGTGATATGTGCTCCAGTATGCAATTTTCATTGCTGAGCCAGATCTTCAGGTTCAGTGGATCCCCGGCATTAAATCCGTCCGTTGTGCCATCAGATCCGTAAACTGTAATCCTGAAATCTGCAGTATCCTTCCAACGTGCCAGTCCGAAACACCTTCCTGCATCATCAAATATCCCGATAAAATCGCCCTCGGACAGGGATTGCCCGTCAATCCGGGGAATGCAGTTTATGATTAACGGGACAGCATTCAGAGATGCCGAAGGTGTAACCCACGGAACGGTTTGTCCCGATAACGTGATGAAAGCCGTCAGTCCGGTAACTGTCACGATATGTCGAAGGTTGAACAGCATATTCAGGTATCAAAGTCTGACAATCCAAATTTACAAATTAATCCAATTATTCAACTGAATCGGTAAAGGCTAATTCATTTGACCTTAAACGCAATACCGGATAACCAAAATTGTTATAACGGTATTTATAGCATACTGCTCTTTCCAAAGAACCATTATCAAATACAATGGCGGTAACGTTGTTCGGTGATATGACATCCATCCACTCAAACAATGAGGAAACCGGGAGATTGAAATCTCTGAAAGGATTTATGGCGTTATCATATTTATAATATACAACCCATTTACGGATCACATCATTTACACTTGCAGCAAGCGGAGCGGGATAATAGAATGCTTTACGCTCTATATTATTTCTGTTGTCATAATAAAGATGGCAAATGAATTGCAGCACATCCGATTCGTCATGATAACCGGCTATTTTTACGAGTCTGCCCGACCTGTCATATGTGTAGGTGAAATAATACGGAGGCCGGTCGGGTTCTTTGACGGCTTTTTTCACCATGTTACCCGTTTTATCATAATACAGGTATTCGATCTTTTCCCTGTCCTCAGCAGCATTCGGCCAATTCGTCACAATAACGGCCAATTGTCCGGCTGTATTATATTTGTAATTCTTCCTGACCCTCACATTTGTGAGTTGAGGTGTATTGGTCCGGTCATACCTTAAAATTTCGGCCAGTCGTCCGGCATTGTTATACACAAACCTGTCCTGCATATAAACATATCTTGGGGCGATATCCGCAGCACTTGTCGTAATTCCGATATTCCTCCTGAAATAATTGATGTTAAACAACCTGCCGTACCGGTCATAGGTATACGTAATGTAATCCTCCCGGTACTGCGAAACCGACGCATGTGTAATGAGAATACTATCTTCCACAACAATGTCGGGAACAACAACCATAGTTGTGTCTGTGGTTACTGATTTCAGATCTCCTGAATGCATCTGATCGTATTCATCATCTGTGAGGTCATCCTGCTCGCATGCAAATGCGAGCATGAATAACAAAGCACTTGCAAATACTTTCATTCTTTTTGTTTTCATGATTTCATTTTTTTGTTTATAACTGGTTTTCACTTCAACAACCACTACAATTCCGCATATAAAAGGTAACCCACCGGATTTGATTTTTTTGCTTGTACATATCATGGCCATGCCGGCAGCAAGATCAGCGATTTGTGTTTCCTGTTTTTCTCATCACAGCCCGTTCCGGTTTACCGGTGGCAAAAGAGTGAAAGATTTATGCCGCCCTGAGCATTTATATTGAAGGATTTAAAAAGAATAACTAAGGGATATTTCCATTGTATTGATGCCAATAGCGGCCTTCTGCAACGTTGTAATGTATGAAAGTGTAAGGTCCAGACTGCTCCCGTAAAGGTTCAGATCATTTATTCCAAGCATGGCTGACATACTGGTCCTCCGGTTCCATCCTACAACGGAGATGATTTTGCCGAAGAATAGTCCATAAAGAACGGCACGGATACTTGTGGTATTGTAATAAGGCAGTGTTACCAGAATATGAGGTCTGATGATCACATCCTCACCCTTAACAACAGCATAGGAAGCAGTGATATTGAAATGAGTGGGAAGGACGGTCTTTTCATCAAGGGGCTGGAAAACACTCCGGAACAACTGATTCACGGAAATCCCCACATGAAAATCATCATTGTACAGCCAAAGTCCGGTATTCGCATCGACCTTAAAAACGGAAGATCCTTCCGTTGTAGGAGTGGCCTTAACTGAGAAATTCATCCCGCCAAAATCGACACCTCCCGAAAACATTAGTCGGCCGGTTACTCTGGTATGAAAAGCATACATGGCATAAAACCGTGAACGGTTTATATATGCACCCTCATTGTCGTTAAAAAACCTGAAACCAACTATGCTTCTGTTGATTGCATCCGGACTGATCCTGTACGGTACAAAACTGATGTTGCAAAAATATGTGGAAATACCCGTGAATCCGGTTACGGGTTTCTGATAGCCGGCGACCACTTCATTGTTGTCGTTTACTCCTATGCTGGAAGGATTTACAAGTGGATAGCTGAATATGAACTGGCTGAACTGAACGGGATAGTTCTTGTTTGTCACCTGGGCATTTACATTACAGAAACAACAAAACATATAAAAGACGATCGGAAAGTATCCTGCTGATTGAAGCATTACGCCTTTTTTGCTCATCAGATCAGAAATTAATATCTGAAATTAATAATTACGCTAATATAATCAACCCTTTATACGCTTCATAATTTTTTCCTCTGTTTGTCTTCTTTTTATCTTCAGGATGGTTCACCTTTTGAATAATTTAACCTGTGAATATGATCCGGGTTAATTATTTCTTGCTAATTTGGGTTACCTTTTCAACAATGAACTGAAGATACCTAAAAGTCTTTATCAGAAAATGGGATATTCCGACAATGAAATCATAAAAGCCATTGAATCGGGTAAAGACAGGGATGTATTGAAATACCTGTACAAAATCCATTTTCCAAAAGTAAAGAAATACATCATGAACCATTCGGGGGACAGCGATACGGCATTCGATGTTTTTCAGGACAGCATTGTGGTCTTTTACAAATATGTAAAAGAAAAGAAATTCGATACGGCTTATGAAACAGGAGCTTTTATCTTCACGGTAAGCAAAAATATCTGGCTGAACAAAGTACAAAAGGATAAGAGAAATGTGGCTTTACCTGAATATGCAGAATTCAGGGATGACGGCCAAAGCATCATGGATCAGCTGATCACCAGAGAGCGCGAAAAAATGGTTTCTGATATTCTGAGGCAACTTGGGGAAAAATGCGAGAAACTGCTGCAATATTCGATCTTTTATAGACTGAGAAATGCGGAAATATGCGAAAGAATGGGATTCAGTACTGAAAACGCCGTGAAAACAAGAAAGTACAAATGCATGCAAAAGCTCATATCGATCGTTGAAAAAAGTCCCTCTTTAAAAAAGGCTTTGCAGGAATTATGAAAAATGAAATCGAAATAAACGAACGGATTGATTCCTACCTCAAAGGGATACTTGCTGAGGATGAGAAAATGGTCTTTGAACTGCGAATGCAGGAAGATCCTTCCCTTGCCCGGCAGGTTGAGCTGCACAGACAGTTGCATGATGTGATCTCAGACGGCGTGTATCTTGATCTTAAAAATGCGCTTAAAACAATTCACCTGAAGAAAATCAGCACATCAGGAAAGATCAGAAGAATCACCGGTTATGGAAGCGGGGGACTGATCATCGGACTTGCCGTTTTTCTGGCGATCAAAAACGGAACCGATAATAGAAATTCTTTCAGGGAAAGTCCGGTTGTCCCTTACAGAAAAACAGCAACTGATACCTTGGAAAGAGCAGTTGCTGAAAATGATAATCCTAATGCCGGCACGGAAGTCACGGTTCCGTCAGGTGATAATATTCTTGTCCTTGCAACGGATGCTGATGCTTTACAGCCGGTTACCATAACACAGGATGCTCATGGTGAAACCGGTATGACCGGCACCCTTTCATCTTCAACAGATGACGCCGACTCAACCCTGATCCATAGACCGATACCGGTAGTTGAAGTTCCAGAGTATGAACCGGATCAGGATGGTGACCTGAAATCTGAAGAAGAAATGACAATTGACTGCAGCCAAATAAATATTGAGGCCGTTTTCACCAGTCATTCAAGCTGCAACAATAAACCTACCGGCGTCATTGAAATTGATGCACAATCAATTAAAGGTGGCGAACCCCCATATGTTTTCTCCCTCAATCAGAAAACGTTCGCCGATACCTTAATTTTTGCTTCGCTTTCCCCCGGAAGCTACCCTGTTTATGCAAAGGATGCACATGATTGCGCCAACCGGCTGGGAATTGCAATCATAGATTCTGAGGACTGTACCTACCAGGATATATTTGCACCCCTAAAAGGTGAAATATGGTCCGTTCCGGTTGAACGGGATAAAGCGGGCACATTATTGATCTATTCAAAAGCCGGAATTGTGGTTTACAGCATCCCTGTGAGCGGAAATGATCCGGTTGTCTGGAACGGAGAAACGGTAAATGGTCAAATGCTTCCCATGGGACTGTACCAGTTTGAGATCCGTTACAGCGACGGAACATCATTCACCGGTAATGTCACAATAGTGAGATAAAACTTATTCAGGGAGGTGTTTTTGGGTTCCCCCCGGCAGACCATAGCCTGCTGAATGAGGAGTTCAGGATATCTTATGGATTGCTGATTTTACATCCTGTCAGGATTCCCGCAATTTGAATATCCCAAAAAACAAGATTTATTTTTATTCTGTCGATACCGCTTCACCGCTGAACATTTCACCTGCCAGATTTACCTGTTCTGGATTCCCCAGAATATAAGCAATGTCTTTACCCTGGAAAACAATATCCGGTTCAGGATGTTCAATAATTTCCGTGCCTCTTTTTATTGCCAGCAGGGTAGCCCCGGTTTTTTTCCTCAATTCCGTTTGATACAGCGACTTGCCGTTGGCCGTGGATTTTTCTTCAACCGTAATGGCAGAAATGGTGATGTTCGAAAGTTCATCCAGTATGGATGGTCTGTTGATGATGTCCTTATCGGTGAAATCCCCCAGGTTCATGCTTCGTATGTGTGACAACATCCGTTGAATCTTCCTTTGAGGATATAATTTCTTTGCCAGGATCCGGTGAAATAAATTAATGGCGATCTCAAGCTTTTCGGGGAACACCTGATCCGCCCCGAGATTGTACAGGTGTTCCATATTCTCAATTAGCTTAGCCCTTACAATGATGTGCGCACTGCTGTTAAGTTTGTTTACCTTATCCGTTATTGCCATCGCAGCAATCATGTCACCGACCGAAACGACAACGACATCAGCTTTATCAACATGGGCTTTCAACAAAATGGGCTCATTCACTGCGTCTCCATAAACGGCAATATCTCCCTTATTCAGCTTTTCCTTTACCAATGCCGGATCAAAAATTATGGAAACATGGGGTATATTATAATGTTTGGCCATTATCGACAATTTCAGTGCGCTCGGATCTTTCCCAATAATGACCAGATGATTCCGGTATTCCGGTATTTCAATTTCCCTCAACGGAAACATGCCCTCCACCAGAAGTTTTGGCAACGGTAGCTTCAACAGAACATTGGCAAAGGGTAGTGAAATGTTCATCAGGAAAGGAGTCATTGCCATCGTTATAACCGTGACCGCAAGAAACAACTGGTAATAAAAACCGGACAATATTTCATACTGAAGGCCCATTTTGGCGAGAACAAATGAGAATTCACCAACCTGGCACAGTGCAAGACCGATTACAACGGTACCCCGGAACGTATGACCCAGAATAAAACCGGTGCCGCCCGCGATGAAAGTCTTTATCAACACAACCAAAAGCACACTGATGATAACCAGCGAAATATTATCCATAACGAAGTTGAGATCCAGTAACATTCCGATGGATACGAAAAAGAAACTTGTAAAGGTATCTTTGAAGGGGATGAGATTTCCGAAGGCGTTATGACTGTATTGCGATTCCGAGATCATCAGGCCGGCCAGAAAGGCCCCGAAAGCAAGAGACATGCCCATGGAATATGTCAGCAATGCAATTGCAAAACAAATCAGGAAAATACTCATCATGAACAATTCCTGATTTTTGGCCATTGCAATGAAGTGCAGCAGTCGTGGTAAAAGCCATTTATTTCCAACATAGACAAGACCTATGATCAACGTTGCCTTGAGTGTGAGTATCAACAATTCATTTGTAAGGTCAATCGAATCATCGCCCAGAAGATTGGTGAACAACAACAGCGGTACCAGCAGCATATCCTGAAAAATCAATATACCCAGCACCGTACGACCATAATTGGAGGTGAGTTCGGAGCGTTCCTGCAGAAGTTTCAGTACCAGTGCAGAACTGCTCAGGGCTGCAAGAAATCCGATAAACAATCCGCTCTGCCAGGTCATGTTATAAAAGTACGAAGTAAGATAAACAAGTGCCGCTGTGAATGAAACCTGCAACAACCCCCCGAAAAATACGATTCTCCTGATTTTGAGCAAATGTTTTAGAGAGAACTCCATACCAATTGTGAACAACAAAAAAATCACTCCGATTTCTGCAAGCAGTTCAATGTTATGCTCGGAACTGATCAGTCCAAGCAAATGGGGACCGGCTACGATACCGGTCATTAAATACCCCAGAATTGTAGGTATTCTGAGTTTTGTAAAAAGAAGATTTACCAGGGTGGATAAAGCAAATATGATTACGATATCCTTGAGAATCATCATTTCCATATCAGATCATAATAAATCACTAATAAACGCCATGGAAAAGTTAAAATTTTACCGACTATTTTACAAGCAAACTTAAAACAAAGATCAGAATAATCCGAAACGAATGCGGCATCTTTCAACAGATGCATATCCGGTAAATGAAAAATCCGTTTTTTATCGCTTTTGGTTTCTTATTAAAAAATAATTGCGCTTTTTTCTTTATTTTGCGGGCGTTTTGTTGTTGCTTGTGTATCAGAACCGGATAAGCATCCTGTTGTTTTCAATCCTTGAAGGGATCCTGCTTTTGTTTGCACAATCACCTGAGCAGGTAAGTATAGAAGCATGGGTGACAAATCCCGACCGGAGTGATCTGTTCAGCAAACAGGAAACAAATATACAGTTCAATAATAGTGGACGCCGCAGAGGAATCGGATCTGTCATTACCATTGACGATGGTATAAAAATGCAGTCAGTCGATGGTTTTGAATTTGCATTGACCGGCGGGAGTGCCTGGCTTATGATGAATATGCATCCTGCTGAGCGGATGAAACTGATTCATGAACTGTTCAGGATGGATGGCAATAATATAGGTGTCAGCTATGTAAGCCTGATCATAGGTGCTTCCGATCTGAACAATTTTGTATTTTCTTACAACGATCTGGGAGATAGCGAAACAGAACCAAACCTTGATAAATTTAACCTGTCCCAGGATCGATTATCCTCTTACCATACTCAATGATCCTGAAGCCGTAAAAATATGTTGACGGATTCGCTTTCCACCATTACGGCGGAGCATTAAGCGCGATGACGATCATGCATAATGCCCGTCCGGATAAGAATCTGTATTTTACAGAACAGATGGTGACCGAACAATCCGGCAGTACAACAATCGGCATTGCAGCTCGTGTTAAACAACTGATTGTTGGTGCAATGGGGAATTGGAGTAAAAATGTGATATTGTGGAACCTGGCCGCTGATCCGCTGAATGGTCCGCATACAGACAACGGTGGCTGCACCATGTGCCAGGGAGCTGTTACAATCGATCAGGACAGTATTACCAGAAACCTTGCCTATTATACGATTGCTCATGCATCAAAATTTGTCATACCCGGATCAGTCAGGATTCAATCAACCGGGAATGGTGATATGGCGGTTGAACTGACCACAGATGAGGAATCCCAGGATGCCGTTGCAATGCGCGTAGCAGTAACCCGTAACTATGATTTTTTACCCAATGTGGCTTTCCTGACACCTGGAGGCAAAATTGTATTGATTGTTGCAAATGACACTTTTAATACAAATTCATTTATTATTCATCATGACGGAAAGGTACGCAAATATAAGACTCAGTCCAGGTGCGGCAGGTACGTATATCTGGTAATTTCACTTTTTGTTGTTGCGCATCTCAAGCATCTTTTATTAAATTACGGAACTGAATCCGGCTTTCTTCTTTATTGTTCGCCTTTCCTTCCGAAAAAGATCAGTCCCAGTTTGAAATTCACAAATGATGCCTGTATGGGCGTTCTTTGAACGAACAATCCTGCCCCCAGGTTAACTGCCAGCCTGTCGGAAACGTTCCGGTAAATTCCTGCTCCCGGATTGATGAACAATCCGGGTTCCTTCAGATTTTCGAAAACGAAAAGCAACCCGCCATCAGCAAAAAAATACGGTATGAAACCGGTCTCCTTTAAATTATATCGAAAATCCAGATAGACAGGAGCCGCCATTCCACCGTTATACGCATTCAGTCCGACACCGATCCCGGTCGCAAACCTTCTGTTGATGACATAACCGTTGATCATGTTGATGCTGTAGAAATGATGTGTGTATGGCACTGATATGATCTTCAAACCCGGAGCAGCTCCTATGTCGGTGTTGTTAAAATATCCGGACACGTCTTCTTCCTTTCTCAAACGCTCGGCTTCAGCCATTGCAGCAGAATCGGCAACAATCCTTTCATTCTGGTCACCGATTTTTTCAGCCAGCATGGTATTCGTTGTATTGATTTCCTGAAGCCGGACCTGCAAATCCTCAATCTGCGAATTTAAAGTATCAACCCTGGTGCTCAGTGTTTCATTTTCTGACAAATATTTATCGATTATGGTTTGAAGTTCTGCATTTTCACTCTTGAACTTCATGATCTGCTGATTGTTGGAAGCGTTAAGAGCCGAGAGCCTGGCGTTCCGCTCCAGGGCGGATTGCAGATCCGTCCCGAGGATTTCATTACGCAACATCAGAGTATCATTATTGAATTGAAAGGTCCTGATCTCATTTGACAGGGAATCCCGTTCCCTCTTATAGGCAGTTTCTGTCTCACTGAGTTTCAGTTCCAGATCATTCACCTGGTTATTTTTACCTGCCAGCAGAATGGCCAAAGCGATCAGACCACCGCCGGCGACTGCTCCTCCAAACCACCAGAAAAAAGGAATGGCCCTCCTCTTTTCTTTCTGTTTATCCTGATTATTTACAGTATCCATATCTAGTGATTTATTCATTATTCAATAATATTCTACGTAACAAAATAAAAAAAGTTTATTTCAGATCATACTGCTTCTATGGTTGAAGGGGGTTTCGGTGCAATGTTATAGGTAACACTGACCACTCCGGGAACCTCACGGATCAAATCCCCTGCAAGCCGTTCGAGAATTTCGAACGAAAGCCTTACAGGAGTAGCTGTACGTGCATCCACGCTGTCCCAGCAGCGTATCTCGACCTGCTGGCCAAAATCACGTTTGCCGTCCCGCATCCCCGTTACCCGGTCTTCATGAAGGATGGCCATGTACTGAAAAGCACCGGATGTTTTCAGGATACGCTCCACTATTGTGGTTGCCCTGCGAACGGTTTCGATCCTTTCAGGTGTTGCTTCCCCAATCACTCGTGCAGCAAGTGCCGGACCGGGGAAAGGGATCCGTGAGAACAATTCTGAAGGAAGTCCCAGAACACGTCCAACTTCCCGTACGCTGTCCTTCCGTAATTGAATCAGCGGTTCAATGATCCGGTAGCCAAAAGCCTTTTGCGGGTCGATTCCCAGCTGTTCAAAAACATTATGCTGTCTTTTTATTCCTGCGACCGTTTCATCGATATCGGTAAGAATCGTGCCCTGAAGCAGGAATTTTGCCCTGCTTTCCCTGACAATCCGTCCGAATACATCCCTGTAAAAAGTAGATGTTATGGCTTCGCGCTTTTCCTCTGGGTCAACGATTCCCTTCAAAGCCTTAAAAAACTCATTTCGTGCATCAACTACTTCAACATTCACACCCAGGTTGCGGAACATTTCAGCAACCTGTAACGGTTCACCTTCCCGCATCAGACCGTTTTCAATGATGACGGTTTTCAGCCGGCTCCCCAAAGCTTTATGCCCAAGCAATGTAACTACCGAAGAATCAACACCTCCGGAAAGTGCGTTGATGGCAATTCCGTCACCGACAATTTTTCTGATCTCGTCGACCTTTTCTCTGATGAATGTATTGGCATTCAGTTCCTGCAGGGTAATTTCTTTATTCATAATACCATTACCTTTAAAATAAATGTTTTTATGCTTTTCTTATTTCATCTTTTATACGCTGAATGTGTCCACGCCCCAAACCCTTTACTTCACAGCCAAGATGCAGATAGCGTCTGATCTTTTCATCCGTCAGGATTCCAAAACAATCAATTATTGCAGCGGATTTACCGATTTTGCTAACCACCTCATCGGGGTCAAGATTGAGGTAAATCTCATGGCGTACTGCCAGGATTACAGCATCAGCATCTTTCAGGGCTTTATCCAGATCCTGTTCGACATGCATATCCTTTAGTTTCTCCTGATTTCGGAAAAACCGTGCTTTGCTTTGTCCCACACCCGGATAAGTATCCTGCATTTCAAACTCCCACCAGTGTTCTACATAAGGGTCGTGAACCCTGATTTCGGCACCCATTTCCGCCAGTTTCCTGATTACAATTTCAGAGCCGCTGTAGCGTGTATCTCCGACATCCTCACGATAGGACGCACCGAGTACCAGAACTTCCGCTGCAGCGACTGCCTGACCCATATTGCGCAGTGCATCGCGGGTAAGCTGTCCGACATGCAGACCACGCGTATCATTGATATTTATGGCCAGCGGTGTAATTTTAAAAATATTATCATCAAAACCAAGTATATGTTTATAAGCCCATAAACCCAGTCCCCCGTCCTTGGGCAGACAATATCCCCCGATGCCCGGACCGGGGAAAATTATATTGTTGTGGGTCGGCCGCATCTTAATGGCTTTCAGGACTTTGATCAGATCCACCCCGTTACGTTCAGCAAAAAGGCTCCATTCATCCAGAAAAGCCAGAATGGTTGCCCTGTAACTGTTTTCAACGATCTTGGCCGTTTCCGACTCGATGGGACGATCCATTACCGTAAGGGGGAATTTATCCGTGTTCAATACTTCATTCAGGAATTTCACCACAAGTTGCCGGGATTCTTTATTGATACCGCTGCATACCCTCCAGAAATCACGGATGCTGGCCACGTAATCACGACCTGGCATGACCCGCTCATAGCTGTGGGCCAGCAGCGGGTCAGATTCAATACCCCGTTTTTCAAATATCTTTTTCATGATCGGATAGGCAACCTGTTCAGTGGTACCGGGAGCGACTGTAGTTTCGATCAGGACAAGGGCACCGGGTGGTATGTGTTCTGCAATAATACCAATTGAGGATTCCAAAGCTGCCATATCGGTCTTTCCATTACGGACGTTGCCAAGTTCTGCCTTCAGATAATCGCACTGCACATCAACAACAACCACATCAGCAAGCTTCAGGACATCGTATGTATAGGTTGCAATTAAGGTTTTTTTCTCATTCACACAACGGGTGATCATCGGATCCACCTCAGGATCCTCGGCTTTTACGGGAGAGATCCCGCGATTAAGAATGGGGATCTTCCAGTAACTCCGGGAGCTCGGGCGCTGCATTCCGATCACAAATTTTGACGGCCGTCCCTTTTCGTCAACGGTATCGGCAACAATAGCCGCCATGACCGCACCAACGAATCCAATTCCCATAACCACAACGATCTCACGATTCCTGGACCGCTCTTCGCCAATACGTTTTTTAAGGCGCTCGAATTCCTCCTTATACTCTTCAGGTTTTGGCAACGGAAATTTCTCGCCTCCCGGACTGATGGAAACATTTTCACTCATATTTTTCTGATTTTACGGGGTTAAATGATAATTCACCGGAAATATTTAATAATGCTTAAATATACAAAATATGAAAAGGTATGCAAAAGAAAATGGTTGCTGAGATCAACGATGCGATTAACAATGCTTTTAACAATACATTCAATGAAGCGATTAATGATGTATAAAATGTGATCTGTTTAAATCCGGAGGTCTCACGGAAATCTTTAAAAGCTCATATTCAAACCAAAGATGATCTGCTTTGGAGCCGGGTCTCCTCCATTGTATATTCCCATGGATGAACCGCCGGGACCGGAAATACTGATACCGGGATCCAGACCGGTATGATCTTTAATATAAGTCCATATGTTCTCCGTCTGAAGATAAATCCTCAGGCTTCTGACATTAAACCTGTTTGTCAGCTCCGAAGGCAATGTATATCCGATTTGCAGCTGTTTCAGACGGATATAGGTCGCATCTTCAACGAAATAATCTGTTGCATACTTATTGGAATACAAATCGTTCAGATCATGTTTGGGCAGTCTTGCATTTGTATTCTCCGGGGTCCATGATTCATAAAGCATCCGGGTACTCCTGTTATACTGGAACGTATTAAAATCAATATTGTACCGGATCAGATTGAAAATGTCACCCCCCTGATTCCAGAAAATAAAACCGCTAAGATCCAGATTCCTGTATGTCAGAAAAACATAAAACCCGACCTGAAAATCAGGATGCGGATCACCGATGTATGTCCTGTCGTTGTCATTGATCACATGATCACCATTCACATCCTCAATTTTCCATCGCCCTTCAGCCGGAGGCAGCCATGTATTCATTGTTGCGGCATTATAGGCATCAACCTCTGCCTGTGAGTTGAAAAATCCTTCAATCCTGTAACCGTAAAACATGGAAACCGGATATCCCTGTTTTGTTAGCGTTACATAACCCATTCTTGTTCCTCCTCCGGCAATGGCTGAACTTGGATTTTCGGTCAGTTTCAATACTTCATTTTTATATGCTGAAAAATCTGCCGCAACCTCGTAACCCAATTCCCCTGCAATCTTACCCCTCCAGGTAAATGTGGCATCCACACCCCTGTTCTGCATTTCACCCGTATATATTAACGGTTCTGCAGTCGGGGAACCGACCAGCAGGTCTTTTGATCTTTTAATATAATAATCAAAATTCATGGAAATATTACCTGCAAGAAGTGTTGCATCCAAACCCAGATTTGTTGATATGACTTTTTCCATAATTGCATTCAGGTTACCCGTAACACCATGGCCGGCACGAAGCTTCAGATCATTAAGCCATGTCAGGTTTTCCATAAGCCGTTCACCGGAGATTCGCCATCCTGCCGCGACAGCAGGGAAATAATGGTATTTGTTGTCATCCTCAGGTCCGGATGGCCTGTCACTTCGTAAAGTGACATTTATCAGATATTTACCGGAAAAGTTATAGTCAACCCTCCCGAATATTGAGAACCATGAATGGTCAAAATATGTTCCGGTTGTGGCCTGGATAATTGCATCCTTACGTGCCTCATCATCAATTTCATATGCTTCTCTTGCGGAGTTGAGATCCTGAACATATGTATCGAGGTATTCAGTCCCGAGCAGGATTTTAACATTGTGGAAACCTGATGTCTTTGAATAATTCAGTGTATTTGTGAAAATCCAGTTTGTATGATGTCCCCAGTTTTTCGAAAGGATGCTTGGAGCAGGGTAGTTTTCCGCATGCTCATAAGTCGCCATGGTGTAATTCTTGTTTATTCCGGACAGATGGTTCATACCTATTGATGAATGAAAAATAACACCTCTTAACAAAGTGACATCAACGAATGCATTTCCAAAAACACCATAGTAGTAATCACCGTCAAACCGGTTCCGCCACGCATTGGTAACGGGATTGCCCATGCCTGTGCTTATAATTCCGGGAGCTGCGCTGCTGGCAGGATTTCTGGCAATATCATAAACCGGGCAAAGCGAAGGCATGTTCCAGGCATTTCCATTCCCTGCATTCCTTCCTTCTGAATAGGACACCTGTATATTCTCGCCAAAGCTGATCCTTGAGCCGTTAAAAGCAGCATTTGACCGTAATGTATACCTTCTGAAAAAAGTATACCGGTCAGCCACATGATCCCTGTCAAAGAAATTTCCTGACATCAGATATTGAACACGTTCTTTGCCTCCTGATATATTGATCTGCAGGTTGTGCATGGATGCAGGATTGTAGACCTCGCCGAACCAGTCAGTATTGCCTGCTTTCACAATCTGATGTGTTGCAAAGTCATAATTCTCAGGATCTACATATTCGGCAAAAAGTTCCGGGTCAGAAATCCTCAGGCTTTCAAGTATTGTCCCCCCGGTCCTGGAACCGTTGTCATTCACCAGAATATATTCAGGTATCAGGGGTTCCGGCCCGTTTCCATACTGAGGATGCCACCAGTTACCGTCATCATAAGTCCGGCCGGCACCTTCCATCTGCAGCCAGTACAAATCACCCCATTCTTCGGCATCAAGCAGATCCGGAAAATCGTTTTTACTAACGTAATTAATTCCGAAATAATAATTTACATCAAGTTTTAACGGACCGGCTACACCCCGGTTGGTAGTTATGACAATTACGCCCCCTGCGGCACGGCCTCCGTATATTGCAGCTGAAGATGCATCTTTTAGAACCTGCACCGTTTCGATATCATTGGGATTTAGTCTGCCGATATCCCCCGGAATACCGTCAATGATATACAGCGGGTCGCAGGAGCCAAAAGAACCGAAACCGCGAATCCTGACTTCAGGCAACCCGCTGACGGAACCTTCGCTGCTAACATTGACACCTGCAGTGCGTCCCTGAAGCTGTACACTGGTAAAAGCGGAAGGTGTGCGCAGCATACTCGCCGTGTTCACCAATGATACCGAACCGGTAATATCTTTCTTTCTTTCCGGAGCATAACCTGTTATCACCATTTTATTCAGATCCCGGGTCTCCTCAACCATGATTACGTTAACCACGGATCTTCCTGAAACAACAATTTCCTGTTTCTGATATCCTTCAAGACTGAAAATCAGCATCCGGGCATCAGAAGCAATTGTTACCGCAAAAGAACCATCTTCCCCGGTGATTGTACCGGATGTTGTTCCCCTTATCAGAACTGAAACACCGCCGAGCGGTTTTCCGCTATCCCCGTTCAGGACAGTGCCCCTGACCACCTGCTGCTGATTTGCTTCGACGCTGTTCCGCATTCCGGTAACATCAGAATGATCAGCCAAAGTATTGTGGTAAACAAACGGAGCGCATACCGTTACTTGTGACAGTCCTCTTGCAGGAATCACCATTACAGCCATCTGGAGGAAAAACGAGATCAACTTCAGGATGAAGGATATTTTATGTGACCATTTGCGTTTAATCATTTCAATAATTATAGTCACCATTCTGTCATGCTATGGTATGTGCATTTTGGGGAGATCATTTTCATGTGATCATTGTTATTTAACCGCTTGGGTGTGATCATGGTCCAAACCCCATCATCATATGACAATAAAATGCAAACATTTAAATGTGCAAAATATGAATCAGGCTTACAAATTTATGTGAAATCAAAAATATATGCCATAATGAAGTGAACCGGATATTCTGACGGCATATTATGATGATCAGCAAAATATTTCGTAATTTTTCTTTTTCGGGAATCCCGGTCTGAAGTATAAATTATACACAACCAATACTGATCTTACCGGTCAATGCTCATGAATAACAATCTTAAACCATCAACGATGTACAGAATTGTTTTATTTTTATTACTACCCCGGAATGGCCAGAGAACGTTACCATATGGATGGCATTTACCCCGGGAATGATAAAAATGTGGTAACAACCGGACGAACAGGATTCGGACTGAGGTTCTTATTGCCGGTATTGAAAGGGATTATATTACCAGGGAGGAGGGTTTCAGAAGATTTTCGAAGATCGTGGATTTTCTGGAGCAGGCTGACCGGTTCCATGGCATCTGGCCGCACTGGATTTACGGAGAGACGGGCAGGATTAAACCTTTCAGTCAGAAAGACAACGGAGCTGACGGAGTGGAATCTGACTATCTTTTTCAGGGACTGTTGATGGTAAGGCAGTATTTCACGAATGGCAACGAACAGGAAAGAGCGCTGGCGGAGCGGATTGACCGGCTTTGGAGAGAAGCTGAATGGGACTGGTTCAGAAAGGATAATGAAAACGTGCTTTACTGGCACTGGTCGGCTGAATACAACTGGTTTCCAAAAAGATATCTGTCTATTGACCGGGGACCCATTACAGTGATGATCGAGAACTACCGTTCCGGACTCGTGTGGATTTTTTCATGTCTTGTTCCCAAGTACAGACCGGTTTGGAAGAACTGGGATTTATATTTGGGATCCCACCCAATTATTGATTTTTATAAAAGTAACTTTCTTAATAAATACATCGTTTAAATGGGTGGATTCATTCTGATTGTTTAATGATAACATTAAAACCAGAATGGATCAAAATTTTTATAAAACAACAAAATTCCACAAATTTTATCCAAATTCGTGGCTTCGTTAAAAAATAAAACTATATGAGAAAAGCGTTGCGATTTCTGATCGTGTTGACAGCACTGATGACAGGATCATGTGCTACCGTGAGGATGATTGACTATTCCCAGACCTCTGTTCCCCAGGAAGGTGGATATCAGTTCAGACAGATCACGTCCGAGGAGCAGTCTGTCTGGGGTCCGATGGTGAAAAAGGAAAACGGTAAACTTCAATGGTTCACCGGTGCCATGTTCGATATCTCGGAAGATGGGGAAAAAATTGTATACATTGCAGGTACTCCCGGCCAAAATGAAGGCAATGTCTATGTCAGGTCAACCGCAGGGGGAAGGAGCTCTGTTCAGAGAACCTTTAACATCTCCGCTTCCAGCCCAAGCTTCTCACCTGATGGAAATTCGATAAGCTTCAGCGGTACATTTCCCGGTCAGACCAAGTCAAATATCTGTGTCATCAATACCAATGAAGGGAGTGCAATACAACACCTGACTGAATCTCAATCTGGGCTTGCCACTGAACCTGTTTTCTCCTCTGACGGGGAACGGATTTTTTATACCCGGGGTATATCAACAACTTCCTATGTGGGAACAACACCCTATACAACAGTGTTATATTCCATCTGGTCGATGAATAAGAACACCTCCATCACAACACAGTATGTTGAAGGTTCATCCCCTGACTATATAACCGGCGACAAACTTCTTTTCACCAAGGTTAATGTTACAACCGGTAACGGTGAAATATGGATGCTTGACCTTAATTCAGGACAGGAAACGTTAATTCTGAGGGATAATGAGCGCGGTTTTTCCACCCCAAAAATATCTCCCGACGGCAGGAGTCTTTTGTGCACCGGCGCTTCCACCAGTGCCGAAGGACCGAACCTTGACATTTATCAGATAAATATTGATGGTACCGGTCTGAAGCAGATAACCTTTCATCCGGGTACGGATGCATCACCGGTCTGGGCACCCGATGGCAAATCAATATATTTTATCTCTCAGAGGGGCACGCCTAAAGGAACTTATAATATCTGGAGTATTGACTTAACCGAATAATTTTACTATGAAACGAGCATCGATAAGAATGATTTATGCAGCAACCATGATGTTGCTGACCGGCATGACTGGCATGGCACAGATGGTTGGCGGAGGGGCTGCCGGGACTGCCTCTTCAACAGAGTCAGCAAAATTCACAGGCTTTTTTGTTAAGGCAGGTGCTGCCATACCGGTCTCAGAATTTAAAATCATACCGGAATTTGACAACACCACTCCGTCTGAGTGGGACGAGATGCCGGTCAGCAGTGGTAATATGGGAGCCAAAACGGGGTTTTATATCGAGGCAGGTATTGCGCTTAATCTTATGAACAGCAGTGATCAGGATAATCTTTTTGGTTTTTATTACTATCCCATAATTGCAGCCTTCTGGCAGACATCTCTCGACTGGAGTGAAACCGGAGATATTTTCACCGAGAAATCCATCTATACAAAACCGTTCAGGATTTTAGATATTGGTCAGCGTTATGGACTTATGATAAATCCGGTAAAGGATCTCTCCTTTGGACTTTATTACAGGCCTGGTTTGATCATACCATTTGATTTTGAGACAGTCAGTGAAAGTGACTTTCTCCTGACCGGAAGCATGACAACATCAGATGATGCACCTGTATTCATGATGTCTCATTCCGGAGGTATTTCAGTCAGTTACTCCATTCTGTCCCTGTCAGCCGAGTTGTATTTTGCCCGTCCGACAATGGACGTGACATACGCATACACAGGAATGGGTGTTGCTTCAACAACCTTTACCGGCAAAATACCTGTGCGGTTACTGAATCTTTCATTGGCTGTTACTTTCTGATCAGAAAAATATGCATATGCATCACCATTTTGAGAACCTGACCAGTATTCAGCTTTCGGAACCACAACATGCTTTCCTATATTGTTGAAGATTAAAAACTGCAGCATTATTGTATCATTGAAATGTCATAAGACAAAACCCATATCTGAATTCCACCTTAATGAGGTAATGCATAGCTGTATTTCAGCTTATTTTGACTAATTTTAAACCAGCATTATGTTGTTAATTACACGGAACATGATAAAAATAGCCATTATTTCCCCGAGTGTCAGAAAGGGCAGGAACAGTCACAGAGTTGCGCTGTACATCAGAAATTTCATGGAGGAAAGAAATATCGCAACACCAGTATTGGTGGATCTCGCTGCATACAATTTTCCATTGTTTGATGAAAGACTGAAGAATCAGGAAACCCCATCTGAAGGAATGCTCGATTTTGCTGAAAAAATAGAATCCAGCGGCGGAGTGATCATCATCACTCCCGAATACAACGGAGGTTATCCGGCCAGCTTAAAAAATGCCGTTGATCTTCTGTATGGTCAATGGCAGCGTAAACCTGTTGCTTTTATAAGTGTTTCCGACGGAAATTTCGGAGGTACCCAGGCAATCACTGCGCTTCAGTTTGTATTCTGGAAAATCGGTGCCTTGTCCGTACCCGTGTCTTTTCGCATTCCGTATGTCCAGAATGCCTTCGATGAGAGCGGCACACCTGCGGATAAAGATGCCATGGACAAAAGAACCTCCGCCTTCATTAAAGAACTGCTCAAGCTTGCGGAAATGAAATAAATTCATCCTGATTATTTTTCCAATTGGTATTATCCGGTCAATAATCACTATTGATACGGAATAAAGAGATGAACTTAATACCATTGCCAAGATGGATTCCCTCTTCTCCAGGAAAATACAAAAAAGTATTTAATTGAAAAAAAACTCAATCTGCAAATAATTTGCACATTGGGCACATATCTTTAATTTGTAAAATTGAAACCTACGGTTTTGATCGTTTTTTATAGGCAATATTTCTAAACATTGATATGAAACCAGTTAAATTATTTGCTGATTTTTTGATTTTATTTGTTTTTCTATTTGTTGGGATTTCATTGATGGATTTTATTATTGATTATTTCTTTCTTTCCAGAGGTTTGAAAGAGACCATATTATCAGGCGATAGATTCATTATAATGAACTACTTGTTAACATCCCTAATTGTTACGCTTATTGCAACCTTTTATAAATATAGAAAAAGGAGAAACTGATTCTGTTACGTCATGATAAATGAGAAACTGACTCCAAGAGAAAATGTCTGATCGGATCAGAGGTATAAAAACACACCAAAAGCGGCGTAATGGAATAAAGCAAAATTATATACTTCATCATTATCCGCACCTCCTTCAAGAATCCGGTATCCTGCTTTTAATCCCACACGGTCAGATATCCGGTATGTTGCAGCAATCAACACATCCTCAGCTCTTCCCTGTTTAGCCGCCAGGGCATCGCCATCTATCAAAATACCAAGATTTTCTTCCGGGCGCCATAACAATCTGAAATTGATAATAGGAACAAAACCCACATTCGTTTTTTCACTCTTTAAACCTGATGATTCAAGGGCAATTTTTGCATCCCGTATTTTTGCAGTGAAACCTAATCCGAAATCAAGTTTCGGTTTTTTTATTATATCATAACGGTAGGTCAGCCTGTATGAATTGAACTTGTAAAATGCACTTATTTCGGTGTTGGATGGGAAATTTTCTCCCTCAAACAAAATATCCTTTGGCACACTCCCTTCCGATTTAATCTCAAGGGGAGCAAACAATAACGAAAATGTATGCCGGGAATTTATTGTATAGTTCGCTCTGATCCTGTAAAATATTTGTGGATTTGCATTCAGATCCTGATTTAATGAGAAAAAAGTACCCTGATTTCCGGGAATACGCACGTCATTATAACCCGTGAAAACAATACCTGCCTCAAAATCAAAAACAACCTGGGCATTCGAAGTCATTGCAGGAATAATGATCAGAAAAAGAAGTAATTTTATAGAAATAGTGAATATCTTTAACATATGCCTGTATTTTAAGTTTGAACCAAAAGTATGTAATATTGAATACTAAACACCCGAAGCATAATAATTGTTTAATTTTCGATTTTAAAAATTAAACATTATTAAAGGAATAATCTGATACATAACCAGTTTGAATGAAACCATTCCAGAAACCGGAACGCCCGAAAGGAAAGTTTTATGCATTTGTCTTATTCACGATTTCCGGCCGATATCATGCCGGTCAGCATTGATTGCAGGATTTGCGGCATTCATCAGGGTATTCCCCTTAACAAAATGACGACTTTATTGTTTATCCATAAAAAGGGGAATTATGAAACGTCATGTTGTTTCCTTCTTTATTCCTTCCATTTTAATATTACTGCTTCTCAATAACTGCCAATCAACATCCAGTCAGGTTATGATCGGTGCTGTTGAAATTGACACCCACTCGGTTGCTACGGGACTGGATACACCATGGGAAATCCTGTGGGGTCCGGATAATCACATCTGGATAACAGAAAGACCGGGCTTTGTAAGCAGACTGAACCCTGAAAACAGTAAACATGACTATTTGCTGACCATACAGGATGTTCATGAAGAAAGTGAATCCGGATTACTGGGGATGGTCCTGCACCCCGATTTTCCCGGCACTCCTTATGTGTATCTCGTGTATAATTATTATTCAGGTGGTATCAGGGAACGCATTGTTCGTTACCGGTATACTGGTACAGTGCTGGTTGAACCCTTTGTACTGCTCGAAGGCATCCCGGGTGCAAGAAATCATAACGGATCAAGACTCGTCATTGATGGCGATTATAAACTGTATGTCACAACCGGTGATGCAGGCAACGGTTCTTCCGCTCAGGATCTTTCATCGCTCAATGGTAAAATACTTCGTATGAACCTCGATGGCAGTGTCCCGGATGACAACCCTGTAGCCGGCAGTTATATCTGGTCATGGGGCCACCGCAATCCGCAGGGACTCGTCCTTACCTCTGACGGAAGATTGTTCAGTTCGGAACACGGACCCAATAATGATGATGAAGTAAATCTGATTGAAAAAGGAGGCAATTACGGATGGCCTGAAGTGCATGGATTTTGTGATACGCCTTCAGAAAAAGCTTTCTGCAATTCATACGACATGATCGAACCGCTGTATACCTGGACGCCAACCCTGGCGGTTGCTGGAATTGATTTTTATGAAAGTGACATGATTTCGGCCTGGAAGAACAGCATTTTAATTACGAATCTGAAAGCAAGCGAACTTATAAGCCTGAGTCTGGATGATGGGGGACAAACCGTACAAACGGTTTCAACATGGTTTGACAACTGGTTTGGAAGACTCAGGGATTTATGCATTTCACCCGACGGAAGGGTATTTCTGGCAGTGAGCAACCGTGACGGCAGAGGCTCGCCGGATGCCGGTGACGACCGGATTGTTCAGATCAGCGCTGATGTTTTTGCGGATAATCCTCTTTTTATATCAAAAAGTCAAGTCAACCGTTAAATTTGTGTTTTATTGCAATCAGAGATTTTTGTAATAAATTCTGTAACGCTTATAAACCAGCCCCTGAAGCCTCTCATATTCGGCAAGCATTTTTGTGTTCGTCTCAAGCACCAAATGACTGTCAACCATTTCATATTTGTGCCTGGACGCTGACTGGTATATTTTCATACCCAGAATTGCGCCCAGTCCACGGTCACGATAATCGGGACGGATGGCTCCGAGTAACATTGTCAGGATCTTTGTTCTTTTTGCTTCCCTTAATATTTTGAATACACCGAATGGATAGAGTCTCCCGTGCGCATTTCTGATACCTGCGGATATATCAGGTATTGCAAGGATAAATGCTGCAACCTGTTCATTTCCGTCAAGTATGATCTTCACAAACTCAGGATTGATTATCGGAAGGTACCGTTTGGCAAAATAATTGATTTCACCTGAATCAAGTTCCAGGAATCCATATATGTCATTATATGTCTTGTTAATAAGTTCAAAGACAGGTTTGATGAAAGGTTTCAACGCTTTGCGGTTATTGAATTCAAGCAGTTTGAATTGATTGTTTTTATAAGTACGGTTATAAACAGCTTCATAAAAATCAGCTATTCTTTTTTGAATGACAACTTTGTATTCAAGCAGGTCAATTTCCTTCTTGAATCCGCAATGATCCATGAGTTCAACCATATATGGCAGACTATAGTTTGTTGCGATGACCATGGGCTCATTGAAACCCTCTATCATAAATCCCTGCGGATCCTTATCTGAAAAACCAAATGGACCGACAATCCTGTTCATTCCCTGTTTCTTTGCCCATTCTTCAGCTGCATTGGTTAAAGCCAGGGCAACTTCATGATCATGGTAACATTCCAGAGCAAACATGCGTGCATTCAATTCCTTATGCAGCGTATTATAGGCATGATTAATGATTCCCATGATCCTTCCGAGCAGTTTACCATCCCTGTATGCAAGGTATAATACAGTACTGCAATGTTCGAATGAACGGTTCTTCCCGGGATTATAAAAATCCCACTCGTCTTTATAAATGGGAGGAATCCAGTTTTTATGCTGTGCATGTATTTTTTCAGGAAGGTAAATGAAGCGTTGCAAATCTTTTCTTGAACTGACTTCACGGACAACAACTGCCATATATTATATTATAATCTTTGCAAAGAAAAGGATTTTTTGATACAACGAGGATCATCTTGAAAGAAAACGCAAAAATGAATGGATAGCAGTTATCAAATTTATTGTAAGTCTAATTTTTATCAGTGACTCCCCCAAAAAATTGAACCGGTATAAAACATAGTATCACGTATTTTTAATAATTTCAAAGCCAATTCATACTCGTAATGACCGTGGAGTATTTTATCAAATCCGTTTTAAAGCCTTTTGCCATAATGCTGTACTGGTATATCAGTAAAAAAGATCAACTGGGAGAAGTTAAATTCCTGAATTACGGATTTGACGATGGCACAAAGATTGAATTGTCCAAAAATGATGAAACTGAAAGGTATCCTTTGCAATTATACCACCACGTGGTTTCAGCAATTGAAATAAACCAATTGGATATCCTTGAAGTCGGCTGTGGTCGAGGAGGCGGATCATCATACATTGCCAGGTATTTTAAGCCTAAGTCAATTAAAGCAGTTGATATTTCAGGGAAAGCAATTGATTATTGCAGGAAGAACCATATATTTCCGACATGTGAATTTATCAAAGCTGACGCACAAAAATTACCCTTTAATGACAAAACGTTTGATGTGGTATTGAATATTGAATCATCGCTTTATTACCCGGATGTGGAAAAATTCTTTAATGAAGTATACAGGGTGTTGCGGCCAAACGGGTATTTTCTTTATGCTGACTTCAGGTACAGAATAAACATTGCTTCGCTGAAAGAAAAAGTGAAAACATCGAAGTTTCAGATCATCCGCAGCGAGAACATAACAAAAGAAGTTGTAAAAGCACTGGAAACGGATCATGAGCGGAGGGTTGATTTAATTAAAAAGCTGGCGCCCAGATTGATTACTGCTCTGGTCAGCGATTTTGCAGGAGTTAAAAGATTCAACACATATAAGGCTTTTGCTAAAGGAAAGTGGGAATATTATTTCTATGTCCTGAAAAAAAATTAACAGACCAACTGCAATAAAATATAAAATGGGAAAGAAATTTCCGCGGGCACATTATGTGACAAAGAATACTGGGACTCGAAAGTTTTATGATAAAGGGAACGGGTTAAATCGATGGGTGAATTTAAAATAGCCTGGAGGAACCTCTGGCGAAACCGCAAAAGAACATTGATCACCGTCATGACTGTCATCATGGCCGTAATGCTTTCCACTTTTATGAGTTCACTGCAGGAAGGTACCTATTCCAGAATGATCGATAATGTGGTTAAGTTTTATTCGGGTTACCTTCAGGTATTGCATACCGACTTCCGGAAATCGAGGTCGATCAACGATTCGTTTGAACCTCCCGATTCGCTTTATGAAATCATTGACAATTTTGAAGAAATCAGCCAGGTGGTAAAGCGACTGGAGGCATTTACCCTGATCTCCAACGGTGATAATACAAGGGGATGTGCATTGATCGGTATTGATCCGGAAAATGAGGACAGGCTTACCGGCCTTTCCCGCTGGATTGATGAAGGCTATTATCTTTCCCCAGGAGACAACGGTATCTTACTGGCCGGCAATCTTGCCAGGAACCTGAATGTCAAAACAGGCGACACGCTCATACTGATCAGCCAGGGTTACCATGGTGCTACTGCTGCTGCTCTGATGCCGGTCAGGGGGATACTGATATTCCCGTCACCGAATTTAAACAGTTATGGAGCATATGTTGATTTCCGGCAGGCTAGTTATTTTTTTGACACAGGTGAAAACATCACTTCGCTGGTCCTGATGCCCAAAGATTATAACCAGGTGGAATCCATAAAGCAAAAACTTATTGAAAAACTTGGTGGTCATTATGATATACTGTCCTGGGAGGAAATGCATCCGGACCTTGTAAGCATGATCGAAGGTGACCGGGCCGCTGCAGCCATCCTGAAAGGTGTACTTTATCTGGTCGTCGGTTTTGGCATACTGGGGACTATTATCATGATGATGTCAGAAAGAAAGAAGGAATTGGGTATCATGGTGGCAATTGGTATGCGGAAAATCCGGCTGCAAAGGATCCTGATGTATGAAACCATTTTTATTGGCATTCTGGGTGTTCTGACCGGCTTTCTCATCATTTTCCCGGTAGTTGCCTTCATGGTCAACCACCCGGTTCCTTTACCCGCCGGTATTGCCAGAGCATTTGAGTCTTTCGGACTGGAACCTGTCTATTACTTCAGCATGATGTCAGGAGTATTTGTTAAGCAAATCATCATAATATTTGCAATCACCCTCGTGATCGCCTGTTATCCGTTTTTTAATGTATTAAAAATGAATATATTGCGCGCCATAAGGGGGTAATTAATTTGCAATTATGATACCAGTCATCTCATGGAGAAATATTTGGCGGAATAAGATCCGCAGCTCGGTCATTATCGCAGCCATTGCCATAGGAATATTTGCAGGGATATTTGTATGGTCTTTTTACCGCGGAATGGTTAACCAGCGTATCCTGACAGCCATACAAACCGAAGCATCCCATATTCAATTGCATCATAAGGACTTTCCTGAAGATCCGGATGAAGAATACTACATTCCCGATGCTGCCGGAATTGCCAACGGAATCAGAACGATAGAAGGAGTTGATGCCGTTTCCACCCGCATGCTGGTTACTGCTATGGCTTCTTCAGCCGAAACCGGTTCAGGTGTGAAGCTCGCGGGTATTGATCCGGAATATGAAAGGACCGTAACGAACCTATTTACCAAAATAACAGAAGGTTCGTATTTTGAAGGTCAGGGGAAAACACCGGTAATACTCGGTGAAGGACTTGCTGAAAAGCTTTCGGTAAGTTTAGGTTCAAGGATTGTCCTTACCCTTCAGCATATTGATGGTACCATAACCACAGCATTATTCCGGGTAACAGGAATCTTCAGATCTTCCAACGCAAATTTCGATGAAATGAACGTTTTTGTGAAAATGGAGGATTTGAGAGCACTGACGGGTATTGAGGATCATGCTGCCCATGAACTGGCAGTCATTTTAAAGGACCATGAACAACTGGAATCCATCAAAGTTTTGCTAAAGGAAAAATATCCCGGACTGGACATTAAAACCTGGAGGGAACTGATGCCTGAAGTAAGTGTGGTTGAAACCACAATGGATCTGTATATGAACATTTTTATAGGGATCATCCTGATCGCACTTGTTTTTGGTATCGTGAACATCATGCTTATGGCTGTTCTCGAACGTGTAAAGGAAATTGGCATGTTGCTGGCAATTGGCATGAACAAGTTCAGGGTTTTCCGGATGATCGTCATGGAAACAGTCTTTCTCGCACTCACAGGCGGAGTAACCGGTATTATTCTGGGATATCTGCTGACAGCCTTTTTCAGCAGAAAAGGAATTGACTTGTCAGTATTTGCTGCCGCCATTGACAGGATCGGATATGATAGCATTGTTTATCCTGTAATTCATGTTGATATTGCCTTGAAAGTTACTTTAATGGTATTGACGGCCGGGATCATTGCATCTGGCTATCCGGCATATAAAGCTCTCAGGTTGAAACCATCAGAGGCTTTACGCATTGATCTGTGACAAAACATCCATAGTGTCCACTAAAAATTAAATCATGGTAATGAAACCCCAAAGCAAGCTTTGGAAACTTTTTCCGCAATAAACTGAGGGAAACCGAGTTTACGAGCCCGGCGTAACCAATTCAACCCTCCGACTGAAGTCGGGTTAAGTGCAACTTACAAATTTTAATGCGTTTCACTTTTAAAGTTTGAGTTTCACGAATAAAACACTCAATTCAGAAAATTCTTATATTGCAATAATTGTCAGATCTTAAGATCATTTAATGACATGCTGATTGTTTCGCTGAGCCCTTCCGGGTTCATCGCGAATTGAATACAACTATTAAAAACAATATTATATACACATGAATGTAGAGCGGACTTTTGATCTTCTTAACCGGTACAGGGAGTACTTTATAAAAGAAGATGCTCTTTGCAGCAAGCAGAATGGTGTATGGGTAAAATACAGCTCGGGCGATTATCTTGATTACTCATATAACTTTAGCTATGGCCTCCTGAATATGGGCATAAAAAAGGGCGACAAGATCATAACCGTATCGAACAACCGCCCCGAATGGAACTTTGCTGATATGGGCATGTTAATGATTGGGGTTGTTCACGTCCCGGTATTTACATCCCTCAGTACGGCTGATTATCAATATATTATTAACCACAGTGAAGCGAAACTCATCATTGTATCCGATAAGAAATTGTATAAAACTGTGAGTATTGCAGCCGCAGCTTCCGGCCAGCCTGTTCAAATTTATTCCTTCGATGAGATAGACGGAGTAAAGAACTGGAAAAAAATCATTGAAGAGGGTAAATTAAGCTCGCTGAAACATAGCCAGACTGTCGAGGCAATAAAAAGTACCATCCGTCCTGATGATTTTGCTTCACTGATCTATACATCCGGAACAACAGGTAAGGCCAAAGGTGTAATACTTACTCACAGGAATATGGTAAGCAACTTCCTGTCTGCAGCATCCGTCTTCAAACTAAAACCGCAAGATAAATATCTCAGCATATTGCCTTTATGCCACGTTGGAGGCAGGATGGGCAATTACCAGACCCAGTATAGCGGAACAAGCATATATTATGCTGAAAATATGGGTTCAATCGCCATAAACATGGCTGAAATTAAACCGGATGGTTTCGACGCCGTTCCAAGGGTGCTTGAAAAATTTTATGATGCCATTATTTCAAAAGGTAATAAGCTTGAAGGCATAAAGAAAAAGTTATTTTTCTGGGCTGTCGGCCTCGGGCTGAAGTATCAACCATTTGGCGAAAACGGCTGGTTGTACGAAAGCAAACTGAAAATTGCAGATAAGCTTATATTCAGCAAATGGCGTCAGGCACTGGGTGGCAATGTCAGGATAGTCGGTTGCGGCGGAGCCAGTCTGCAGTCCAGACTCGAACGGATATTCTGGTCAGCAGGGATTAAAATAATAAATATGTACGGTCTTACCGAGACTTCTCCCATTATCACAATCAACAGGACAGAGAAAGGGAATGTCAGGCTTGGTTCAGTTGGAACGGTGATAGAAAACGTGGAAATTAAAATAGCCGATAACGGAGAAATATTATGCAAAGGCCCAAATGTCACACCCGGTTATTACAAGGACCCTGAACTGACAAGACTGGCCTTTGACAAAGACGGGTGGTTCCATACCGGAGATATCGGACATATCGAAGACGGGAAATTTCTTATGGTGACCGACAGGAAAAACGAAATCTTCAAACTCTCGAACGGTAAATTCATTGCACCTCAGATGATTGAAAATATTTTCAAAGAATCCCCCATTATAGATCAGATTATGGTCATCGGCGCACATGAAAAGTATGCAAGTGCTTTAATATCACCCAATTTTAAGTATTTTGACGACTGGAAAGAATCAAAAAAAATTGTGTTCTCAGATCATCAGGAACTGATTCTGCAACCAGCCGTTCAGTCGTTCTTCTCTTCTGAAATTGAGAACCTGAATAAGAAGTTGAGTCCTCATGAAAGACTGAACAGGTTCAGGCTTGTTCCGGAAGAATGGACACCGGCAACTGGAGAATTATCACCGACATTAAAACTTAAGCGGCAATTTATCTCTGATCAATACAAAGACCTCATTTCACAGATCTACAAAAAATAACATAAAAGTTTTTATAATCTTATTCTTATGAATCTGCTTAGAGTCGCTGACAGAAAAACGGAAGGGATGTTTCTTGATACGGCCCGGATGATCAACAAGAACGACAAAATATGGGTGTGTCCTCTCGATAAGGATATTAAAGCTGTATTCGATCCCTTTAAAAATACATATTTCAAGCATGGAATCGTTGAACGGTGGGTCCTGACTGACGAAAAAAACAGATTGACCGGAAGAATAGCTGCTTTTATTGATTATAACCTGGCAAATTCATATGAACAACCAACAGGAGGTATTGGTTTTTTTGAATGTAAAGATGATAAAGATGCTGCATTTCTTCTTTTTGATACGGCAAAAGAGTGGCTGAAAGAAAATGGAATGGAAGCAATGGATGGCCCCATAAATTTTGGAGAGACTGATAAATACTGGGGTCTGCTGGTAAATGGATTTACACATCCTTCATTTGATGTACCGTATAATCAGCGGTATTACCAGGAACTTTTTGAATCATATGGTTTTCAGGTATACTATCAAATGGAGGGATTTCATCTTGACATCACAAAATCCTTGCCGGAAAGATTTAAGAAAATTGCAGAACGTATACCCCATAAACCAGGTTATGAGTTCCGGCATTTTACATGGAAAGAAGAGGAGAAATATACGAACGACTTTGCCGTGGTGTTTAATGAAGCATGGGCTTCTTTCAAAAAACATTTTGAACTTCTTGATCCGGCATATATTAAGGCTACTCTGAAAAAAGCCAGGCCTGTTGTTGATGAGGAATTTATCTGGCTCGCATATTTTGAAGGCAAACCTGTCGCAATATTCCTTATGTTCCCTGACGTGAACCAGATCCTGAAACACCTTGACGGTAAACTCGATGTGATCAGCATGCTAAAGTTCATGTGGCTAAAAAAAAGAAATACAATGACACGGGCAAAAGGTTTGCTCATGGGTGTCATACCAGAATATCAGAATCGCGGTATTGAATCTGCATTCATACATAAACTGTCAGAAGTACTCAGGAATAAACCGCACTATACTGAAATTGAGTTCTCATGGGTTGCGGATTTCAACCCAAGGATGAAAAAGCTATTTACTGCAGTTGGCTGTATGCCTGTAAAGAACTATATTACATACAGATACCTGTTTGACAGATTAAAAGAATTCAGGCGATACCCGATTCCGTCAGACGGGAGTGACTAAACAATTTAAACCTGTAAACTGGCTGTTCAAGACACATTAAAGACAATTTAAAATTATATGATGAAATATGATGTAATCATCATCGGTGCTGGACTTGGCGGATTGACCGCGGGGGCGAAACTTTCCCGTGAAGGGAAAAAGGTGCTTCTGATAGAACAGCATGATCGTCCGGGAGGGTATGCAACTACATTTAATAGGGGCGACTTCATTCTTGAAGTGGGGTTGCATGAGATGTATGGTCCCTCACCAGGGGATATGAAGACAAAGATATTCAACGATCTTGATGTATTTAAGAATTTGGAGTTCATACGGTTACCTGAATTCTACAGGTTTAAAAATGATCGTTTTGATGTGACCATACCCCATGATCCTGAGGTTGCTGCGGAAAGATTATCCCGACTTTTCCCCGGAGAAACCGGTGGCATTAAAGCATATTTTGATCAGATCCTGAAACCTAAAAAGAAAGTCCTTGAAAATGAACAGCAGGATAGAAGTCTTGGAGAATTTCTTGACTCAATAATTAAAAACGAGGACCTGAAGCTTATACTTCTTGGCAATCTTGGATATTTCCACGATGATCCCTATTCCCTCTCTCTTGCTTATTACTCAATATCTCAGGGAAGCTATTTCACTGGCGGAGCAAGTTTTATTAAGGGAGGTTCGCAAAAGTTGTCGGATCATCTTGCAGATTTTATCAGGAATCACGGTGGTGAGGTTCTTTTAAACCATATAGCGACCGGTATCAAAACTGAAGGTCATCAAGTGACAGGGATTCTTTTCAAAAGAAAAAATCTGCACGGAACCGGCAATATTGAGGCCTCAGCAAATGATATAATTGCAAATACTGCTATGCCTAATGTTGCAGATCTTCTGTCAGAGGAATATGGCAGTAAATTAAAAAATGAATTGCAGCATCAGAAAACAGGAGCGTCACTGCTGACAATATATCTTGGTTTCAATAAGCCTGTTAAGGATCTGGGATACAGGTATTATTCGACATTTATCTACGACAGTACTATAAAATCACAGAAAGATATCCTTAAAAATAATAAGGATGAATTCACATCACGAAGCTTCACATTTATCGACTATGGTCAGGTTGATTCAGGGCTGGCTCCCCCTGGCAAAGGTGTCGGTACAATATGCTGCATTGATTATTTGAATTCCTGGGAAGGCCTTGACAGGAAAAAGTATATTTCAAAAAAAGAGCTGGTGGCTTCAGTCTTTATTGAAAGACTGGAAAAACTGATCCCCGGAGTTGGAAATATCATTGAATACCGTGAGGTGGGTACACCGCTCACCCTCAAACGCTACACGCTTAATCCCGGGGGTGCCGTCTACGGTTTTGCACAAACACCATCAAGAAAAATTATCGATACTTCAGAACTTCCTGATAATCTTTATTTTGCTTCTGCCTGGGGAAAAACGGGAGGCGGCTTCTCAGGGGCTGTCTATGGTGGTTATTTATGCGCCATTAATATCCTGCGCAACAAACAGGATAAAAAATAGAATGCCATATTTTTATGCACAGGCGCAATGATCACCTTTCGGGATATCCTCTTCGTCTCAACAAGGATTTTCACGGCAGGACCAGCATCAAACTTATGGACCGCCATTGAAGCAACAGCAATATCAAATTCACGGTCAGCATAATATGACCGTCCAGAAACGTCCCTGACTTCAAAAAGTACATGATCAGCCTTTCGGCGTCGGGCTGCATACCTTGCAGCTGCTATAACCTCTTCAGAAATGTCTTTACCCGTTACATGCCTGACTTAATTCGTCATTGCCAATGTGTCAATGCACCGGCTCCGCACGCAACATCAAGAACACGATCTGATTGCTTTACATGAACCAGTATACTTCTATGAAGCTCTGAAAGAATGGGATCAATGGCTTTCCTGTAAAAGAAGGCTTTGAGGGAGAAGATCATTTCCTGACGTTAATTTATACTGAGGTCCCGGATTGTCTGAAAATGATTTCATCATGGCAGCGAAAATAGATACACAGCAGACAAACTCATAACTTTTCAAATCCCTTTTACAGTGAAACCATAATTTATATTTTTATGCCAAAAAGTTACAATTATTTTGAAGACATTCATTTAAACGATTTGCGGCAAGGATCTTTTTATCAAAAGAATTTATAACCCATACTGAAGCTGAAGCTGGTGCCGGAATGCAGCCGGTTAAAATATTGATCATCAGCTTTAAACGATTTAAAGACCGATTCGTTCCTGGCATTCAGGATGTTTGAGATCTTAAAACCGGTCTGAAGGCGGTTGTTTTTGCCCAGACTCATATTTGAATTGAAGTTCAGGCTGTGGAATGGCTTGGAGTATATGTCCGGACGGTCGGCTATGCCTATATATTGAAGGGTTTGTCCCTGAACATTGTAATACAGGCCGGCTTCAATTGCGTTCCACAATCCGCTAAAATCTCCACTGTATGAGATACCGCAGTTAATGATAAAGGGTGACTGACCTGCCATATCGCGGTACTCATCAAAAATCTGACCGGTACGGGCGGTTTCAACCCTTGAATTGTATTCGGTTTTGCTCATTTTGATGCGTGATTTGGCATAGGTCAGGTTTGCAGAAAAATTAAAGCCTCCGATCAGATTCTGGCGGATCTCGACTTCGGTACCGGTAACCTCGCCATTACCAACATTCCGGGGTTGAAAAGCCCCGATTTGTGTCGCGTATTGAACAATCTCGATTGGATTGTCAAATCTCTTGTAGAAACCGCTTACCGATATCATTTGACCTCCGGTCCGGTAGAATTCCCAGCGAAGATCAAAATTATTGATATAGGTGCTTACCAACTTCCCATCCCAATATTCTATGCCGGTCAAATCGTTGGCATCCCGGAACAAACCGCCCACGAAAGTGCGTCCGTTAATCGGGTCATAAATCTCTGCATATGACAGTTCCTTGAAGGATGGACGGGCGATTGTCCTGGAATAAGAAAATCTCAGATTTTGTTTTTCGCTCAGGTTATAAACCAGACTCACTGATGGAAAGAAATCCAGATCATCAAGCACCTTATCATTTTCAAGGATGTTGTTGCCCAGCTGGTCTTCTCCGGAATAACGCTGCACAAAATTTTCGACGCGAACTCCGGCGATGGCTTTTAAATTGCTGAAAGGACATAATTCAATGGATGAATAGCCGGCAATATAGTTCGTGCTGGCACTGAATTGGTTTGGATTTGTCGGAATGAACGGAGCCTCGTAAGTGGTGCCTTTTGATGGATTTTCATCCATCGGCCATAAATTTTCAGGATCGAAAAGCTCATTCGGGTCACCGGTGAGCGGCACATTCCTGATGTTAAGCGCAAAACTGCGGATGACAAAATCACGTTCCTTATAAGTGTAAGACCCTCCAAACCGAAATACTGCTTTCTGATTCCTGAATTCAAATTCTTTTGAAACATTCAGTATGCCGGACAAATTGATTTCCTCCAGGTTACGCCATATCCTTTCGGGGAATCCCGACTCGGTATTGATTTTGTTAGTTCCCTGATCCACCACATATCTTGTAAAACGTATATCAGGATCTTCAATCTTAGAGAGGGTCGGGGAAAATTTCCAATCAATGTCCCAGCCCGAATTCATAAAATGATGCTTGCCGTTCAAAAGAAGGTTGGTGAGTGATCGTTGGCTGTATTCCAGATTGTGCTGATAACCTGAGAAAACGCTACCCTGGTCAGATCCCTTATAACTGAATATACCGGCTGTGGATTCTCCGTTTTGCAAGTGAAGCAAGTTGATCCGCACTTTGGACCGGAGTGTTTTTATTGCAATACCTGCCAGTCCGCTCACCAGAACATTACTGATTCCGTAGTTCCCGAGCTGGAATTCACGCACATCCATCTCATATTCACTACCGCTGTTTGGCAGTCCGTAACTTCCGTATTCAGCATTTTCATAATATTCCGTATTGTTCTTATAGGAAAGGGTAAAGCTGTATCCAAGTGTAAACTTCTTAAAGGCTGATTGGTTTCCGAAAGAAGTTCCGAAATTGTAATCCATGAAACTCTTTTGTTTAAATGCGGCCATTTCAGGATTAAAACCTTCAAGAATTTCCCGGTACCGGACACCTTGTTCTCCATCAGGATTTCCAACAACTTCCACAAAAAACGGTATGTTGGCAATGGCCGGGATGGCACGCGTACCATCATCAAAACCAAGGAAATCGGTTTTCCCTCCGGTATAGGTCAGGTAATCACTGTTAAAATGAAAACCGGGATTGTAACCAACTCCCAGGGAAACGCTGGCTGTCTTTGTTTCAGGAAAATCCTTGACCGCAATATCAACGACGCCACCTGTGAAATCTGCAGGCAGCTCAGCGCTGAAGGATTTATGAACGATGATGTTATCCAGGATGTTGCTGGGGAATATGTCCATCTGCAAGGTGTTGCGGTCGGGATCCAGACCCGGAATATCCACTCCGTTAAGGATGGTCTTGGTATAGCGGTCACCCAGTCCGCGCACATATACATATTTTCCGCCCGTAACGGACACACCGGGAACACGTTTCATGGAGGATGCTGCGTCCGGGTCTCCTATTTTCTTAAAGTTAACAGCTGAAATGCCGTCCAGCAGGTTGGGGGATATCTGTTTGATGGTGAGCAGGGCTGTTTCCGTATTCCTGACCCGTCCCGCAGTAATGACAACTTCTTCAATTTCTATGGATGCTTCTTTCATACGCAGTTCTTCCAGAAGGATTACTTCTCCTGATTTTACCTCAAGATCATCAATAATGATCGTTTCGTATGAAACAAATGATATTCTGAGATCATATTTGCCGGGATCAAGGTTGAGATTGAATGCACCGTCAAGATCGGTCATCGTGCCTGTTAAGACTTCTTCGATGTAAACGGTCACGCCGGGAAGCGATTCACCGGTTGCATCATCTATGACTGTCCCTCTGATTATGCCACTGTCAGCGGCATGCAAAAGGAGATATGCAAACAGTAAACAAATCAGGGTAAAAATTTTTTTTGTACGCATAATCGTTTAAACTTTATTGTTCTGGATTCAAACCCGGAGGTCATTAATAACCTCCGGGTTCTTTAAGCTTGACATATATATAGAATTGATAATTGCTATTAAAAACCGGTATCGTCGAGCGCTCCTGAAGCAGCAGCCCATGACCAGCCGTCGAAGGCGGAGACATCGGCTCCAACGGTATTTTCTCCGGCATTTACAACGGTAACAAAAGCATCACTGCCATCTTGAAAGAAATCTGTTACAGCAGTTCCCTCAGGCAAGGTGACCTCAAAATTCATGAAACTGCAGACATAGTCGATCGGGATTTGATCAAAATCCTGTCCGGCATTCAACCCGAAGAAATAAATACCGTCCATATCCACCCATGTGTTGGCGTCATTGTCGACAAGTCCTTCAGCATTACCTGCATATACAGAGCCGTTTTGAAGCGTATATTTGGCTTCCAGGGTACCTTCCGGGCCATCCAGCTCAAAGCACTCATCGCCGGGATTTACCACGATGAAATTATCCAGTGTTCCGCCCCATGACTGGTCAGCGTCAATTGCATCGTCACCGGCATTCCATACAAGTGCATGGGTAACATTTACAGTACCGCCGAACCATTCTATACCATCGTCCTGGTTTGCCACAACTTCAATATTTTCGATAACAGTTCCTGAACCCACACCGCCCAGTGTCAGTCCGTTGATCTCGTTTCCTTCACCGATGTTGCTGCCGCCATGACGGATCGATACATAACGGATCACTCCCGAATTATCGGCAGGATTTGTACCACCGTACAGGCCGTTCTGATCGGATGGAGGAATGCCTTCAATCTGAACGGAAGCCGCATCGGCGGAGATGGGAGCGTTTCCAAGGATTATCAGTCCACCCCAAAGCCCGTTCAGATCAGGATCAAGATTCGGGCTTGACACTTCACCCGGCATGATCTCATCGGCGACCGATGTGAAAATGATAGGGGAATTTGCAGTACCTTCAGCCATCAGGGTGCCTCCGCGTGCAATCAAAAGAGCCGTGGCATTAGGACCGGTACCGGCCTGCCCCTTGACAATCACACCCGGTTCAATAGTCAGCGTAACACCATTTAAAACTGAAACACGACTTTCCAGTAGATACACTTTACCGGTTTCCCATGTGGTATTCTGCGTAATGTTTCCGGTTACCGAAAAGATGATTTGCTCTTCAACCACGCTGATGACGGCCGTGGCTGATCCGGACTGATTTTCCGTATCGGTGACTGTAAGCGTAACCGAGCCGGCGCCCACAGTATTTCCTGCTGTATATGATACAGCGATGGTGCCGGATTTTGCACTGCTTGTGGCTTCACCGGTGACAACTGCATTGCCGTTCGTAACCACCAGTGCTGAGGTCTTGAAGCCTGCTTCGGCAGAAAAGTTAAAGGTCAGGTCGATCGAAGTTCCTGCTTCAGCAGTCTGTGTTGACGGTGCGGTTACTGAAGGAACACTGAATGTTGTTTCTTCCTCGCATGAATTGAATATCAGCGCAAAACCGGCCAGCAACAAAAATAATTTAATTGGATTTTTCATAGCATCAAATTTCATTTATAAATTACCTGATATAACTGATGCAAAGCTATTCCCGGAATATTAAGAAAATGTTACCGTGTGATTAAAGTATTATTAAGCAGTGTAAAAGAAATGAACAGCAGTAAATAATTGAAAAACAATATTCAAAGATTGTTATTAACAATCGGCAGGTGTTTTTATCGTTCCGTTAGTCATACAAAGTGATTCAATAATTACTCATAACTAATTCCGTTGATGTCTCTATGTGTGATCTCAAGTACCATTTTATTACCATTAAAGATCTATACCTTAACAGATTAGTGTTTTAGGGTTATTTAATAGACCAAACGGGGTATATGTAATAATTTTATTCTGTGATTAAATGATGAATGGATCAGGTGATGAATTGATAAACAACTCACCGCAATTTTTTTGAAATGGTGAATAAGAACTCCAGTCCTCCTTCATTGCGATTTTTTACGGAAATAACACCTTTATGAAACTCAACGGCATTTTTCACAATGGCAAGTCCGAGTCCCGTACCACCTTTATTGCGATCACGTCCTTTATTAACCCTGTAAAAGCGCTCAAAAAGCCTTGGCAGATCATCATCCGGAACTCCCCTTCCATTATCTGAAAATGAAAAATAAAAGAATTTCGAATCTTCCGCGTATTTTTCGATATTTATGGTGATATCCATGCCTCCATGACCTATGGCATTATCAATCAGGTTCCTGAACACAGAGTACATCAACACCGGATTGCCTTTTAATAGCAATTTACCTCCAAGGTCGGTTTTTAATTTTATATGATGTTCATCCAGACTGGGTTGTATTTCCTGCCTGATTTCGTTGATGATCTCATGAAGATCAATGGTCTCGATCTCATACAGACTTCCGGCTTCCTCAATTTTTGTGAGCAAAGAGATATCATTAATCAGTTCGGCCAGCCGGCATGACTGAGAATAAGCCCTGCGCAAGAAATCAAGTGTTTTTTCCTCATCTGGATTACTTTCAATAATTGTTTCAAGTAAACCCTTAATGGAGCTTACCGGCGTTTTCAACTCATGTGCAATGTTTTCGGTGAGCTCATGTTTCAGCAGTTTACGCTTCGCAGGTTTGGTTGCATCCTGGATTGAAACTTCGAAACTTCTATCCTGAAAGACAATGCTCCTTACAACATAATACTTACCGCTTTTGTTTATACTGATCTCATATGCAGGCTGAGGATCTGCGGGATCTTCCTCTTCATTCTGAATATACTTATTGATAAAAGCGAACAACGGTTTAAAATCTTTAATCATGAAAAAACCCTCTGCTGAATACAACCTGCGATCGCTGATATGATTGATAAACTGCATAAAATGATTGTTGCTGACAATCATATGCTTATCCTTGGAGAAAATGGCAACACCTTCTTCAAGAAGGTCAATATGCCTGATGAGTTTCTCCCGTTCCGACAGCAGATCCTCTTTCGACTGGTTCAGTCTCTGGTAAATCTCAATTATCTCCTGTCCGATGGAGCCCAGTTCATTATCGGGAAATACAAGACCTTCTTCAAGAGGTTTGTTTGCAAAAGCCCTCAGTGTGAATTCACGCAATGTGCTGATCGATTTTCCAAATTTGTCCGTGATTAAAACAACACTGAATGAAGTTATTAATAAGATCAACACGACAAACATCATGAAGATCATATCGGGCTGGATGAACTGCCTTGCTTCAATATCATATACAACAGATATCCTGATAAAATATCTGTCAAAATGTTTTGCATAATAGTAGTATTTTATTTTTGTTGTTGCCGAAACACGAATGTCTGTACCAAATTCCTTGTTAAGTGACTCCTGTATTTCAGGACGGTACAGATGGTTTTCCATTGTACTGAAGTCTTCGACCTGCGAATCATACCATACCACACCATAGGGTGCGATTAAGGTTATTCTCAGTGTATTACCCGGGATCAGATCTTCAAGTATATTTAGTTCTGAATAGGATTTACTGTAGTATAACTGATACTTTTGAATATACCTTTCAATTAAACCGACGTAATTGTTCATTTCGTCATTCAGTGCATCAATACGAATGTTCTTTTCATGTCGATACTGTATGATCAGTAATATGGTCGCAAAAAAAACAAAGAAAGAAACTACATAAACAAGCCACTTCTTATTATAGGAAGAAAAACTCATGTTAATAAGCTAATCGATTTCAAGGCAATATCCGTACCCTGATCTGCTGATCAGATGTTTCCCGTATTTACCCAGCTTTTTTCTTAAACGGGTAATGTGCACATCAACGGTCCTGTCAATTACAGTAACATCCCGCCATGCATAATTCAGTATCTGTTCCCGGCTAAAAGTAGTACCCGGACTCTTCATCAGAAGCTGTAAGATCCTATATTCATTAGGTGTTATATTGGTTTTAACCCCATCCACAAAAAGTCTCTTTTTATCAAGATTCATCTCAAGCCCAAGAAATTTCAACTTTTTATCATTTCCTTTTGATATTAAATCTGATCCCGATCTGGACAGCACTGCCTTTACCCTTGCTATCAGTTCCCTGATTGAAAATGGTTTTGTTATGTAATCATCAGCTCCCAGAGTGAAGCCCGTTAGCTTATCATTTTCTGAATTCTTTGCAGTCATGAATATGATGGGCTTGTCCAGTTGCTTTTTTTTTCGCAATTCATCTGCCAGCATAAAACCCGACATACCTTTCATCATGATATCCAGCAGAAAAAGGTCGTATTCATTAAGTTTCATTTTCAAAGCCTGTTCCGAAGAATTAACTGTGTCAACATGAAATCCCTCTGATTCCAGGTTGAACTTAATGATTTCACATATGTCATCTTCATCATCAACGACCAGAATCCTGAATCCAAAATTTTGCATCATCTGATACTAAGCTTGTTGTTAATTTTTTACGAAATAATAAAACATTTCTTACACACATGTTACAAATTCGTAACAAAAATATTACAATTACAGGTATGAGACCCCAAATCAAGCTTTGAAAACTTATTCCGCAGCAAGCTATGGGGTATGAAACCCTCCGACTTCGTCGGGATTGTTCAATTAAGTTAATCCGACCTTTCTCTTTCCGGATCAGGGAAAAATGTTTCTCAACGAAGAGCACGAACTGCATAAACTCCGGTAGGAACATGAGGAATTACCGCTGAAATTTGGCAAGCTTGGGGATGATGCTTTTAGAATTGGCAAACGGACAGCAGAGTTGTAAAGAAAGTATAATGATCTTCAGGATATTACAAGTGTTTCGATCAAATATTATAAGGAAAAATTAAAGTCCCCGGGCATTCAGGTGGACGAAGAACCTAAAATCGACCTTCCGGAATAAATCAGTTACCCAATAAGCCGAAAAGAATCATTTTTAAGTAGATGATTGCTTTTTCAATACTGTCACAAAATTCCCACATGTGGTCCCGTTAACATAAAGACCCCCTGATTTTTCAGGGGATCTAACGGACATTGAGGTCTTATTAAGACCACACCGAGCAAGGAAGATATGGCTGAAGCTGAAAGGGTTTTTTCTGATTTTTATTTGTAGTCGGATAATAGTGATTTATATTGAAATTATGATAGCTCCCCAACAAAAGATAGAGATAATCATAGATTATTTATTAAAGTTCGTTCGATACTTACAATATTTTAATATATTTGTTTGTTGTTTTACGAACAGCGAACAAAGATATTAATTCTAATCAATATGGAAATAAATATTTTGGGGACAGGTTGTCCCAGGTGCAAAGCACTTGAAAAAGCAGTGAAGGATTCGCTTGAAGAACTAAAGGTTACTGCTTATGTAAGTAAAGTCGATGATATTGTAAGAATAATGGAGTATGGTGTAATGCATACACCAGCTCTGGTCATCAACAATAATGTCGTGTTAAGCGGTCGTATACCATCATCCGCAGAATTAAAAGAAATATTAACCAATAATAACTAACCCTCCATAAGCATGGAAACAATAAAAATGATCTTCATAATTTTATTATTAATGACAACATTGTGAATTATTAAACCTTCACATATTTTTTTTACCAGTTGCTGCGACAGGTAGTTATTAAAACCTGCATACCGGCAGAAAGGTCATGAAAGGCAGAAATGAATCATATGGAAACAAAAAAAGAAATAAAAATTCTCATCTGGATAATCGTTGTATTTGCATTTGCATTCTTTCTTCCCATTGAAAGCGCCCGTTTTAACACTGCCATAACGGCTATGCTCGACCTTGTGAAATGGTATGCCCGCGAGCATGTAGTGCTTTGCCTTTTGCCCGCCTTTTTTATTGCCGGTGTGATCTCCGTTTTTGTAAGTCAGGGGTCAGTGCTGAAATATTTCGGAGCCAATGCAAAAAAGTGGCTGGCTTATTCGGTTGCAGCTGTTTCGGGCACTATTTTAGCCGTATGCTCCTGTACTATTCTGCCGTTATTTGCCGGCATTCACAAACGTGGTGCAGGTCTGGGCCCTGCAATTGCTTTTCTGTATTCGGGTCCGGCCATCAACATTCTTGCCATTATTCTTACTGCACGCATTCTGGGATTTGAAATGGGTGCAGCCCGAGTGACAGGGGCTGTGGCATTCAGCATTGTAATTGGAATTGTAATGTCACTGATTTACAATAAAGAAGAAAAGGTTAAACGTGAAGAACAAATGAACATTTCCCCTCAGCCTGAAAAACGACCTATGTGGCAGACTTCCTTTCATTTCTTTGTTCTGGTTCTAATCCTCGTTTTTGCAAATTGGGGGAAACCCGGTGAGGATGATACGACAAGTATCTGGTTCTATATCTGGTCATGCAAATGGTATATTACCGGATTTTTCAGTGTCCTGCTTGGTTATTCCCTGATAAGAATATTGAAAATAAAATGGCAGTGGGTGCTGCTGGCCGCTGTCACAACCATCGCTTCTGCATTGCTGGCTTCCGGGTTTATTAACAATGATAAGCTGGCACCGCTGGTCCCTATGCTCTTTGGTATCATCTCATTAAGCATCATCACATTAAACGACAAAAACGAACCTGAGAACAGGGAATGGACACTGGCTTCCTGGGATTTTGCCAGGCAAATAATGCCCCTTCTTGCTATAGGTGTGGTTATTGCCGGTTTTCTGCTGGGGTCCACACACAACGGCACATCAATACCAGGAGTGATACCTGATGAATGGATTGCTGCACTTGTGGGCGGGAATTCTGTTCTTTCAAATTTATTCGCTTCTGTTGTTGGAGCATTCATGTATTTTGCAACACTCACTGAGGTGCCTATTTTACAGGGACTGATTGCTTCAGGAATGGGAAAAGGTCCTGCTCTGGCTTTACTGCTGGCTGGCCCTTCACTGTCATTGCCCAACATGCTGGTTATCCGGGATGTTCTGGGAACTCAAAAAACTTTTGTTTACGTAATACTGGTTGTTATTATGGCAACCCTAAGCGGATTAATATATGGTAATTTATGATAACCCTCATATATAATATGTTGATGTGGAAAAACCACCAATGGATATATTAATAGAATTTACCCCTGAATTTGCCAAAATGCAAATGGACGAAAAGGCCATGCTTTTTAAGAACGACAATTACCAAGCTATACTTAAAAAGTATAAACTTCTGGCAGGTATTGCTGCAGCAGCCGTGTTGAATTCCAATAATTGCACCCGCATGCGGATCAGGCAGGTAAAGGGAGCAGGCATTACCGCCAGGGAAGTTACCGGGGCCATAATGGCGACAGGGTTTAAAAAACAGGCCGTTGTATTGGATACGGTCAACAATTCACTTCAAGTATTATTTGAAAATAAAATGTAACTCTTTAAATTTTAATAATATTTTAGATATTAAAGTCATTGGGGCAGGTTGCGCAAATTGTGTAAGGCTCGAAAATCTTTGCAAGGAAATAGTGTCAGAGAAGAAATTGACTGCCAGTATTGAAAAAATAACCGATTATAACGAATTCGGCAAGTATGGTGTTTATTTGACACCTGGACTGGTTGTTAACGGAAAAATACTGGTGCATGGCAAAATCCCGGTAAAAAGCACACTGGAACACTGGTTGGAAAATGAAATGAAAGGCAATTAAAAGATGGAAACATTAACCTATCAGGACATAACATTGAAACTTGCACCATTGCTTGATGCCCTCTCCCATCCTGCAAGACTGCAAATCGTACTGCACCTGGCAAAATACAATAATTGCCCAGCACATAGTATCTCAAACCGTTTGCCTATATGTAAATCGACCGTATCGAAACACATGTCGAAACTGAAGGAAGTCGGGCTTATTACCAGTACGTCTGAAGGCATTTGTCAGAATTACAGGCTAAACGATGAAAATATTTTGATGGTAAGAGAATATTTACTTGATTTTTATAATCTTGTGGAATCTCTGAGAGAAAAACGAACCGATTGCAGGCCGTTAAAGAAGGATAATTCCGTTTGTAACTCCAACTGATTTGGATTGTATTTAAACCTTAAGGGTATAGGCGAATTTTGTCAAACCATTCATTAAATATATTATTATGAAAACGAGAATTGTCAAATACAATTAAACCGAATACTATGAAAACAAGAACTCTTGGATTTATTGGTGGTGGCAGGATCACAAAAATTATCCTGCAGGCCTTCAGGAATGAAAACGTTCTTTTCAAAAGCATTGATGTATTTGAAACCAATGGCGAGATTGCCGGAAAGCTGCATCATTCTTATCCGGAGATTGTTTTATCTGAATTGGGACAAGTTGCTAAAAAGGATATTGTATTTGTTGCGCTTCATCCACCTGCAATTATGGAAACCCTCGGTGAAATCAGTGAATATATTTCCAAAGATGCTGTCATCATTTCCCTTGCTCCAAAAATCAGCATCCGGAAGATATCTGAAAAACTGAATGCAGAAAAGATTGTCCGCATGATTCCCAATGCCACATCATTCATCAATCAAGGATTTAATCCGGTTTGTTTTGCGGAGGCCTTTCCTGAAAATGAAAAACAGCTTTTAATGAAGATCCTTTATGTTCTGGGTAAAACTTTTGAGGTGGAAGAAGCGAAACTGGAATCTTATGCAATCGTTTCGGCCATGTTACCGACATATTTCTGGTTCCAGTGGGAAAAACTTGAGGAAATCGGGCAGGAAACCGGGCTTAGCAAAAAAGAATCTGAAGAGGCTGTGAAGGAAACAATGCTGGCAGCCATACATCTCTTTTATAGTTCAGGACTGGCAAAAGAAGAGGTGATTGACCTGATTCCGGTCAAACCCATTGCCGAACACGAAGATAGCATAAGGGAGTTTTTTTCCGGCAAACTGATTCCCTTGTATGACAAATTGAAACCATAATCCCCTCCCATTTTATTTTTGATTTATTATAAGTCTATTTAATCACAATTTTAGAATATAGTATATGGACAGACGCAAAGCAATAAAAATAGCTGCCGGTGCAGTTGTTGGAAGTGGAGCCGGCATGATTACGCTCTCTAATGCGTTCAAGCCAGAATACCAGCCTCTTGCAGAACCTCAGAAGCTGAAATTCAGTGATACCCAATCTAATTGGATTTATTATCCTCTGGATCCTGCTTTAACTGCTGAGTTAGCCTATAAGTTTTACGACAGTGGCAGTTGCATGTATGCTACCTGCAGTAGCATCATTTCTCAATTAGCTGATAATATTGGTGAACCCTATACCTCATTTCCGCTTCATATGATGAAATATGGTCATGGCGGTATCGGCGGTTTTGGGACAATATGTGGTGCACTAAACGGCGCTGCAGCAATCATAGGGTTACTCATTGCCGACAAATAATCCGGGATAGTCTGATCACAGGAATTTTCAGATGGTACGAAGAGGCTAAGCTCCCGGAATTCAGGCCTAAAGTGGCAATTAAAGATTTCACACCACCCCCGGCTATATCCAATTCAACCCTGTGCCATGCATCTAACACAAACTGGACAAAGGCAGCAGGATATAAAATAGATAGTGATGAAAGAAAAGAAAGGTGCCGTCGCCTGACAAGTGATGTAACATCTCGTCTCACTATTGTTTTAAATAATTATTGTAGCAATATTTATATGACAGATGTTGCTGATAATAAACCAATCAGAGAATGCATGACATGCCACAGTGATAAAGGTAAAATAAGCAATACCAATGCTAATATGAGTTGTGATGCATGCCACACAGAGTCGGTTGGACATAAAATATTTTCTGATATCCATTACAAATTAATGAAATCAAAATAATATAATACGTCCGTATTACACGGATACAAAAGGTTGCATTTCTTCAGACAGTTCCAACAAACTTCCACTAAGCTGAAAAACCGTGAATCAGAATTCAAAAAAATTCAAAAAAATTAAAAGTCCGGAATCCGGTCAAAGGGTAAATTAAAAATGTGAAAACCAATTATTGTCTTAATTCACATATGATCAAACATGTTAAAAATATAATTGAATCATTTATGACAGATATGCAATGCAATGACATAATAAATAGTTTATGATGAAAATTCTGATATTATGTACAGGCAACAGTTGCCGCAGTCAGATGGCACAGGGATTTCTGCAGTCATTTGACAATAATATAGATGTCAGGTCAGCAGGTACTCAACCGGCTCAGGATATCAACCCGAAAGCGGTCAGGGTCATGGCCGAGAATAACATTGACATCAGTGATCACAAACCTGAGCATGTCGATCAATATCTGAACGATGAATGGGATTATGTCATTACAGTATGTGACGATGCGAACGAAACATGCCCTGTCTTTCTGGGAAAAGTAAGCCATCGGCTTCATATGAGTTTCGAAGATCCTTCCAAAATGACCGGAAGCGATGAATTTATCTGGAGCCAGTTCCGAAGGATTAGGGATGAAATAAAAACAGTTTTTAAGAAATTATATTTTGATCAGATAAAACCTCAACTTTAATGACTTCAAAACAGATGAAAGCCTGTTTTCAACAAGGATCAATTATAACCTCAATAATATGAAACCGGAAGACCTGAAATTAATAGTAAAAGATAAATACGGAAAGATCGCGGAGCAGTCCAAAAACACTTATGAAACATCTTGTTGCTCCACAGCGGGATGTTGTTCGACAGATGAATATGCAGTTTTCAGCGAGAATTATGAAAAACTGGCAGGATATCATCCCGATGCTGATCTGGGCCTTGGATGCGGATTGCATTTCCGGAGCAGTCGGAATGGAGGCATACCCGAAAATAATAAATAAACAGGGATTCAAGAATATTACTATCCACAAGCTTAAGGAAATATCAATACCGGCCGATATTCTGGATAAATTTTTAACAAAAGAGGAAATTTCGCATGTTCAGAATGAAGAGACAGGGATCTTTAGCATTACAGTATCAGGTTATAAAAAATAAGTATAAACATACATTACACAGGGAGGAAGATTCTTATTTTTCAAAACTTCAAACGGATATTTCATGGAAAGAACGACTCAAAAACTGTCATTTTTTGACAGGTATCTGACGCTCTGGATATTTGCCGCAATGCTAACCGGAGTGTTGTCTGGGTATTTTTTTCCCAATATAGCTCAATTCTGGAACAGCATGAGCAGGGGCACAACCAATATTCCGATAGCTATCGGTTTGATCATAATGATGTACCCGCCCCTTGCAAAAGTAAGGTATGAAGAACTAAAAGATGTTTTTCGGGATCGACAAGTGCTCCTTCTTTCACTTATTCAAAACTGGTTCATCGGACCTATTTTGATGTTTGTATTAGCAATAATCTTTCTGCACGAATACCCGCATTATATGGCTGGATTGATCATGATCGGACTGGCAAGGTGTATTGCAATGGTACTTGTCTGGAATGATCTTGCAAAAGGGGACTCTGAATATGCTGCAGGATTGGTAGCTTTCAATTCAATTTTTCAGGTTCTTTTCTTTTCCCTTTATGCATATGTTTTTATCACCCTGCTGCCAAACTGGTTCGGCTTGGAATCCTTTACTGTGGATGTAACCATTGGGCAGATCGCGAAAAGTGTTTTTATTTACCTGGGTATTCCTTTTCTCGCTGGATTCTTAACTCGATATATGCTGATCAGGGTAAAAAATAAAACCTGGTATCACTACAATTTCATTCCTAAAATCAGTCCATTAACCTTGATCGCCTTGCTTTTCACAATTATCGTAATGTTTTCCCTCAAAGGTGAATATATCGTTAAAATACCCCTGGATGTTGTCAGGATCGCTATTCCTCTGATGATATATTTTGTGATCATGTTCCTTGTTTCTTTCTTTATGGGGAAATGGATCAGGGCGGATTACCCAAAGACAACCACTATTGCGTTTACTGCTGCAAGTAATAACTTTGAACTGGCAATAGCGGTGGCTATAGCAGTATTTGGGATTAATTCAGGGGAAGCCTTTGCTGCGGTGATCGGTCCGCTCGTAGAAGTCCCTGTATTGATTCTGCTTGTGAACGTTGCATTGTATTTCAAACGAAAGTATTTTGACAATTAAAGGATTGGTATAGTTATAACATGGATAAGAGTGTTACCACTAAAAAATCCTATCACATTGTATATCAATGTAGATAGGATTTAATTTTGAGGTCTCTGGCGAACATCAAAATACTTAATTGAGGTTTTTCAATTTTTATACTCAATGCCTGAAAATACAAGGCTTTCAGAATATAAAAGTAAAGGGTTGTTAATAAAAATTAATTAAAATTAAGTCAATTGTCGGGAAAATGTCGGGAAAGTTTTTTAATTTGGGACTACATAATTTAAACTTTGACCCATGGCAACGATTAAATTACTTGTCAAATCAGATAAAAAACAAAGCCTGGCAACAATGTATCTGCGTTTTATCAATGGCCGTGAAACAGATATAATCGTACCTATTCCCATTAAAATTTATCCCGAATATTGGAGCAATAAAAGCCAGGCATTTAAGCCAAAGATTGTTTTTGACGATGTATTCACCGAAAAGGATAAAGTCAAGATTGAAAACAAGCTACGGACGATGAAAAACAATATCCTGAACCAGTTCAATGAATTGGCAGGATCCGGGGGAACCATAACAAAGGACTGGTTAAAATCAATCATTGATGAGCATCACAATAAACCAGGCACTCAAAATGAAAACCTGAATCAGTATATAAACAGATTCATAAAAGAGGTTGAATCGGGAGAACGAACATATGTACATAATAACGAAAGCAAACGATACGAATACAGTACAATCAAAAATTTCAAAGCATTCAAAGTGCAGTTTGATCTGTATCAGCAAGATAAAAGGGTTAAACTGAATTTTAATGATATCAACATTGATTTTTATGATCAGTTTGTTCAGTTCTTCCTGAAAAAGAGTTATTCTCCAAATACAATCGGAAGGAACATCAAAAACCTGAAAACCTTAATGAGACTTTCCCGGGATGAGGGTTTACACAGCAATACTGAAACTGACAGGAAGAAATTCAAGGTATTAAAAACCCAGGTACAGAATATATACCTGACTGAATCGGAACTGGACCGGATCAGTGAACTGGATCTTTCAGATAATAAAGTTTTAGAGGTGGCAAGAGATGTTTTTCTGATAGGGTGTTATACAGCACAACGGTTTTCAGATTATTCAAAAATAGGCCCTGCAAATGTCAGGCAAATGGATGAAGGGTTTAAAGTCATTGACCTGATCCAGTCCAAGACAAGGGAACGGGTTATCATTCCCATACGGCCGGAACTGGAAGAGATCTTAAAGAAATATGATTACCAGGTGCCTCATATCTGGGAGCAAAAATTGAATTTACATATTAAAAAAATCGGTGCTATGGCAGGGATAACAGAAAAGATTGAAGTTGAGGAGATAAAGGGAGGTTTGAAAGTCAAAAAATGGGTACCAAAAAATGAAATGATAAAAACACATACCTGCAGAAGGACGGGTTGTACTTTAATGTACCTGGCCGGGATCCCCACTATTGATGTAATGAAAGTATCAGGGCACAAGACCGAAAGAGAATTTCTGAATTATATCAAAGTTTCAAAAGAGGAAACGGCTTTAAGTTTATCAAAACACCCATATTTTATGGGAACAAAATTGAAGGTTGTTAAATGAATATGCCATGGAGATGAAAACTGCAAAACGTAAATATACATTTGATGATTGGCTTGAAAGCCGTATCAATGAAATGGTGCAATTTGACAAATCAGGTCCTGAAACGATACCGTTGGAATTTTTATACCGGATGGAGAAACTGGACCTGCAGACACTTAAAGAAATAAATCAGCATCAAAAATGGGCATTTGACAGATATGTTGAAATGAATTTTGAGGGCTGGAAGAAATTAATAAACCTGGATCTTGATAAGGCCTTTGATAAAAGAAAATTCAAAGAATCAGTTATTAAACGAATTGAAGCAGAGATAAACACTAATCTGCGAGATTATGAATATGCAATGTTGAAAAAAGCATATGTCAATATTACCGGACCGGATTATCAGAAAATAAAAAGTTATTATGAGCAAAAGAAAGATCCGGTATTCCCTTTGAATATACCACAGGAGGATCTTTTTAATATCAGGATGCATATTATAGATAAACAATTGGCATATTTAAAAAATTCAAAAATAAGTAAGAGGTTTTCAAGTAAGGAAGTAATCGGGAAAAAATATGAAGAATTTTTTTTAAATGAAGATCTGAAAAATGATGTTGAAAAAATACTTAAAAGAGACAATTATTTGGATGAAGATTATTCAAAATGGATTGATAAACCGACAAAAATAATAGCATTAATCCATGTTTTAAATAATAGGGGAATAATAGTTGGTTCAATAGATGAGATACCAAATCAAATAAATATTTTCTGCAGACATTATAATCTTAAAATAGGAACATCGAAAATACCAGGTGGCGACATTTCTGATCGTTCATTTACAAACCCTCCAAAAGTTGAATATTATTTGGAATTTCAGGAGAAATTTAAAAACCTGAAAATCAGCGAATAACAATTGTTCATAACTTTGTTGATAAGATATTTATCTGTAAATCAATTAATTGTTTTTCGCATTTATTAAAGTGCGAAAAATGCGAAATGATTCGGATTTTTTGTCTATTTATTTGCGGTGCCAAACATAATGACCGGCACCATGAAAAACAGCATTTTACTTGAAAACATTGATTCAGAAGGATTAAAATCTTTGATCCGCGAAATAATCAGAGAAGAACGTGAATCAATTTATCCTCACAAATCAGACAACAAAGAAGTCTATCTAACCAGGCGAGAAACTGCCAATAAACTCCACGTCAGTTTGGTAACCTTGAATGCCTGGAGCAAAACCGGACGGCTGAAGGGTTACCGGGTGGGAGGTCGTGTTTTGTATCTGGAAAGTGAAATTAAAGATTCACTAAAACAAATGATTACAAGAATTAAGTGATTTTTTATAAATATAATAATTAAAAAAAATGAAAGAATATTTTGATTTACAGCGATTTGAGTACTCTAAATACGTAAACGAGAAGTATTTGGAGGTGTTGCGACACAAAGTAAATGTGTGGAGCAATGAATCAGTTCTACCGACAATAACCGCCGAACATGCCCGGCAATTGTGCATTTCAGGTACTTGGTACATGCATCAGGTTTATTTATCAATCACTAAAAAGCGCAGGGAAGATTTATTGCAAAAATACCCTGATGTGATGCTGAAACCTGAAAATCAGGAATATACACGCGAATATTTTGAAAAAAAATTAATGCAGGGGTTATCCCCGGATCTCCAAGAAGTAGTTAATAAGGCTCCGCAGCATCCGTTCAGAGGGATTATTTCTATTGATTTTTACCAATTTGCTGATGATGCTTCACCGTCATTAAAGCCTGATTATGAGGAACTTTTGAAGGCCAGGTGTACTTATCAACTGGATACAGGTCTACAAAGAATGTATGCAGAAGTCATTCCCGCTTATTTTGAAGCTGTGCAGAAAGTCGAACTGATGATCAGAAAATATGATTTGAAAAAACCACTCCAACCTTTTGCTGCAGTGCCGGATAGCTTCCTGATCATGGATCATCCATATGGCAAACAACGTCTTGTCATGGGCATTAATACTGTTCACTTGGAGCCCGCCTTACCTAAGCCTGAAATTGGACTACAGAAAACAGGACATTTAAACGCCAAATGGGGCGATTTAAGTGAAGAAGAATCACTTAGGATTTTCGGACCAGCCGATAAAAAAGAGGAAAAATTGTTGGTTGAATATAACAAAAAGGCAAAGACCAAAAAACCAAGTAAATGATTAATAATCTATAATATAAAGCTATGAAAAGACATGAGGAAGCGACACTTGAAAGGTCCCAGACTTTAAGGGATTTGATCCAACGGAGAATCCGGGAACTTAGGCGGGCTGGGCATTACGATGAGGCCAGGTCATTGCAACGGGATCTTGATGAAACGGAAATCCAACGCAATGAAAAACAGGCTGATGAATAAAAAAAGGGAGGTCATTTGACCTCCCGATATATTATACAAAATGAATGGAGGCACAAAGATATGGAAAATTCGGCAGGATGGGTGAAGATTTACAGGGAAATTACGAAGCATTGGCTATGGCAAAATGATAAATATCTAAAACGATGGATGACTATTTTGCTTTTTGTCAATCACGCACCGAGCAAATTCAATGCAGGTCATGAATTATATACATGCCCGGCGGGATCTTCCTATCGGAGTTTATCTGAATGGGCCAGTTTATTCAATACCAACAAACGCCAGGTGAAGTCTTTTTTCGATTTATTACAAAGTGATAATATGATTTCACGTCAAATTTTAGGAAAAGGGAACCAAAGGAAACACTTGCTATCAGTAGTGAATTGGGATAAATATCAACAAAGTGGAACCGAAGATAAATCCATGGATACCCAGTATTCATCTAACATTGCCACTAATGATGGTCAAAAATCGCAAAAACGGAACCAAACAGAAACCGCACTATTATTGGTACAGCAAGAAAAAATATCAAAAAATGATTTCGCAATGGAACCGAAAACGGAACCGAAAAGGTACCCCGAACAAGAAGGATTAAGAATAAATAAAAATAATAAGAATATTTCTAAAGAAAGCGGACAGGAAAAACCGCTTCCAAAGAAACCAAATATTCCATATCAAATAGTTAGTGAATTCAAGAAAGTATTTACAGACTATGTTGAGCAGCCCAAAGATTTTAAGATGGCTAATACTCTGTATGGATTATGGAAGAAAAAACATCCTGATTGTAATGAAGAACAATCCTTGATGTCATTAAAGGATTTTTTTATTGATTGTAAGAATATCCGGGATAGGTGGTACCAAGACAATATGAGTTTAGCAACAATAACATCAAAGTTCAATGAAGTGATCCGGATATTAAGTAAACCTAAAATCAAAAAAGGGTTGCCTGTTTTTGATGAAGAAAATCAGGATTATAATAAAACCTTGTAATTATGGAAACATTAATTAATAATTATCAGACGCTTGAGGTTTACTGGGAATACAGTACAGGAAAATTGGGCAGCATGAAAGAGGCGAAGGAATTATTGCCGGATTGTCTGGTTGAAATTATTGACAAAGGCGAAACTATAAAGCCCTGGCATTGCGACCATGAGTTGTTAAAAAACCTATTTGTCAAAAGATGCAGGAAGTTTGAACCACAGTTTAAACTGGATGAGGATTGCGAACCTGTCATTAATAAATTCTGTCAATACATGAGGAAGGATCCAGCCTTCCTTACACACAATAAAAAATATTCTTTTGAGAAAGGGATCCTGTTAAGGGGTCGTATAGGTTGTGGAAAAACTCTAATAATGAGGGCAGCATCCGATTTGCTTCAAACCTTTGAAAGTTTCATTCCTGGATATAAAGAAGGCCATACGCCATTACACCCTTATTATAAAACAACATTTGAAGTTGTAGAAGTTTCGAGTGTTACTGAAAAATTCATCATGAGAGGGTATGAAGGATTTTACAAATCACAATTCGACCATAACAATAGCATCCTGGAAGAAGCAATTTGTTTTGATGATCTGGGATCCGAACCATGTCCGGTTTCATATTATAGCAATTCAATTGATTTGATAGGTGAAATCCTTATGAAACGTTATAAATCATTTAAAGAAACCGGAAGGCCAGTAACATTTGCAACAAGTAACCTAGATGTTAAAAATCTAAAAGAATTTTATAATGAAAGGGTTTTTCCCCGGATGAGGGAATTGTTCAATGATATCGTATTATCAGGAAATGACAGGAGGGAATAGCAATGGATCTTCAACTCATGGTACAGGCGATAAATTTGACAATGGCTAAAGAAGTGGCCAGGTATGTTACCAGAGATACTTTGTTGATTAATGGCAAAGCAGTTGTTTACAGGGGCGGTGTATTTCATGCAGGATCTGTAAGTTTCAGACCATTGAGTTTTACGGACTTTTTTTTAAGCTTGAGAGATGGCTGTATTATTGATCTGACTATTGACGAAATAGGGAAAATTATTGCAACTTATAATCGAATGAGATTTAAAAATGAAAAACTAATTTTTAAGAACATATGATCGTTTCAGGTTTCATACCATTTAACAGAAAAAGTCATTTTTATTATGATAATGAAGGTCCTTACAGGGAGATCCTGGATCCCAGTTGCATGGATCATGCAGACCTGGATAATCTTAAATGCATTATCAACCATTGTGATAAATCACAAAGTTACCTGGGGTCTTATCCCGGTGATGTTCAGATCCAGGTAAAGGATATTGGAATCTTTTATCAGGTTGAAACAAAAGGTTACCTATGGGGAAAGTATCTTGATGAATCATTGAAAGCAGATATTCAATATGCGAGGTTGAAAGGAAGTTCAATAAGGTATTACTATATTCCTGAATTGCAAGTTTTGGGAAAAAACAAACAAGGTACGATATTGACTGTAAAACAAATTTTATCCCTTATTGATATTGGGCCTTGTACTGATCCGGCTTATCCCGACAGTCAGACTTGGATCGGGACAATAACCGATTCGAAAATTCATGAAGTTGAATTAAAATATTATGAGCCAGTTAATGAATATAA
>JAFGRC010000057.1 GCA_016935355.1 Bacteroidales bacterium
ATTTTTAAAATATTCGATATAAATATTTATTAATGATCAAGTAGTTTGCATTTCAGGAATCATAAAAAATACATCATGCCCGGCCTCAAATTTACCTTTTATCACGATTATCCCGAAAAATTTGTCCATTAATGCGGTTTATTCAGGGAGAAGTTGACCCCGAAGCATAAATGGCTCATGATCCGTCTGTTCTTTCTGATCAGCTCCCGTTCCTGGTGAATCCTTTCTTCGTAATGATTCGTACTGAACATGAATGGAGGAAATAGTCTTATGTATTCAACCTCCCCATCACTGATGGTAAAACCTGCTTTCTGAAAAATGTCAAGCCATACGGGTATCCCCTTTGCATTTTCATTTCCCATGTTGACGGTTTTACCAAGACGCTCATCGTAATACCGCAATGTTGTCCTGCATCCCCTCTTCAGGTAATTTTTCATGATGATGAAAATGCTGCTGCCATTTTCTTCAATGACCATGAGCTTTCCTCCTGGTTTCAGAACCCGGTGAAATATTCTGACAGCTTCCTCAACAGGTTCCAGATGGTGAAGTGTATCCTGCAGCAGGATCACATCGTATGTGTCCGGCATTTCCTGCGAATCATAAAGGTCTTCATGACGTATGGTCAGTGCACTAAGATCACCAAACCGCGACCAGTAGGCCAACCGTTTTTCGATCTGATCGTAATAATGTTCCAGTGTATTGCCATAGACATGATAGCCGTTCAGTGCAAGAAAAATGCCGGTCGTGGCAAAACCGCATCCCACATCCCATATTTTGCAGGGACTTCCCGGCATATGATCCCGGATATACCACAACCGCTGCTCAATGTATGCCTTTCGGAATAAAAACGTTTTACTGCCGTTTGCAGGCTTGTAATATGAATGCAATCCCACGTTCTTCTTAAGTTCCGTCAAAAACAAATACATAAATTTGTCAACATCCATCTGTCCTGCATTTGATAAAAGTAAAAATAAGCAATTATTGCATTGCAACCCATAATCTGGAAATATCGGGTTTCTCAGACGACAAATCAGTTTTGTTGAATAATTTTTCATATCAAATTCATTTAGTTTTTTGCACTTCAAATCCCTTGGTGTAATTTTATGTGAAAATCTGGATCCTGTTGAAGTCAGATATCAATATGATCGACACCCCTTTGATGAAGCAGTATGCCGGCATCAAAGCAAAACATCCTGATGCAATCCTGCTGTTCAGGGTTGGAGATTTTTATGAGACCTTCGGCAGCGATGCCGTAAAAACTTCTGAAATTCTTGGCATAACGCTTACCCGAAGGGCCAATGGCTCTGCATCGTTTGTTGAACTTGCCGGTTTCCCCCACCATGCCATCGACACCTACCTGCCCAAATTGGTCAGGGCCGGTCAACGCGTAGCCATATGCGAACAACTTGAGGATCCGAAGTTGGCAAAAAAAATAGTGAAGCGCGGTATTACCGAGCTGGTTACACCCGGTATCGCACTGAATGAGAATGTGCTCAACAACAGGGAAAACAACTTCCTGGCTTCCATACATATGGAAAAAAATATGGCTGGCGTTTCATTTCTCGACATATCAACGGGTGAATTCCTGGTTTCTGAAGGCAGTTATGAGTATATCGACAAACTGCTGCACAATTTCTCTCCAAAGGAAATACTTTTTGAAAGAAGCAAACAGAAGCAGTTTCAGGAAGCATTCGGGAACAAATTCTGCACCTACCGACTTGATGACTGGATGTTTTCGGAAGAGACGTCTCGCGACAAACTTCTGAAACATTTTGAAACCATTTCACTGAAAGGATTCGGTATCAACAACATGAAGCAGGGTATTACGGCGGCAGGAGCCATATTGCAGTATCTGGAAATGACCGAACACAGGCATTTAAAGCATATTACAACATTATCGCGCATTCATGAGGATCATTTTGTGTGGCTTGACAAATTTACCATCCGCAATCTGGAACTTTTTCATCCTCTGTTTGAAGGAGGCAAAGCATTTATTGACATCATTGACAGGACGGTCACGTCAATGGGAGCACGGTTGATGAAAAGATGGATCGCCATGCCGCTCAAAGATTTAAAGCCCATCGAGGAGCGGCTGGCAGTGGTAAACTTCATGATCGCCAGTCCTGAGTTGCGGGAGGAAATCCGGGAAAAACACAAACGTATTGGCGATTTGGAACGGCTCATTTCACGTGTTGCAGTGGGCAGGATCACACCCAGGGAAGTTTTGCAACTCCGAAATGCACTGGAGGCCATCCATGCATTGAAAGACCTGTGTACAGGCTCTGATGAACCGGTCCTGCAGCATATCGGGGAAAAACTGAATCCCTGCAAACCGGTATCCGACCGGATCGGATCCGAGCTTCAGCCTGATGCACCGGCACAAACCGGACGGGGTAATATCATTGCAGAAGGAGTATCTGCAGAACTGGATGAACTCCGCGAGATCCTCCATTCGGGTAAAAATTATTTACTGAAAATACAGCAACGCGAAATTGAGAATACGGGAATACCTTCACTGAAAATATCATTCAACAATGTTTTCGGCTATTATATCGAAGTAAGAAACACACATAAGGACAAGGTTCCGCCGGGATGGATCAGAAAGCAAACCCTTGTAAGCGCAGAAAGATACATCACAGAAGAGCTGAAAGAATATGAATCAAAGATTCTCGGGGCAGAAGAAAAAATACACGAGCTGGAAACCCGGCTCTTCAATGACCTTGTCAACGCTGTTTCAGAATATACTGAACAGGTGCAGCTGAATGCTGTTCTGGTGGCCCGGCTCGACTGCCTGATCTCTTTTGCTGTCTGTGCCTTTGAAAATCAATATGGAAGGCCCGAAGTTAACGACACGCATATCATTGACATCCGGCAGGGCAGACATCCGGTCATTGAAAAACAGCTGCCTGTTGATGAAAAATATATTCCCAACGATGTTTACCTCGACAACCAGGAACAGCAGATCATCATCCTTACCGGTCCGAACATGTCGGGGAAATCGGCCTTACTGAGACAAACCGCCCTGATAGTACTGTTGGCCCAGATGGGTTGTTACGTACCCGCTGAGTCTGCAAAAATCGGTTTGGTGGATAAGATCTTTACACGTGTGGGTGCATCGGACAATATTTCCATGGGAGAATCCACATTCATGGTTGAAATGCTGGAAACGGCAAGCATCCTGAACAACCTTTCGGAGCGCAGCCTGATCCTCCTCGATGAAATTGGCCGGGGTACCAGCACATACGATGGTATATCCATTGCCTGGGCACTGGTCGAATTTCTGCATGAATTCCCCAGGTTCAGGGCAAAGACCATGTTTGCCACACACTACCATGAGCTCAATGCCATGGAAGGCTCTTTTAAAAGGGTTAAAAACTACAAAATTTCCGTAAAGGAACTCAACGACCGGGTCATTTTTCTCCGCAAACTTGTGAAAGGCGGAAGCGAACACAGCTTCGGGATTCATGTCGCCCGCATGGCCGGAATACCCAAAAGTCTGGTTAGCCGCGCCGATGAAGTTCTGAAAGAACTTGAAGGACAGCAGGATGCCCGGCACCTTTCACGACCGGTAGCCGGACTTGCAGAAAAACGTGAAGGATTTCAGCTCAGTTTCTTCCAGCTTGATGATCCGGTATTAAAACAGATCCGCGATGAAATCGCCGCCACGGACATCGACAACCTGACACCCCTTGAAGCCCTTAACAAGCTGAATGAAATAAAAAAGATGACCGGTTTGAAATAACACCTTTAATAGCCGAATGAAACTGAAAAAATGACCGGCCTGAACAATCCCTGCAAAAACATCATGAAACAGAAAAAATGACCGGACTCCGGTGATCTCCGTTGTTTCACCGTTATGTATTTTAAATTATTTGTTAATACAAAAAAGTAGATTAAATTTGCAGCACCTATTGAGGTGCCAGACACAATGGAGATATGGTTCTTGGTAAAAGAACTTTGCGGAAATAGCTCAGTTGGTAGAGCATGACCTTGCCAAGGTCAGGGTCGCGGGTTCGAGTCCCGTTTTCCGCTCAACGAAAAAGGGCAAAACACAACGGATGCCCTTTTTTTATCTGATCTGAAACTCCTGACCCCACACACGGAATGACAATCACACTCTTTCTCTCGCTCTGACTCTTGTTTTTACTCTTGTTTTTAGCCTTTTTCTTGCTCTTGCTCGTGCCCTTGCTCACTCAAACTCACACCCACACTCACACCCTAATCGCCCGGATGGTGGAATTGGTAGACACGCAGGACTTAAAATCCTGTGACCAGTAATGGTTGTGCGGGTTCAAGTCCCGCTCCGGGTA
>JAFGRC010000058.1 GCA_016935355.1 Bacteroidales bacterium
GACCCCGCCTGCATGGCTGTTGAATTGAGGGCATGAAATGCAAAGGGCACTGCCATCATTTGCTGAATTCCCATCACCTTGAAATTACCTGTGCGCCTTGTGTCAATTTCAACCTTGAGGTACAACTTGTCTGCTCCCCAGTCGATACCAGTAAGTTTTTCGTACTTCCCGTCTGGAGAAACGTCGCCATGACCTATTACCAGAGAGAACAGCCCGAACTGATCAGTGTTAACGGAATGAGCTTCCTTGTATAAAAGCTCGCCCTCAGGAGTTCCGCTAATGACAGAGAATCTTACATCAATCGTTTTTCCGGATATTATATTCCCGTTAATATCTTGTCCGGCAATCTCCCTTCCATTCTCATCCAGAGCGACAGCCTGATAACTGATACCGTCGGCTACCTGTCCGTTGGCTCCAACAGTTACCAGACAAAAAAATGTTAATAACAGGATCAAAGTCTTTCTCATGGGTTATCTCTTAATGATGTTAAATAATAGTCCAAGTTGAACTGAAAAAGTTCGGTTAAACATTTCCTGACTTGTGTCTTCTTTTTCGAGCTGCATCAAACCTAATGATTCACTTATTCTGAACAAGACAGAGCCACTGTCTGAGTAATCGTACTCCAGCCCGCCAAAAACATTGACTCCTGAATCATTTTTATTTATCGTATTCATTTCCAGCAGATCATAATGCATTGTACCGATATTCTGATCGGCCTTAAACAGCCTTCCGTAATATATTCCGGCGCCAATCTGGGGTTTTATCCTTCCCAGAACGAATTTGCAGCCAAGATTCATATCAACATTGACATAGTGAAAAGACCAGTCCAGCCGGGTATAATCTATAGACGAATAAGCTCCTTTATTATTGTATGAAACTATCCCTTCAACAAACAAAGGGCTACTAAAAGTCTTACGGTATGACAGTCCATACCCCGATTTAATTGTAAAACTCAAATCTTCTTTTTCACCTTCAGAGTCGATGAATCTGAATGTGGAATAATTCTGAAAAAATGAAATCCCAAGCTCATTCTCCTGTGCCATAACAGTAAGCGAACCTAAAATCATGAATGCTATCACAAGAATCTTCTTCATAAGGAATTCTATTAATTTGTAATGATCAGTTTTTTTGAACCATACCCATTTTGGCAGATAACTGTAACAATATAAATGCCCGGCCTTATGCCACTCAGATCCAGCCATTTTTCATACAGGATATCCGTACTGTACTTACAGAACGTTGAACCATTGATATCTCTTATAAAGATTGAGCAGCCGGAAATCTCTTCCTTAAAACTGAGCAGGGTAAAATTTTTTGCCGGATTAGGGGAAAGTGTAAAATCAAACTGCCAAGCATCCCTGATATAACTATTTGCAGCAACGGGCTGTTGAAATCCTTGTCTGAGCTCCATGCCTCCTATTTTGAGAACATCAGTCCCTGAAGGCTGACCCATTGTCTGGCGAAGAAAAAGTCCGTTGTCAGTGATCGTAGAACCAAGACAGCTTAAGGAAGAACGAACAATGGTCTGTCCGGTTGTTAACTGGCTGATGACGAGTAACATCAGCATCACTAATTTATAAAACCTGTTCATGAATGATCAAATTTCTTTCGTAAAAATGTCCAAACCATGAAAATTGAAAGGCACAATCACACTGATCCTGACTGGTCATATCTGCTCCAAAAATAAGAAAATCACCATAGAACAAGTCAATGTTTCAACAAATCCGCTCAAATTTTTGACTAACACAGCCTTCAACACGACGAACAAAATCAATGAGATGATTACCCTGACGAAGCACCTTTGCAGGTTGCATTTTTTAGGATTTCTCATTTTACATTTCAAGGAGCAGTTTTATGAGCCCTGATAAATTTATCAGTACAGGCAAATGATAGCTGAACAATTGAAAAAGTAATTCATGAATGAACCAAAAAGAAAAATTTCCCGGCTATTTTTTTTAAATTCACCCTGAAAAAAATGCAGGGTTTGCCTGATGGATTTGATCCTGTCAGGTTTGGCCTTCAATAGCATACAGGACTTTACTAAAAAGAGAGAATGCTTATTACAAGATTATACAAAGAGTTCTTTGACAGTGAGAAAACCGGCGGGCTGATTCTGCTTATCATGACAGTGTTGTCCTTGATCCTTGCGAATTCCCAGTGGGGTGATTCATATATGGATTTATGGAACACGAAAGCCGGAGGTCACACCATTTTCCATTGGATCAATGATGGACTGATGGCAATCTTTTTTCTGTTGATAGGGCTTGAGCTGGAAAGAGAAATTTATCAGGGAGAGTTATCTAGTCTGAAAAATGCTTCGCTGCCTATATTTGCAGCCGTTGGAGGAATGATTATCCCTGCAGGGATATTTCTTCTTTTAAATTATGGTTCAACTGCCCGTTCGGGAGCAGGTATACCAATGGCAACCGACATTGCATTTGCAATTGGCATTTTGTCTCTTCTTGGAAAGAAAGTGCCAGCGTCATTAAAAATCTTCCTCACTGCCCTTGCTGTAATTGATGACCTGGGGGCAATAATAATAATCGCGATATTTTACACCGGCTCATTGTCGGTTCTAAACTTTTTAATCTCACTCGGGATATTCGTCCTGTTGATAGGATTTAACAGAATGAAGGTCTGCAATTTGATTCCTTACATGTTAGGCGGAGTTATAATGTGGATCTTCATGTCAAAATCCGGTGTGCATGCAACGATTACAGGTGTGTTGCTTGCATTTACTATACCCTTCAGGGATGGATCGGATAAATCACCTTCATACCGCCTGCAGCATTTCCTTAACA
>JAFGRC010000059.1 GCA_016935355.1 Bacteroidales bacterium
ATAAAAATAGTGAAATTATCCAAAGCAACACATATAGCAAAATCTGAAATTAAAAATATAATTTTTGACTGGGGAGGCGTTATTACCGACCTTAATGTTTCAGATACCCTTGATGCGTTTATAAAACTGGCGAAGGACAAATTCAATGCCCTGTGGCAGAAAGGTCCTGAAGAAATATTCATACCGTTTGAGCTGGGTAAAATATCTGCAGCGGAATTCAGAGACCGAATCAGAAAATTCCTTGGATATGACGCTGAAGACCAGCAGATTGATGATGCATGGAACACCATACTGGGCGCGTTGCCTGAAGAAAGATGGAGGCTCCTTGAGAAAGTGAAAAACACTTACCGGACATTCCTGCTGAGCAATACAAATGCCATTCACCTGAATTATTATGCCGGATATCTGTCGGGTTTATATGGCGCATCCGGGTGCAGCCATTTGTTTGAAAAAACCTATTTTTCATTTGAGCTCGGGATGCGCAAGCCGGAGTCCGATATATTCCTGCATGTGATCCATCAGAATGGCCTGAAACCGCAAGAAACACTCTTTATCGACGATACAGAGAAAAATATTGAAACCGCTCAGAATCTGGGATTGCAGACACATTTGCTTGCGGAACCTGAAACACTGACTGATTTGTTTTATGAGCCATAAAATATTCTTATCTTTCTGTAGTTATATAATTATTCAAACTGCAAGAAATGAAGATAAAAGTGATCATCACAGGACTTCTGTTGCTTACAGGAGCAATAACACTGGGTCAGAGCAGGGCAGGCGCGGTAATTAAACTGAAAGACGGGAATTCGATAGATGTATACCATTTCGGCAGACTCATATGTGAATCCAACCGTTCCACCGAAACCTATACCATACTCCGGGGCAAATATTTTAACAGTCCGACAGAGATAAACGATTTTTCTGAAATTTCCCAGCTCATTTTTACAGGTTTTACCGATCCTCCTGTAGCTTCAGTCGGTAATCAGAAAGGAACCATAACTGCTGTCAGAAAAGACGGAGTTAAAGTTGTGCTGGAAGATGCTGAACTTGCAATGTCGTGTTTCGGTCCGGGAGACAAATACAACCAGATCCGGGTTCAGATCATGAATCCGCTTACACGGGAAGCTGTTGACCGTATTGTTGAGATGCAGCAAATTGAGTCGGTAACCTTTAAGTAAGTGTGAGCCTATTTTAAAGCCTATTTTAAAACCTTCACCAGTTTATCAAAAAATTCCTTTTCATTGAACGGTTTGCCGATCATATCGTTGCATCCCGAAGACATGATCTTTTTGATTTCCGATTCCATGGCAAATGCTGTCTGGACGAAAATGGGTACGTCCGGACTGATATCCCTGATCTTCTTTGTTGCCGTTATCCCGTCCATCACAGGAAGATTAATGTCCATAATGATCAGATCATATTGATTGTTGCTCACAAGTTCCACAGCTTCCTCACCATCAGCTGCCCTGGACAATCTGGGTTTGTATGGGCGAAGGATCTCTTCGAGATATTTGTATGAAACATTATGGTCTTCAACGATCAGGATGCTTTTATTTTTGATCTTGCTTCCGATATTGTTTAATGTGTATTGCTGCTTACCGGCAGACAAAAGCTTTTCTGCACCAACATGTGGTATGGTAAAATAAATCTTAAACCCTGATTTATATGTGGTATCGAGCCTTATATCGCCACCCAGTTTTTCAATAATCCCCTTGGATATGCTCAATCCCAGTCCTGTGCCGCCATATTTCCGGCTCAGGCTTTCCTCACCCTGTCTGAAACGCTCAAAAATCACGTCTTTTGCTTCAGGCGCGATTCCGATACCGGTGTCTTCCACACAGAAATACAGGAAATGATCCTTGTAATATGTGCTGATCTTAATATAACCCTCATTTGTAAATTTGAATGCATTTTTTATCAGATTCGTAAGTACCTGTCTCAACCTGAAAGAATCTGATACCATCATATATGTCTCGCCTTCGATTTTCATGTCATTCAATAATCTCACATGCGATTTGTTGATTGTCGTCTTATAGCCATCAAAAAATTCAGTGATCTCATGAATGAGTACTTTAAGATCAAATTCAGCCGGGTACATTTTCAGCTGGTTCGATTCGATCAGCGAAATATCCACAATATCGTCTATGATGTGCATCAATTGTTCCCCGCTTGATTTTATAATGTCAAGGTAAATTTTCCGTTCTTCAGGATTCAGTTCATTTCTATTGAGCAATTCGCTGAATCCCAGTATACCGTTCAGGGGAGTTCTGATCTCGTGTGACAGGTTGCCAAGGAATGTCGTCTTCAGTTTGTCTGATTCAACTGCTCTTTCCTTGGCAGTTACAAGCTCCTTTTCATAGATCTTCAGGCTGGTAATATCAGAGTCAATAGCTATGATCTTGTGAATTTCTTCTGATCTGATGTAAGGTGAAAGGGTTGTCTGAATCCATATCTTTTCCATGCTTTTTGTCACGACAGGGGTCTCAAACATGATTGGCAGTTTCGTTTCAAGACACTTATTGATGTACTTCCGGATTTTTTTGTTAGGAATGATGACTTCGATCTTGTCACGGTGATCTTTTATGAGTTCAATCAGTTTCACATCATACAACTTTTCAAATCCGGTATTGGCCCATTCGATCTTTCCGTTGTTATCATAAATGGCAATGCTGTTATCCGTTTCACTTGCTACGATTGATAATTTTTCAAGCTCAGTGTTGATGATCTCAAGCTCTTTATTCTGCAACTCGATCTTCTCCAGGTTATCATGTATGGTCTGCCTGGCATTTTCCTGGTTGATGCGGAAACGTTCGAGCACGGCAACCGTCAGCAGGATACATTCTATAGTTTGTCCAAATTTTGATGAATTTTCCACGAGAAAATTTGAAGACAGGAGATTCTGTTCCTTTAGCATCAGGATCAGAAATCCAAGGAAAATTGCTAAATATGCGAAAAGCAAAAACACAGAAGGAGAATATTCCTTTTTATAAGCAAGGGCAGAAATGATTATGATCATGATCAATGAGGCCAGAATCAAAAGCGATATTCCAATATCCGCAACAAGTGAAAAGGGATATCTGAAACTGTAAAACACAACCGCAACAACCGCAATCACCTTGACCGGATTTAACAATTTCCGGAAACGCTTCAGCTTTTTGTTATAACTTGTGAAACTTTGTGTAAAAGACAACAGGAATACAATGTATAGGCTTGGCATGATCCATTTGATCTTCTCGAAAAACACGGGCGGATTGAAAAAGTACATATACCCGTCGTATGCAAAAAGGGTGATGGTCGCGAAGAATACATAAAGGAAATAGTACAGGTTGACTTTGTCATTTGTGATCCAATATAAATAAACATTGAACAGAATGATGAAGATCAGAACCCCGTAAATCAACCAGTAAATTATTTCAATCCGGTTATCCAGTCTTCTGAAAGAATTTTCTTCAGTTAACCTGATCGGAACAAAAAATGAATGTCCTCCGTTATTTGCCGAAATGTATAGAACTTTAACCTCTCCGGGATCTAAATCCAGGCCGAAAAGAAAATTCCTGTGTAATATATCCCTTGTTTTAACATCATGCAGTTCACCGGTTTCTATTTTTTTTATTATGGCGTCGCCATATGTTTCATAATAATTCAGGTGATCCAGATCAGGATTTGATATCTCCAAAATATAATTCACCGGTAAACCGGATGTGTTTTTAACGATAAGTCTGATCCAGAATGTGGATGTGGAAAACGCAAAACTGAATTTATTATGGGATTCATTATTCCTGAAAGGAAAACTATTCAGGGAGTCCAGGAATGAATCAATGGTATGGATGTTGCGGTTGTCTTCATAGTATTGAATAAATTCATATACGTTTATTTTGGAAACCTGCGGGCTTATGAATATTGTATCTGAAGAATATACGCTGAAGACATTCCACAAAGTAAAAAGAAGCACTACTGAAATTTTCAAACTCCTCATCCTGTTTTTCACTTATCAACAATAAGTTAACGAGAAATTTCCGGCAAATGTTCGCTATATTTGATGATTTATATCATCAATAATTTCATATCAGACTGTTTTCCCCGATAGGGTAAATAATTTTGATCAAAAAGGATATTATTTCCATCTCTCAGGAAGTTCTTTAAAAAATGGCATCATATGCCTGTAACGTTTCATTGAGTTCTCATCATTATATACCTCATCATATAACCATACGATACCTTTCTCAGCCGATTCCCTGCTGATTTTCGGGTGTTTAAAGTATAATGCATAGAAACTCAAATCATCCCAGAAAACATCCCTGAAAAATCTGTTCTCAAGTTTCATTTGCTCATACAGCCGGCAGCCCGGTAATGCGGTCAGGATTGTAAAATGAGCGGATATGTTGTTGACGACCACAAAATCCCTGATCTTTTCAAATGTTTTGGAATCGTCATTTTCAAAACCTATTATGAATGATCCGAACACCAGTATTCCGCTTTTCTGAATTTTCTTTATCCCTTCCACGTATTTACTGACCTGTTTCATTTTCCAATTGTTGCGGTTAATCCCATCCAGATTCCCGGTATCAATGCTTTCGAACCCAATCAACATCAGCACGCAACCGCTTCTGTATGCCAGATCCAGCAATTCCGGGTCGCTGGCGACCCCTATGTCTGTTTGTGCGATATAATTGATCTTTAAGGGTATCAACTCTCTGAGCAAGGTTTTGCTGTACTGGTGACCTGCAAATAAATTGTCATCCACAAACAAGATCAGGGAATCATATTTCAGTTTCTTAATATATTTTATTTCTTCAACGATCTGTTTCACACTTTTCTTTCTGATGGATCTGCCGTAATATTCGGGCACGATGCAAAAATTGCAATCGTGCGGACAGCCTCTCGTTGCCTCGACCGGTATCAATCTGATGCAGGTGTCCTTTGACCTGAACAATTCATAGGGAATTAATTCATATCTTGGAATTAAAGCTTTATCCAGATCAAAAAAGGTTTCATTCCTGTATGTCTTTTTTTCGTTTCCGGTTTTCAGGTCGTTCAGGTAGGCAGGCCAACTTTCCTCGGCTTCACCGACAAAAACCGTATCTACATGCATCGCAGCTTCTTCAGGCAGGACGGTTGCATGAATACCGCCCATAACGACCGGGATATTCCGGTTTCGAAATTGGCCGGCAATCTCATAAGCCCTGAAAGCCTGCTGTGACATTGCTGTTATACCAACAAGATCAAAGTCTTCATTGAAATCGACGGGTTCAATATTCTCATCAATAATCCGGACATCTATATCATGCGGAGTGTGTGCGGCTATCGTAAGAAGATTCAGGGGCGATGAAAGATAGGGCTTGTAGTTGCTGATATTCCTTTTATACATATCATACATATGCTTCTCAGATGATGTGTATGTAGTTGGATTGATCAGTCCTATTTTCCTGATTGCCTTCATGGGTATCAAATTAGTTCCTTAATAGAAGCCAGGAAACCGTCAATGTCCTCTTTTGTCAAATGTCGTGTCACCGTTATTCTGATTCCCTCATCACCTTTGGCAATTGCAGGATAACCTGCCGTCATCGGATAGTAACCTCTTTTTATCATCCCCTGCAATACCCGGTATGTTTTTTCCATGCTTCCGATCCGTAATAACTGAATGGGGGTTTCATCTTTTGTTACAACCGGAAGTCCTAATTCTTTGCTTTTTTCTCTCAGGTGTCTGATCAGGTCCCTCAGCTCATTTTGCAGTACGGTGATTTCCGGGGTCAAATGCAATTTCACACATGCAACCAGTGATCCCAGAACAGCAGGTTGTATCGGTCCCGAGAAAATCATCGTCTGACCGGTAAGTCTGATATAATCAGCTATGATCCTGTCGGGTACAACAATCCCGCCGCCTGATGAAACCATTGATTTGGCAAATGATTCAACGACTATCATTTTTTCATGCAAACCATAACTCCCGATAACATATCCTGAACCGTTCCTTCCGCACCAGCCCGTACCATGAGCATCATCGACATAAGCATAGAAATTGTCCTCTTCATCCAGCAATTTCCGTAATCCCCCGACATCGCAAAAATTCCCGTGTATGCTGTAAATACCGTCCGCACAATACCAGATGTTCCTGTATCCTTCCTTTTTCAGCCGGTATATCAGATACCTGACGTGTTCCATATCATTATGCCTGGAAATAATGATGAAAGTGCCGTTTGCCTTGCACAACTGGCTTGCCATTCTTACACTGTTGTGTACATATCCATCCAGAATAATGGCGTCTTTTTCACCGATCAGCAATGGTAATACTGAACAATGTGCCAGCGTTACAGTTTGTGTCACGATAACATGACCGGGAAATACAAGCTTTAAGTGTTCTTCCAGTTCCCGGTATAAAGGTGAAGAAAGCATTGCCCTGGAACTTGGCGTTTGGGTTCCGTATCTGCTGACTGCCTCGACTGATGCGTCAATGAGCAAAGGATGCGTTTCCAGTCCCAGATAGCTGCAACTTGCAAAATGCAGCAGTTTCTTGTTGTTAACCGTTATTGTCCTCCCGTTGAAACCGGGATCCTCAAAATACTGGAAAGCGCATCCGTTTTCCTGCAAATGTTTGACTGTCTGATACAGATCGCTTATTTCAACATTAAATCCATTCTTCATACCTGATTTTTTCTTTTACCTTCGTTATTCAAACAACCATATTTTTGGAAGGAGGATATGATTTATGTTGTCATAACACCATTTCTTCAGCTCTTCTTCCATACTCCGGGATGCATTCTTCAGGCGTATCCGGGCGCCCACTACCTGACCCTGCAATACCGATTCTTCACTGTACACTTTGATGTCGTCGACGTTTTTGTTGATCCTGATCATGCGTTCCAGCTTTTTTGGATATACATTATTGCCGGCGACATTGATCATGTTTTTTTTGAGTCCGCAGAAATATATGTTCCCCTGCAGGTCTTTTCTTCCGTAGTCGCCCGTATGCAGCCAGCCGTTCCTTAAAACCGCTGTTGTCGCTTCATCATGATGAAAATAGCCCTTAAACACCATGTCCCCTTTGATGCAGATTTCCCCGATATTACCCGGAAAACATTCCCTGCTGTCGTCATCAAAGATCTTGATCTCGCAGCCTGGTAAAGGTTTTCCTATGCTATTCATGACTGGGTCTTCTTCTCCGTAGTTCAGCGCAACACCCGGTGATCCTTCAGTCAGTCCATATCCTTCACGGATTTTGCGATCGGTCTTCTGATAGAAACTGTTAAATATGAAAGGGGTCAGTTGCGCACCTCCCGAATAAAATTCCTGAACATCACTAACGTAACTTTTTATTCCCGGGATCTTGCTGAACAAATAATACAATGAAGGAACCGTATACAGGTGTGTTACCTGGTGCTGTCCGATCTGTTGAATGATTTCATTTATCTTGAGAATATCCAGCTCTATGATCACTCCGGAACAACCCGCATGTGTGGGTACCAATATTCCCTGTACCAATCCGTACAGGTGTGAGAACGGAAGGAGTGCACAGGTGACGGAACGGTCCGTAAGCCTGTTGGTCGTGATCAGTGCATGAATTTCCGCCAGCAGGTTTTTTTCGGTAAGCATGGCTCCTTTTGAAAAACCGTCCTCCGCATTGGTATAAGCGAGTGTACAGACATCCTGCATGTCTGCATTGATGATCCTCACAGATTTCTGATTTCTGAAGATGAGTTCCTCATCATAGTGAAATCCGATTTCACTTGCATTAATGAAAATGATTGCAGCGGGATCTATATCTTCAATGATCTCGGTAAGTTCGATCGACCTGCAACCGGGATCCATTATTGCCGGAATTCTTCCAGTTTTCAATATGGCATAGTAGGCTGTTAATGTTTTGATGTGGTTGTAAGCTGTCAGCAATACAAACGGAGAGGAAGACCGGATATGTGTATTGAGGTATTTTGCCAGATGATCAATTGAATCCATGACGGTCTGCCGGTCAAAACGCTTCCTCTTGAAAAAGATCTGCCTGAAATTCAATTGCGTCAACAGTTGAGCGCCCCTGGTTGTGTACATAATTTACCGGAATTTATACATTAGTGATCTGAAAGCAATGCTATCTTTCTGCTTCATTGCTTAAGTTGCTCTTCAAGCATTTCCAGAAATGCTTTCCCGGTTTTTACGGTCATCAGTTGAAGTGGAAGTTCAGTATTTAATTCTTTTTCAAGTGCAGCAAATAATTCAACGATCTGGATGGAATCAAGAGATAATTGTGATTTCAGATCACTCTCGAGATCAATTTGTTTTATATTGTTACCCGTCACTCTTTTCAAAACCTTTAAGACCTTTTCCTGTGTATCATTATCCATCGCATTCGATATTAAAAGGTTTCCTGCTCAAAATTCAACCTGTAAAAATATATAATCTATATTAAAACATATGCACTTTACCGGCAATTTTAATATTCCTGCAATACCGTGATGACTGGAATCCTGAGTAAACTTCGAATTTAAAAACGATGATTCCCGGTTTGATTATTTATACAACATCATCACGATCAACCCAGTCACCGTTTTCCTTGATCAGACTGATCAACTCATCGACGGCTTTTTCCTCCGGAATGCCACGCCTGATCACTTCCTTTGACCTGTAAAGGGTTATTTTTCCCTTGCCTGACCCTACATATCCGTAATCGGCATCTGCCATTTCACCCGGTCCGTTGACAATACAGCCCATTACACCGATCTTCAGACCTTTCAGGTGTGATGTCCTTTTCTTTATTTCAGCGAGTGTCCTCATGATATCAAAATGCGTTCTTCCGCATGAAGGGCATGCTATATATTCGGTCCGTGAAATCCTCATACGACAAGCCTGTAAAATTCCGAATGCCGTTGATATGATATCGGAATTGTGAATATTTCCCAGGTTTGACAACCACAGTCCATTGCCCAATCCATCGATAAATGTTCCTCCTGTATCAGCAGCACTTTTAACCTGAAAGGCTTCAAGATCATCCTCATGATATTCATTCCGGATAATAACGGGTACCCGGCAGTCAGCATTATGAAGTCTGGCAAAAACGACCCTCAATTCCGCATTTGCGTTCTTATTGCTGCATTTATATATCAGGACTGCAGCCGGATCAGCCTTTATCTTTTTGATGAAACGATCCTTTAAATCCTCCGGACCCGCTGCCACGAAATGCAGATCATCCGGCAGTTCTTTATCTTCCAGATACTGCCCTGCATTTAAAAGCGGCCTGATGTAACCCGATTTACTCCTGTTCCATTCCTCCACCGGGACTATTATACCTTTCGGCGACGGGAGCCGGTTTTTGAGCGCTGCTTTCCGGACAAAAACATAATCTGCAGACCGCTCATCAAAAGTCCAACTGTCATTTTTCCGTGAATAATGCCATCCAAAATCCGCCAGATGCTCTTCGGTAACCGTGATTCCGGAAGCAACCGCTCCGATGACCAGCGGAATGTTTTTCCCTCCGGTATAAGCAGCTGAACTGACCGGTCTTTTATGCTGTTCATAAGGATCCACAAAATACCGGTCTAATTCCGGAAGCCTTTCATGTAATTTAATGTCCTCAATATGGTTCATGAGTTTTTTTGCCATGATGACCTCTGCCACCGGATCTTCTGTCAACGAAACCCTTATGGTATCCCCGATACCGTCTGCAAGCAACACTCCCATCCCGGCGGCAGATTTGATCCGTCCGTCTTCTCCCTCCCCGGCTTCTGTCACACCCAAATGCACAGGATAGCTCATATTTTCCGATTTCATTTTACTTACCACAAGTCTCGTTGCCTGAACCATCACAAGAATGTTGCTTGATTTCATGGATACGACGACCTGATCAAAATTTGCATGGCGGCATACGCGCAGGAATTCCATTGCCGATTCGGCCATCCCTTCCGGCGTATCGCCATACCGCCGGATGATGCGTGATGCCAGTGAACCGTGATTCACACCAATGCGTAATGCAACCCTATTGCTCCGGCAAAGTGACAACAGCTTTTTAAATTCCGACTGTACCTGCTTAAAAGTATCCCCTTCACCGGACTCAGAGGAGTCTTCACCATTCCGGATACCTGTTTTTCCGTAATTGCCGGGATTTATCCGTACTTTTTCAACAACACCGGCTGCAAGCGCAGCAATATCGGCATTGAAATGAACATCCGCTATAAGCGGGTTATCGCGGCCTGCTTCCATGAGTTTCTGCCGGATCTGTTTCAGGCAGGATGCTTCCCTGACCGAAGGAACCGCAAAGCGGACATAATGTGCCCCGGCTTCTGCCAGTCGAATGCATTGAGACACGCTGTCCGCGATCCTGCAGGTATCCGTATTGGCCATGGACTGCAATCGTATGGGGAAAGTACTGCCCATGGGCATGTTCCCCACGTGCACAACGCCCGTCATACGCCGCCTGTAATTTGTCAGGCTCCCCGTGTATTCACCTGCCTTCATTTCATTATGCTTACGGTTTCTCATCAATCCTGCCATAAAACTTTGCCCCTGCCGGACCGCTTTCACTCCTCCTCCACACATTTGTATTCAATCAAACAGAACCCCTCCGGCCTCAGGCCCCTCCCCTTTCAGGGGAGGTATTTTTTACCGTTTTACCTTCTTTAATCGATTTCCCACTCAAATCCGTCTTTTGTATCCTTCACCTTTATTCCCAGGGCCGCGAGCCCACCACGGATCCGGTCGGCCACAGCAAAATCTTTTCTGTCCTTTGCTTCCTGACGCAACTGAAGGATCATTTTGATCAGGTCACCGGACAGTCCGGAATCCCCTGAAACCTGATCATTTTCAGGTTTCAGTCCCATGATATCGTATGCAAATGTCTTCATAAAATTCCGCAGCAATTTAAGATCCCCGCCACTGATCTTTTCATGTCCATCATGTATGGCATTGATCAGTCGCGTGCCTTCGAAAAGATGCGCAAGCACTACCGGACAGTTCATATCATCGTTTATTGCATCATATGCTTTCACTTCCAATGCTTTCACATTCACCGTTGAATCCGCTGACGGTTTCAGTTTTCCCAGGTTTTTCATGCCTTTCATCAGGCGTGCCAGGCCCTGTTCGGCAGCTTTGAGCGCTTCATTTGAAAAATCGAGCGGACCAGAGTAATGGGCCTGTAACATGTAAAACCTGACTGTCATCGGTGAAAAAGCTTTTTCCAGCAATTCATTGTGACCCGTGAAAACTTCCTCCAGCGTAATAAAGTTGTTTTTTGATTTGCTCATCTTCTGACCATTGATGGTCACCATGTTGTTGTGGATCCAGAAACGCACATGGGGTTTGCCGGTGACTGCAGTCGATTGCGCAATTTCGCATTCATGGTGCGGAAAGATCAGGTCCATGCCGCCTCCATGGATGTCATAATACGAACCAAGGTATTTCATTCCCATAACGGAACATTCTATATGCCATCCGGGATACCCTTCCCCCCATACGGATGGCCAACGCATAATATGAGTTGCATCGGCTTTTTTCCAAAGGGCAAAATCCAGCGGAAAGCGCTTTTCATCCCCGCCTTCAAGATCCCGTGTGTTGCTGATCATATCTTCCAGGACCCGACCCGACAATGTTCCATAACTGAATTTGTTGCTGTACTTTTTCAGGTCAAAATAGACGGAACCGTTGACCTCATATGCAAATCCCCTGCGCAGGATCTCCTTTACCATTTGCTGCTGCTCAATGATGTGGCCTGACGCCTGTGGTTCGATGCTGGGAGGCAGTGTATTCAGCAGATCCATAAAATAATGGTAACGGTTGATATAATATTGAACCACTTCCATGGGTTCCAGCTTTTCAATCCTTGCCTTTTTCTGGATCTTGTCTTCACCTTCATTGGCCAGTTCATCCTCAAGATGTCCCACATCCGTTATGTTGCGCACATACCGCACCTTGTAACCCAGATGCCGCAGATACCGGAAGAGAATATCAAAAGTAACGGCTGGCCGGGCATGGCCCATATGCGGATCACCGTAAACCGTCGGACCGCATACATATAATCCCACGCGAGGGGGATTTAAGGGCTCAAACCGTTCCCTTTTCCGGGTCAGGGTATTGTATAAATACAAGTCTCTCGTCATAATATCCAGTTAGTTATTTCATAATGTCCAGTCAGCTATTTTATCATGGACCCATAAAGTTAAACATTTTTCTTCCACACTTAATGCGGCCGGGGATTCTGCATGACCTCCCCGTCTTTTTGCTTACAGTCCGATCCCCATTTTTTTCATCAGAAGTGAGGCGTTCATGCTCCGGCAAACACCTTTATTCAGTTTATAATCAAAATACAATTCCTCACCATTGATTCGCACATCAAAATTGTAGTTCTCCAGTTTTCCCTGCAGTTCATGTTCCAGATCCGAGAGGGCCAGATCATGTGTGGCAACCAGACCGGTTGCATGATATTTTATCAGTTGTTTCATAAGCGCAACAGAACCTGTATGACGGTCATTGGAATTGGTACCGTGCAACATTTCATCAAGCAGCAGAAATGTCCTTCTGTTGTCCCTGGTTTCACGGATGATCATTGCCAGTCGTTTCAACTCTGCGTAAAAGGTTGACGTATTGTCCTCCAGTGAATCTGAAACCCTCATGCTTGTAAGCAATGTAATGGGAGACAATGAAAACGAAGAGGCACAAACCGGTGATCCGGCAAAGGCAAGCACCATGTTGACTCCGATGGTTCTCAGGAAAGTACTTTTACCCGACATGTTGGAACCCGTGATCAGGCATATTTTCCCGGCTTCAGCAATGTTGAAATCATTGCATACTCTTTTACCGGGAGAAATCAAAGGATGTCCGGCATCAACGGCATGCAGTTGAAAAGATCCTTCCCGGACGTCAGGAAGGGCCCATCCGGGATTGTTAAAATGAAGGTTGGCCAGACTCGATAAAACTTCCATTTCGGACATTGCTGAAAACCACCGGACAACGGACCCTGAATTTTCCTGTTTCCATTTTTCCAGTCCGTAACAAACATGGATATCCCAGAAAAAAAACAGGTTTAAAACAACGGAAACCATGATATTCAGGCGTGTATCCAGTTTGTTCACAAACCGCGACAGCTTTTTCACCTGCTCCGATGCCGAGTGATCACCTTTGAAACCTGACTGAAGGGAAATCAGTCTTGCGGAAGTGAATCTTTCTGTTTCGATCATGGAAATGACCTCAGAATAGGACAACAGCATGTCATTCGATTTGCTGACAAGCAGATGCAGTTTGCCGACCGCCTTCCGGCAGTAATAATTTATGAAAAAATTAACACCCAGGATTAAAAATAAAAAGAAGGGGTTTACACCTGCAATGACTGCTGCCGTGACAAGTAAAGTGATGACTGAAATAAATGTTATAACCGGTCGCAGGTATTTCCGTTGCCGGAAATAAAACGGTGCCTGAAGCCAGTTCAGGATTTCATCCGGACTGTTGCCTGCATCCTTATACTGATAACCGACAGCCATCATATTCTGGCGCCAGTCAACTTTTCCCTTCAGATCAGCAACGGCCTCCTGCCGCCGGTAGACCGCCTCAACCGTAGCGGGATCCAATAACCATCCAGATAGCATATCTCCCGCAGCCCTGCTGGTCACGCGGTTGATCATCTGAAACAAAGAATTCCTGCCAAATATGTCGAGGTCATTTGAATAACCGTGGTTTTTGTCAATGTATTCAGACCCATCGGGGAACTGCCGGAATTCTCCCTTCAGACAGGATTGCTCGGCTGTGTTGATTCGAACGAGGTATTCATTTAAAGACCTTTTACGGATGATCCGGTTCTGGTATTTCACAAGCCATCCGAAAAGTATCAGAAAGGTTGCCATCACAATCACAGCCAGTAACCATGAGCTTGAAAACAACAGGCCAAATCCCGCGACAGCCATGATAAACACCACCAGTCTGGCATACGAAAGCACAGACTCGTACTTTTTCAAACGGTTAGCCATCTCTCCGAACATGATGATCCGGAGATCATAAAATCCGTTAATATCTGTATGTTCCATCAATCAATACGATCAATTTGAAATAAGCGTGAGACCGGTGAATGACATGATAAACGACATGATCCTGAACCCGGATGCCCGTGACGGGGAAAGCCTTAATTTATTCCAGCACGATACAGCCCAGTTTTTCCGGATGATCCATGACCATAGTCTCTGACCCGAGATTCCTGATCTGCCAGAACATGATCAGATCACCGCTTGCCGCCCATGTAAAAAGCATTCCATAGCACAACCAGGTGAAACTTCCCGTGACAATTCCATACATCGCAGGCAGCAGTCCCAGAATAATCCCCGGCAGCAATATTCCGATACGGTACCCGTAAAGCGGCAATGGCTCCTTGCAGTGGGCATAAGGAGCCAATTCAGGGATCATAAATCCAAAACTAAGGGAACGGAATTTATTTCTTGTGAAAAAAAGCCAGCCCAGACCGTGCAGCAATTCATGCAGGACAATACCCGCAACAATGCTGATGGTCCCTTTAATAAGGTAAGGCCTCAGCACCATGAATCCTCCCCGGGAAAAAACTGCCTGTGTGAAAGATACCAGTTTTGCTGCAAATGGCTTATACCAGAAAACCAGGTAAGGTAACAGGTATAACAAAAAAACAACAGGTAAAAGAATCATGGCAATCCGGTAAACTTTTTCCAGCGGAAGTGAAATCTCATATTGGTGCTGATCATGATGAACTGCCATGAGCCGCTTTTATACTGAAACAAGTTCTTTCATTTCCGGAAATTTCGCTCTGATGGCCTTTTCGATTCC
>JAFGRC010000008.1 GCA_016935355.1 Bacteroidales bacterium
TGAGCACTATGTGTGTATTAAAACTATCTTTGCCCGAAGATAGCAAAAAACGGTGTGAATTGAAGTTCAGGCAATATAACACTTTCAAATCAGTCTGCATTACAGGGATAATAGGTGCACTAATGTTATTTTCATGTGCACCTGCAAGATATATTCCTGAGGGAGAACACCTTCTGAGTAAAAACAAAGTGGAATCGACAAGAAAGGTCATCCCTGAAAACCAGCTGAAAAGTTATATAGTTCAGCGGCCAAACAAAAAGCTTGTCGGTTTGAGGTTTTACCTGTTTCTGTATAATCTGGCGAATCCGGAGAAAGAAAAATGGCCGCATAACTGGTTGAGAAAGATTGGTGAAGAGCCTGTTATATATACTCAGGAACTAACTGGGACTTCCGTCGACCGGATATCGCAGTTCCTTGAAAACAAAGGATATTATCAGGCAGAAGTTTATGATTCGGTGAAATACCGGGGCAAAAATGCGAAAGTAACATATATTGTTGATCCAAATCACCCCTATACGGTCAGGACAGTTGAGTATATGATTGAAGACACGGGACTGGCATCGCTGATTTATGCTGATACCATCAATTCTCTGCTGGTGAAAGGTATGGTATTCGACAAGGATGTTTTGCAGAACGAACGTATCAGGCTGGAGAATCTGCTGAAAGAGCAGGGCTACTTCAGGTTCTCAAAGGAATATATCTATTTCCGGGCATACCTGTCGGGAAATCTGGTTGACCTGACCATGGGCGTTGAAGAATATGTTGAAGGCACACCGGATCCTGTGTCCAATATTAAATACCATCCCAAATTTAAAATAGGGAATGTCTTTGTTTTTCCCAATTTGAATGTGCCGGATAACAGGGGTCTACCCTCACAGGACCAACCTTCCGATACCATCCAGTATAACGGACAGTACTTTATTTCTTCCGGGAATCTTCGCCTGAAGCCTGCCGTGGTAACAAATGCGAGTTTTATCATTCCGGGTGAATATTACCGGCTGAGCAATGAGAACAAAACCTACAGAAACCTGTCTGAGCTCGGACTCATCCGTTACACGAACATTTCATTTCTTGAGCGTGATTCCGCTCCTGCAAGTGCGGATCATCATCTTCTGGATTGCCGGATTGAACTTACTCAGAAAAGAGTACAGTCTTATCAGATTGAACCTGTAGGTACCATCACTTCAGGTGACCTGGGCGTCAGGGGTAATTTGCTGTATCAGAATCTGAATGTTTTCAGGGGTTCCGAAATTCTTAATTTCCGGCTGACAGGGGCTATCGAGGCGCTGAAAAACCGCACAAATAACAAATTCAGCAGCATGCAGGAAATTGGTGTTGTGGCAAACATTGTATTTCCAAAATTCCTGGCACCATTCAGACTTGAAGGCTTTGTGCGCAGATATTCTCCCAGAACTTCAATATCAGCCTCTTATAGTTATCAGTCCCGGCCGGACTATACTCGTTCCATTGTCAACAGTTCTTTTTCATACCAGTGGAATGCAAATCAATACGTTTCGCATACGGTCTGGCCTTTTGAGATAAACTACGTACAGATTTACGAGAACCGTTCTTCTCAGGAATTCATTGATTCCATGCAGAATACACTCATCGGTTACAGCTTTGAAGACCATCTTGTAAATACGGTACGTTATGGCTTTGAACTGAACAACCAGTTAATCGGGCAGAGCAAAAACTTTATGTATCTGCGGTTCAATATGGAATCAGCAGGCAACCTGGTTAATGTATGGCAAACTACGATAAGCCGCAATCCGGAACAATATCCGCTTCAGGTATTTAATGTTCCCTATTTTCAATATTTGCGGGGAGACATCGATGTACGTTATTATCAGGTTATCAACACCATAAACCGTATTGTATACCGGGCATATATCGGACTGGGTTACCCATATGGCAATTCGGGTGCGTTACCTTATGAGAAGAAGTTTTATTCGGGCGGACCAAACAGCATCAGGGCCTGGAGTACACGAGATCTGGGACCGGGATCATATGCGGGATCGGATACCATTACGGACGGATTTCTTTATCCCAACAAAACCGGGGATGTGAAAATTGAAGCCAATTTGGAATACCGGTTCGAGTTATTCTGGAAAATGGAAGGTGCACTTTTTATTGATGTGGGAAACATATGGGCAATCCGTAAAGAAGAGGACCTGCCGGATGCCAGATTCCAATGGAATCGTTTTTATAAGGAAATAGCCGTTGGATCGGGTTTTGGCATTCGATTTGACTTTTCTTTCTTTTTGTTAAGATTTGATTTCGGATTGAAATTGCATGATCCGGCCCTGCCCGAGCATGAAAGATGGATACCGGTACTCAAAGATTTCAGCCTGAATGACCTTCACCTGAAGTTCGGGATAGGTTACCCGTTCTGATGATACCTTCCGCGGTCCCGGTTACATCCATAAATGGTATTGAATCCCAGGCAAGCCCTGGACCCTCATTCCGAAACAAGTCCCGGGGAACCGAGTTTACGAACCCGGCGAAGCCAATTAAATCCCTATAGATTAAATGTCCTGAATACATCAGTCTGTAAGAAAAATATAGTTTGTGCTTTTCAGTGATATAAAAAAATGTTAATTTTCCGCCTGGTTGAGCGTTTTCCGCAAAGAAATTATTAAAAATGAACAAGGCTCTTCACAACTTTTTCAGCTTTACTTCACGTGAAAGGAATGGTATCATTATTTTACTTGTGATCATGTTTGGCTCAACCCTGGCTAAGTTATGGACCGTTTTGTATGAACCGGGGGAAGAAGATTATGACACCCGGGAGATCGAATCCCTGCTGACTTTCTTTGAAAGCCGCTCATCGGTACAAAACGATGTTGAAAACGTTTCATCAGTCTTTCTTGCTGAATTACTTTTCGAAACACCTGAACTGTTTTTTTTTGACCCGAATACCGCCAATGAGGATGAAATGGCCCGACTGGGAATGAATAAAAGGGTTATCCGTACCCTTTTGAATTACCGTGAAGCGGGAGGCAGGTTTCGCATCCGTGAAGATCTGAAGAAAATTTATGGCATTACTGCTGTGGAATATGCCAAACTTGAACCATACATCAGAATAGGTCCGATACAAAATGAAAAAGAGGCTGCAAATACGGACAATAAAGCGTCATATAAAAGGACTTACCTTGCTCAGGATGTGCCGGTAACTGCAGATACAAAAAGTGCAGACTTATACCTCAGGATTGACCTGAACAAGGCTGATACAAGCGAACTGATGCATATAAAAGGTATTGGTCCCGTACTGGCCGGAAGGATCGTGAAATACCGTGCTTTACTTGGCGGTTACTGCAATTCCTCACAATTAAAAGAAGTATACGGCATTTCTGACAGCTTGTTCAATGCGCTCGAGCAATTTGTTTATGCGGACGCAACCGTTATAGAAAGCATCAATATGAATACCGCCTCCGAACAGCAACTTTCGAGACATCCATATATTGGCAGCTATTTTGCTGAAGGAATTATTCAATACAGAAAACATGTAAATAAAATATCAGGTATTGAGGAACTAATAAAAAATAACCTGCTTCCGGAAAATAAACGGGAAATCATTGAATACTACCTCGCATTTTAACCTGGATGTACAATCATTACAATAAATGGTATTGAACCCCGGGATAAGCCCTGGACCCTCATTCCGGGGCAAGTCCCGCGCAACCGAATTTAAAAGCCCGGCGTAGCCAATTAAATGGTATTGGACCCCGGGACTAGCCTTAAAACCTTATTCCGGGGCAAGTCCCGCGCAACCGAATTTACAAGCCCGGCGTAGCCAATTAAACCACTATGGATTAAAGATACAAAGTGCACAAGATTGCAACCGGACTTGGAAAATATGTATGATGAAGATCTCTTTAAGCAAAATGTCTTTTATTTCATTTGGAATTTAGCTAACTTTATAACTGAATGAATTTGGAATTGCGTTGGCTGAATGCGGATTAGTTTTAAAGACTGAATGTTTTTTGCATAAAATTTGGAGGATTTGTCCCAAAGTAATAACTTTGCACTTCTAAAATTTTAAGTATGATTATTGTTCCTATAAAAGAAGGCGAAAATATTGAAAGAGCGCTAAAAAAATTCAAGCGGAAATTTGAAAAAACTGGTGTCGTTAAAGAATTGCGTAGCAGACAGGCATTCCAGAAACCTTCCCAGCGCAGGCGTGAAGAGGTTAAGCATGCCGTTTACGTGCAGCAATTGCAGCAGTCTGAAGAATTAAGCTAACCACGCCACAGGGATTAATCAAAATTTACCGGCATCAGCCAACGGTTAAAAACAAGCCGTGAGCATATGAGGCACCTCGGTGACTTTCTTGAGTATATAAAGAACATCAAGCATTACACTCCGAATACCTTTATTGCATATAAAAGGGATTTGGAACAGTTTTTTATTTTTTGCGAAAGTGATCAAAAATATGATCTTGATGCGCTGAACCATCAGCAAATCAGAAACTGGATCATTAGTTTAATGGAAAACGGGTGTTCCGCACGAACGGTCAATCGCAAAATATCTTCACTGAAGACATTCTGCAGATATCTTGTCAAGGAAGGTATTATCGGAACAAATCCCGTGGCAAGGGTCTTAACGCCAAAATCTTACAAGAAGTTGCCCGTGTTTGTCAATGAAAAGCAAATGAATTTCTTACTGGATGAGGTTGTGTTCGGGGATGACTTTACGGGAATGCGGAACAGGCTTATTATAGAAACGTTCTATAATACGGGTATCCGTCTTACTGAACTCATCAATCTTAAAACTGTTGATATTTATGGTGATGGGTCGGCCCTGAAGGTAACAGGAAAACGTAACAAGGAACGGATGATACCCATCACCAGAGATTTTTACAATGACATAGTGGAATACATGCGCATCCGGAATGAGAATGTGGCGTTTGAAAATGATGATCATCTTTTTCTGACATCAGGAGGGAAACGGCTTTATCCCCGACTGGTATACCGGGTCGTGACGCAGTATCTGTCCCTTGTAACAACGGCCGATAAGAAAAGTCCGCATATCCTCCGGCATAGTTTTGCAACAGCAATACTGAACAGGGGAGCTGATCTGAATGCAATAAAGGACCTGCTGGGTCATGCGAATTTGTCGGCAACAGAAGTATATACTCATAACACTTTTGAAAAACTGAAAACGATATATAAACAGGCTCATCCACGAGCGTAATTAATGGAGGACATGCTATGAATATCAGAATCAATGCGGTTCGGTTTGATGCTGACAAAAAACTGGAGCGCTTTGTTGAAAGGAAGGTCAGGAAGCTGGCTCGTTATTTTGATGAAATCATTAATGCCGAAATCTTTCTGAAAGTCGAAAATTCACAGGAACTGGAGAACAAGGTTGTTGAAATCAGACTTGATATTCCGGGAACTGATCTGTTTGCCAGAAAGCAATGCAAGACTTTTGAAGAATCAACTGATAATGCGGTGGATGCGCTGAAACAGCAAATTGTAAAACGAAAGGAGAAGATCCGCGGTTTATGAAGCAAATGATAACATTTTTTAACAAACAGGCATAATACACTGTAAACGGTATATTTTAGGGATCAAACCAGAATTATTGCCGTTATATATCACAATAATCATCTTGATAATAAATCATTTGAATTGCATTCATTCAACCTGATGTATTCCGCAACAAATCAAGAAAATAATTTTGTGATATAAATAAAATGTTATACATTTGCGAACCGATTTTGGAGGGTATTGCCGATGTAGCTCA
>JAFGRC010000060.1 GCA_016935355.1 Bacteroidales bacterium
ATACAAATTGTCCGGATTTTGCTGAAGTCAAACAACCCCTATTTAAATACAGTATTTTACCCGTATTAAAGCGTCACCACGCTGATAGCAGTAATTCATGAGGTTGTATAATACGTAGAGACGTACTACCAGAACAGATTGCCTGAAATTCAACAGATCTATATTTGCCCTCAAAATTGAGATCACTACCTGATCGGGGGAATTAACCCGATCATGTGTCTCAGATTGTGTCTCAGATAAAAAAGCCGACACATTATTGACTCTGTAACCGGCTTATTTTCAAGTGACCCCGACAGGACTCAAACCTGTAACCTTCTGATCCGTAGTCAGATGCTCTATTCAATTAAGCTACGGGGCCGTTTGAGTGTGGGTGTGCGTGTGGGTGTGAGTGTGAGGGTGAGTGTGAGGGTGAGGGTGAGTGTGAGTGTGGGTGTGGGTGTGAGGGTTGTGCAAGGGCTGAATTGGACTGCAAATATAGAAAAATAAATACTAAAATTGATGTCTGATAAAATCATCTGCTCCATATAAAACCTTCAATAATTTCTATTGTCATGAGGTTTATGTTTATATAGAATTTTGGACATAGTATGGTTGTTCTTAAAATAAAATTACCTCACAGCGGAGCTACGAGGCATCTTATTTGAAGGTATGGAAATATTACTTATTTAGCAGAACCGGTTCGCCCAGTCCCAGTTCACTAAGCTGACCGAACTGGGTTTCCGCATCGCCGACGATCAGATAGATCATTTTGTCGGTTTGTAGGTATTTGCTGGCCAGATCCCTGTGCTCTTTGATGGTCATGTTTCGCACCGTGTTTTCCTGATCTTTCACATAATCAAACGGCAGATCATATTTGCTGATTATTTCCAGCATGCTTACAATAGATTCCAGTGTTTCAAACCTTCTGACATTGGAACGGATTAAAGCATTCTTCGTTAACCACAGATCTTCCTCAGAGATGCCCTGTTTGTATTTTTCCATCTCTTCTTTGAATATCCTTACTGATTCAAATGTTGCATCAGACTGAACACTTGAACCTGCAACAAAAGTTCCGATACCTTTTCTTCCTGAAAAACCTGAGCTTGCCCCGTAAGTATAGCCTTTCTCCTCACGAAGGATCATATTGAGCACACTTATAAATGTCCCCCCGAGATTGTAATTCATAACATAAGCAGCGTAATAGTCCGGGTCATCACGACCAATTGACAGATTACCTATATAAATGACAGATTGCTTGGACCCAGGCATGTCATAGAAATAAATCTTTGATTCTGCAACAGGAACAGGATCTTCATATTGCGGTAAGTGTACATCCCTGGCTTTCCAGTTCACTTCAAGTCCCTGGAGGGCATCTATAACCTGCTCCTGTGAAATATCACCCGCAATATTTAAAGTTGTTAATGTTGGTGAAAAATAGCTATGATAGAAATTCTTCAGATCCTCGATTGTGATATGAGAAACCGACTCTATGGTGCCCAATGAATAATGACCGAATACATGGTCTTCACCAAAAGCCAGCTTGTTAAATTCTCTGGACGCAATGAACGAAGGATTTCCTTCGTACTGGATCAGATAATTGATGTTCTGGTTTTTCTTCAGTTCAAACTGTTCCTCATCCCATCTCGGTTCAAGCAAAATTTCCTGAATGATATCCATTGTTTTTTTAAAATTCCTTGAAAGGGAAGCACCTGAAATGACAATTTCCTCATTGCTGGTATACATTCCTATATGTGCACCCAGCAATTCTATCTCTTCTTCAAGCTCTTCCGGGGTCTTCGTTATCGTCCCCTCCATCATAAGATCCGTCATCATATTGGCAACACCAAGCTTATCCAGTGCATCAGCCTTAAATCCTCCTTCTATGACAAGGTCGAAATAGACAATAGGCAGTTCCTGTTGTTCAATGCCATATATTTCCATGCCATTGGAGAGACTAGCTGTCCATATTTCCGGTATCGTTATCACAGGATCGGCTCCAAGCGGTGGTTCAATGCTTCTGTCGATTCTGGATGGTGTTTTTGTTATTTCTTCCTGTCCTGTGTCGGTTACCTGGGTCACTGCGGCAGCCTGAAGGATATCTTCTTCAACAACTTCTGCTTTTATGGAGTTTTCGGCTGCAAGCACGGACTTGCCTTTGGGGACAAAGCTCGTTGCAACATAGGGCTTGTCCTTTATATAAGTTTCATAGACCCGCATAACATCATCGACGGTTATAGCCTGGATTTTTTTGATATTTTCCTCAATATATCCCGGATCGCCTGTCAGGGCATTGTACAGAGCAAGGGAAACGGATTTGTCATATACAGTGCTCAAACCACTGTAAAAACTCATTTCCAGCCCGGCTTTAATTCTTTCCAGATCAGTTTCCGAAATGCCCTGTTCCTCGAACATCCGGAAGGATTCGAAAACGCCATTTTCCAGGTCTTTGAGGCTGAATCCTTCATTGGCCGTTAAAACAATATTAAATGTCCCTGCAAGTTCCAGACTGTTCTGGGCTGCAGATGTATTCGAGGTCATCCTGGTGTCCCTGACCAGGTGTCTGTACATGGGTGCTTTCTTGTTTCCCGCAAGGATCTGGCCAAGAAAGCGCAACGCATAATCATCATCAGTGTATGATTGTATAGTCGGCCATACCATTTGCAATTGTGGCTGTGTGGCAAAATTATCCTCATGAACTAGTTTTATGGTCGCATCCAGAGTAACATTGATGGACTCCCTTATTTCAGGAGTTCTTCCTGCCGGAATTTCTGCAAAATACTTGTCAACCAGATACCTGACTTCTTCATTGCTGAAATCTCCCGCAATAACTAATGTTGCATTGTTTGGTCCGTAATAATTGTTATAAAAATCTTTTACATCCTCAAGTGTGGCATTTTTCAGGTCTTCCATTTCACCAATAACAGTCCAGTTATACGGATGGCCTTCAGGAAAGATGGTATTGTGAATCACATAATTGGTATGCCCGTATGGCTGGTTATCAACTCGTTGCCGTTTTTCATTCAGCACAACATTTTGCTGCGTTATAAAAGCAGGACTTGTGAAGGCATTTTCAATAAAACCCATACGGTCCGATTCCATCCATAAGACTCTTTCGAGAGCGTTTTTTGGAACTACTTCATAATATACGGTGTAATCATAACTTGTTCCGCCATTTAATGTGCCGCCTGCATTCTGGATGATGATATCAAAACCACCCTGAGGTATGTTTTCTGATCTGTTGAACAATATATGTTCAAACAAATGTGCGAATCCCGTTTTGCCGGGCTTTTCCCTGCTGGATCCCACATGGTAAAGAATGGCAACTGCAACAATGGGATCCGAATCATCTTGATGCAAAATGACTTCCAATCCATTATCCAGTGTGTATTTTTCATATTCAATTGTAAAAGTTCCTGTCTGTGCTTTTCCTGAAAAGCTCAGGATGAAAGTAGCAAGAAGAAAAAGGACTAAAAACCTGAGATTTTTAAGATTTGAATTTTTCATGATTTTACAAGTTGGACAGTTAAATGAGAATTTCAGTATACGAATTGAATTTACATGCATGACAAATCAATATATTAAAAGAAAGTAAACCGGCTTTGATGATCCATCATCTAAATAATCAATAATACATTATGAAAATTACATCAGTCTCTTTCCTGTAACCGGATATCTTTCAAATGATACCGGTTGCTGTTCCGGATCATCGCACGACCAGCTGATTCATCAAACCAAAAATAATGAAAAAAATTTATTTTGAATCGCAGCAGTTTTGCTCATTCCTTGTATCATTATTTGCCAGTCCATATGGAAATCTTTTTAATTTTGCTGGACCTGAAAAATTAAAATGAGTAAAAAAGTTCTTGTTGTATATTATACACAGTCCGGACAATTGCTGGATATTGTAAAGTCGGTCACTGCCTCTCCTGAGAAAGATCAAGGTGTTGAGATCATTTATGAGGAGTTGCGGCCAAAACCTCCTTTCCCGTTTCCCTGGAAATCAGATGAATTTTTCCAGGCTTTTCCGGAATCGGTTCAGGGAATTCCTTGTGAACTTGAGCCTTTAAAGGTATCGGGACGGAATGATTTTGACCTGATCATCATAGCCTGGCAACCCTGGTATTTATCACCTTCCATTCCCGTTCATGCCTTTTTTCAAAGTCCAGCTGCCAAAGGGCTGTTATCGGGTAAGCCTGTGATAACGGTGACCGGATCGAGAAATATGTGGGTTATGGGCCAGCAGAAAATTAAAGAATATATTATGGAAAATGGAAGCAGGCTGGCGGGTAATATTGTGTTGTTCGACCGGGCGCCCAACCTGTTGAGTGTTGTTTCAATCATGCGCTGGATGTTCACCGGGAAAAAGGACCGGTATCTGGGCATCATCCCGCCTGCTGGAGTTTCACAGGCCGATATTAACGGAGCAGCAAGGTTCGGACCCCTCATCAGTGATGCGCTTTTGTCGGGTAAATGGGACAAGTTGCAGGACAAGCTCGTTGCGGCCGGTGCTGTTGATGTGAAACCCGGACTGGTAATGATAGAGAAAAGAGGAAGGGCAATTTTCAACATTTGGGCACGCTTTATACTGAAAAAGGGTCCTTACGGGAGCAAAGCCCGGGCAAAACGGCTGCAGGCATTTAAATATTACCTGCTTGCGGTTATTTATCTGATATCGCCTTTTGCCTCAATTATATACATGCTTGCCAAACCTTTCCGCACAAGGGCTATACAAAAACAAAAAACTTTGTACCAATCCTTGTAAGAATAATGGTAATGTTTTTTAGATTTACGGTTTTTTAGAGATGGTCAATATACCGAGTGAATCAGTATTTTTTAGATCTATGTCAGACGAAGTATACATTACAGCAGTTTCAAAATTTTTACCCAATAATCCGGTTTCCAACGATGAAATGGAGGACTACCTGGGAATGATTAACAACAAACCTTCAAGGGCCAGGAGGATCATCCTGCGTAACAATGGAATTAAAACCAGATATTATGCACTGGCAAAGGGAGGTAAACCAACCCATAACAATGCAGAACTGGCTGCTGAGGCAATAAAAAATTTATGCAATTCCGGATTCAGGAAGGAAGATATCCGGTTGCTTGTCTGCGGCACCGCAACACCGGATCAGATCATACCCTCACATGCTTCCATGGTGCACGGACTGTTGCAATTGCCTGAAATTGAGATCGCATCATTTGCGGGGTCCTGCTGTGCAAGCATGCAGGCACTGAAGTATGCCTATCTTTCAATATTATCCGGCAATGCATCCAATGCAGTCTGTTCCGGGTCAGAAATGCTGTCGCACTGGATGTTGGCGAAGTATTTCGAAAATGAATATCTTTCCGAAAGTAAAATACAGGATAATCCGCTCCTTGCTTTTGAAAAGGAGTTTCTGAGGTGGATGCTTTCCGATGGTGCCGGTGCAGCTTTGCTTGAGGACAAAGCTGCCGGGAATGTACCTCTGAAAATTGACTGGATCGAGATCAGGTCGTATGCAGGCAAAATGGATACCTGCATGTATGCCGGGGCCGACAGGGATGAAAACGGGCAGATTGCGGGATGGTGCAGGTTTGATTCGGAAGACTGGCTGAACAGGTCTGTTTTTTCGCTGAAACAGGATACGCGGTTGCTTGGTGAACATATTGTGCCGCTGGGTGCGGATTTTCTCAGGGACATCATCCGGAAAAGGAACTTTGACATCAGCAGGATCGATTATTTCCTGCCGCACCTTTCCTCTGAATTTTTCCGGAACAGGATCATGGAGGAGCTGATGAAATACGGTATAGCTATTCCTGAGGGAAAATGGTTCACAAACCTAACCCGGGTAGGGAATGTAGCTACAGCTTCCTTTCTGCTGATGCTCGAGGAACTAATATCCTCAGGCAGTCTTAAGAAGGGGCAGACTATATTGATTCAGGTACCTGAAAGTGCACGGTTCACTTATGCATACGCACATTTGACGGTCTGTTAAATTATACAATCATGAAAGTCAATGAAGTTCCTCAGGATGAGGCATTTCTTAAAGAAGGTAAAATCCGCGACCTTTGTTATGTGGTTGATGACAAAGGACATTATACAAAAGTGCTCAGCAAGGGGTGGGCTCCAAAAAATGATGCCATTAAGCTGGCCTGGACTGTCGTATACGAGCATGCTGAAGAAATCCGGAAACAAATACTGGCAGGGAAACTCAGTCCGGTTGCATTTTATATGGAACTGAATGTCATGGATACCGGTATTCTTGCAAATTATATGAACCTTTCCAGAAGAAGGATCAAAAGACATCTGAAAATGAAAGTCTTTAAGAAACTGAAACCTGAACTGATTGCCAGATACGCTGAAGTTTTCGGAATTGATTCACAGGATCTGACCGATATTGAGAGGTTAGGGGATTTTAAACCAACGGATGAAAATCGATTTTAAACATCAGCAAGCTGCTCACTGTGAGAATGGTGTAACCTCAAACCTGTTGAGGTACTATGGCATTGAGCTAAGTGAACCCATGGTTTTCGGCATTGGTTCGGGGTACTTTTTTTCCCATATGCCCTTTTATAAACTTAACGGCATGCCTGTGACTTCTTTCAGGGTCTGGCCGGGTATGATCTTTAAAAGAGTCACGAAAAGACTGGGAATCAAAGTGAAACGAAACAAGTATAAAGATTCCCGCCGTGCAATGAATGACCTTGACAGGCTGCTTGCAGAAGGAAAGCCTGTCGGCATGCTTGTGGGTGTTTTCCATCTGCCTTATTTTCCACGAGAATACCGTTTCCATTTTAATGCACACAACATTACGGCTTTCGGCAAGGAAGGAGATCAGTATTACATCAGCGATCCTGTTATGGAGCATGTGGAGGTCCTCACGGCAGAAGAACTGAAGAAGGTCCGTTTTGCCAAAGGCACATACCCGCCCAGCGGCAGAATGTATTACATCACCGGAGTTCCGGATCAAATTAACCTGAAGCCGGCTATTATTAAAGGAATCAGACAAACAGCAAAGGATATGCTGACGATTCCCATTCCTTTTTTTGGTGTCAGAGGCATCCGGGTTCTGGCAAAAAGGATGCGGAACTGGCCGGTGAAGCTGGGAAATAAATCGGCAGTACTGAATCTTGGCCAGGTGATCCGCATGCTGGAGGAAATAGGGACGGGTGGTGCAGGTTTCCGGTTTATCTTTGCGGCTTTCCTTGAGGAGTGTGCTGTCATCCTTGATATACCCCGGCTCAATGATGTAAGCAGAGAAATGACCGCTGTCGGTGACCGATGGCGTGAATTCGCATACCATGCGGCGCGGGTGTTCAAGAACAGGGATAACGGCATGACTACTTACGAAATGCTGGCCGATATGCTGCTGACCATTGCGGATATGGAGGAGCATGTGTTTAAACAACTCAGGACCATCAGTTTATGAATGAGAGCGATGTTTCCATTGATATTAAAGACCTGACCAAATACTATAAAGGCAATCATATACCTGCACTTGATCATATCCGTCTGCAGGTCAGGAAAGGTGATATTTTCGGTTTGCTGGGCCCCAATGGTGCAGGCAAGACCACAATGATCAGGATCCTTTGCGGATTGTTGTCCCCGACAGAAGGGGAGGTTACCATAGGCGGATATTCATTGAAAAATGAAATGGCAGACATCCGGAGGATTATTGGAGTGGTACCACAGGATATTGCGCTTTATTCAAGTCTTACCGCACGTGAAAACCTGTCGGTCTACGGAGGCATCTGCGGTCTGAAGGGCAGAATCCTGAAACGACGGATCGATGAGCTGCTTCCAATCTTCGGGCTCGACAAAAATGCTGACCGCCGCGTTGAGCACTTTTCAGGCGGCATGAAAAGGCGGCTGAACCTCATTGCAGGATTGCTGCATATGCCCCGGATCCTGTTTCTTGATGAACCTACAGTGGGGGTTGATGTGCACTCCAAGAATGTGATCCTGGAGAATCTTCGTGAAATAAACCGGAGCGGGACAACAATGATTTATACTTCACATTATCTGGAGGAAGCTGAAAACCTCTGTTCCTATATCACCATTATTGATGAGGGCAGGATTATTACAAGGGGAACGCTGACTGAGATCATGGATCGCACAGGTTCACACACTTCCCTTGTGGAAGTCTTTCTTACCCTGACGGGTAAAACATTAAGGGATTGATTCATGCAGGCATTTCTTAAACTCATATACAAGGATGCACTCGTTATGGTGCGCGACCGCGGGGGACTGGCCATGCTGTTCATCATGCCGCTCGCCCTGGTACTCATCATGACGAGTCTGCAGGACACCACATTCAGGTCGATCAATGAAAGCGGGATCAGACTTCTTTTGCTGAACAATGACATTGATTCCCTGGGACTGTCGGTTGAAAAGGAAATGATGAAATCAAGCCTGTTCCGGATATACACGGACATCGACAATAAAAAGCCCACAGAACAGGAGGTTAAGGAAGCCGTTGCTGTGGGAAAGTTCCAGATCGGCGTGATCATTCCGTCAGGTGCCACGCGGCATATTCGAGACAAAGTAAGCAGGAACGTTGAAATGGCCCTTTCGGGAAGACAGCCTGTGCCGGAACGGAAGGATTCGGTTTTCCTGCTTGTTTATCTTGACCCCACGACCAAAACATCTTTCAGGGAAATCCTGCAGCGATCCATTCGTGAATTTACTTCAGAAATTGAGTCCCGGCTCATACTGCAGGAAATCACGCGGGAAATAAATGAAGTCCTTGCGGTTCCCGTTCCCGATCTCAGTCTGGTTCAGGAAGAGGCCGTATTTTACAGGGAAGAGTATGCCACGCTTGATGATTCGGGCACCATACCGAATTCAGTGCAGCACAATGTTCCTGCATGGACCGTATTTGCCATGTTCTTTATTGTTATACCCTTTGCGGGGGCAATGATCAGGGAGCGGGAAGACGGAAGTCTTGACAGGCTGCTGACCATGCCGGCCTCATATGCAAAAATCCTGCTGAGCAAAATTCTGGTCTTTCTGGTCATCTGTTACCTTCAGTTTGTGCTGATCCTGCTTATGGGTATTTATTTTTTCCCCGTGGTTAACCTGCCTGCACTGCAGACTGGAAGCAATCTCGGAATGCTTTCATTGATGACTCTTGCCACCGCATTTGCAGCCATCGGATATGGTATCGCCGTAGGCACCATTACGCGCACACACCAGCAGGCTTCCATCTTTGCTTCAATATCTGTTGTGATCCTCGCAGCGCTTGGGGGCGTATGGGTTCCCGTTTTCATCATGCCGGCCTTTTTGCGTCAGATGAGTATTGTATCTCCGCTGAACTGGGCGCTGAACGGATTTTATGACATCCTGATCCGGGACGCTGCTTTTTCTGGGATACTCCCCGGTTTCATAAGCCTGTGTTTGTTCTCCCTTGCATGTTTAGCCCTGGCATTGGGATATAAAAGAATAAAAAGGGATTCCTGACGGGTACACATGCAGAATATCAGGTTTTCCTTCAGCCAGGAATACCCGCACCATTTGCCGGATGGAATCGAATTGTAAGTTAAAATATCTGTTATATGTAAATGATTTTATAAATTGCGGCGAAATTCATAACATTTGCATATAAAGTTGTATATCAGCATAAGGATTAATGAATATTATTTTGCATGGAAGAATTGATTGATCAGCTCAAACAGGAAATCATTGAAGTCCTTTCCCTTGAGGATGTTGTTCCTGAGGACTTTGACGCAGATACACCCCTCTTTGTGGAAGGTCTGGGTTTGGATTCCATTGATGCGCTTGAGCTTATTTTATTGATGGAACGGAAGTACAACATTAAGATAGAGGACCCGAAAGAAAGGCGGAATGTGCTGCGCAACGTAAGAGCCATGGCAGAATGCATCACCAGCAATAAAAACTGAATCAACGATGCCCCGAAAGGTTTTTGTGACCGGAATGGGTATGATCTCAGCTATTGGAATCGGGATTGAGGAAACACTTAATTCCATAATAAATCTGAAAACTGGAATCGGTAAGCTTTCATTGTTTCGTTCAATACACGGCCAGATACCTGTTGCTGAAGTGCGCCTTAGCAAGGGGGAGCTGGCTGCACTGGCCGGGATTTACCGTAACCAAGATGCATACAGCCGTAACGCTTTATTTGCCTTAATAGCTGCAGAACAGGTTTACCATGGAAAAGCGGAACGCGGGGTCGGAGACCGTCGAACAGGTCTGGTAATGGCGACAACAGTCGGCGGTATGGATGTTAACGAACGTTATTACCGTTCATTGACCCGGGAAGGTACATACAAGGATTATATAAGGTTATTTGACAGTGCCGACTGCACCGAAAAAGTAGCAACCCGTTTTGATATCAGAAATTATGTTACCACCATTTCCACAGCCTGCTCCTCATCAGCCAATTCAATTATGCTGGGTGCGCGTCTTATAAAGAACAATAAGCTGGACCGGGTGCTGGCGGGCGGGAGCGATTCACTTACAAAATTTACACTGAATGGTTTCAACGCACTTGAGATTCTTTCCCCGACAGGTTGCAGGCCGTTTGACCTTAACAGGAACGGATTGACGATAGGCGAAGGTGCTGCCATGCTCATGCTGGAAGCTGAGGAAAAAGCAGATCCGGAAAACGTGATCTGTGAAATAACAGGTTATGCCAATGTGAATGAAGCTTATCACCAGACCGCTTCTGCTCCCGGGGGAACGGGTGCATTCATGGCTATGGAAAAAGCGCTGGACCTGGCATCCTTGAAACCGGATGATATTGACTATATCAATGCACACGGTACGGGGACTGAAGTCAATGATCTGGCGGAGGGCAAGGCCATCGAAGATCTGTTCAGAAATAGTATACCTCCTGTCAGTTCCACAAAGGCATTTACCGGGCATACTCTGGGTGCTGCGGGTGCCATGGAGGCTGTGCTTTCGGCACTTGCCATTATGCATCAGATCGTGTTGCCCGGACTCAACTTTGCAGTTCCCATGCCTGAACTGGGCTTTATTCCCGTTCAGAAAACAGATCATGCAGCAATTCACCATGTGATCTCCAATTCTTTCGGATTTGGCGGAAACAATACCTCCCTGGTTTTTTCAAAAGCATGATATGAAGGCATATGTTGCATCATCGGGGGTGATATCACCACAGCAGACTCATGACACCACGGGTTTTCCCGAACATGTTTGCGAGACCGTTACCAGCAGGCTGCGCTGCCTGGAACCCGACTACAGAACACTGATCAATCCCGTCCAATTGAGAAGAATGCCCAGGATCCTGAAAATGGGACTCGCATCGGCGAAGATCTGCCTGGAACGTGCAGGCAATGTGAAACCCGGTGCAATCATCGTCGGCACAGGCCTGGGTTGTCTCGATAACCTCGAAAAGTTCCTGCTTGACATGCTGGATCATGATGAGCACATCACAAGTGTGCTCCCGTTCATCAATTCCACGCATAATGCGGTGGCTTCGCAGATTGCAATGGTATTGAAAAATTATGGTTACAACTATACATATTGTCACCGTGCTTTGTCATTTGAGAGTGCCCTTCAGGATGCTCTGATGCATATCAGGGAAAGTCCGGATACATCCGTGCTTGTCGGTGGTATCGATGAATGTACGGATGACTATATGCTCCTGCACAATTATTTGGGATACTGGAAACAGCCTGTCAGCAACCTTGATCTGTTCCGGGGTACCGGTGCCGGTTCCGGATCCGGAACAGTCGCGGGGGAAGGTTCTGCATTTTTCCTTCTTTCAGGCATCCCGCGCAATGAAGAAAATGTGATATTAGAGGCAGTTCACACGTTTTTCATGCCGGAAGCATATACAGATCCGGAAGGGATTGCTGCAGAAGCGGATCATTTCCTTACGGAAAATAACACCGGTCCTGCTGATCTCGACCTTGTTATACTTGGATTATCCGGTGATGATCATGATGATTCCATATACCGGCGGCTGAGGCAGCGATATTTTAAAGGGGCGGCCTCTTTTGCAGGTTTTAAGCATTTATGCGGTGAATTCTATACCGCTACTGCTTTTGCACTCTGGCTGGGAGCGACCGCAATCGCCAATCAACATGTACCGGCCGTGGCGCTGGTGGATTCAGAACCAAAAACCATAATAAATAAAGTGTTGATTTACAACCATTTCAAGAACGCAGAACATGGTATGATGTTACTGACCCGGGCAGAGGGATCAGGCTGAATCACAGTAAAAATCTAAACACGGGTATGAATCATTTTGATGTCGTTATCATCGGGAGCGGACTGGGCGGGTTGCTGTGCGGCAGTATTCTGAGCCGGGAGGGTTATCATGTTTGTGTGCTTGAAAAAAACACCCAGTACGGTGGTTGTATGCAGACCTTCAAAAGGAACGGAAGTGTCTTTGACACGGGTATACACTATGTGGGCGGACTGGATGAAGGGAAGATCCTGCATACGTTTTTCAGTTACCTGAACCTGACGGAAAGGTTAAAACTCAGGAAGCTCGACGAGGAAGGTTATGATGTGATCCGTTATCGTGGACGGGAATATGAATATGCAATGGGTTATCAGCGGTTTGTCGATACCCTGGCGCGAAAGTTTCCCCGGGAAAAAAATGCACTTGCAGCATATACCGGCAAAATGCTCGAGATCGGTGAAACGGTTAATCCATGTAAAGTCCGGGAAAATAAACCGGTAACCTCAAAATATCTGGAGTATTACAATACTTCATATGATCATTTTTTAAATTCCACCATTACCGATCCGCTACTGAAAAATGTGCTGGTCGGTATGTCCCCTGTTTATTCGGGTGTCCGGGACAGGACCCCTCTTTACATACCCATGATGATCCACTCGACATACATCGACGGGGCATACCGTTTTGTCGACGGAGGTTCACAACTGGGTGACCTGCTTGTGAAAAACATAACGGATTGCGGAGGGATGGTCCTGACCGGTATGAAAGTGACACGTATCCCGGTCCGCCGGGATCATATGGAAGCCGTTGAAGTCAATGGAACGGAATACTTCACGGGTCGTTATTTTATCAGCAACATTCATCCCAAAAACCTGACAGTTCTGGTTGAAGGGAATGCATTTACACGGGCTTTTGTCAACAGGATCAACAGTACGGAAGAGACTTATGGTATGTTTTCCCTGTATCTCTCCTCCGCTGGGCACGGATTCAAATATGTCAACAAAAATTACTATTGTTATCATACCGGTGAACTGTGGGATCTGGGCAATTATTCAGGAGACACCTGGCCTAAAGGCTATATGGTTCACTTTTCACCCGTCTCGGAACATGCGGATCGAACCAATGCGGTCATCATAAACACTTATATGAAATGGGATGAGCTGACACCCTGGATCGACAGCCATACAGGCGCGCGAGGTGCAGGTTACGAATCATTCAAGAAAAAGAAAGCGGAAAAACTGTTACTTTTGCTGGAAAAGGATTTCCCGGGCCTGACCGGGAAATTGGCTACCTGGTATGCGTCAACACCTTTAACTTACAGGGATTATACGGGAACACATGAAGGCTCGGCATACGGCATACTTAAAGATTACAGAAATCCGTTCAAAACTATGATACTGCCTGGAACACATATAAAGAATTTATTGCTGACGGGACAGAACATCAATACCCACGGCATTGCCGGTGTGACAATAGGAGCATTCTTAACCTGTTCGGAGCTTCTGGGCAAAGCGTACCTGAAAAAAAAGATCTGCCATGGATAATACCGGAAAGCGTTCCTGGTTCAGGAAGATCCTGCGTGCTTTGGTGCTGGTTTTTGCGGCGCTCATTCTTGCCTTTATCGCATATGTGGCTGTTGTTTCGATCGACCATCCTCCTGATGACCTTGACCTGTCAGTTCTTCACCGGGAGCGCAAACAATACGGTGATCAACTGTTTGTTCTGGGAGACAACTGGCTCCGCAAAAGTGAAAGCGGACTATGGGAGTGTTATCTGGAGGGAGAGTCTTTTGAACGGGGCGTTGCCTTTGGTATGCTGACGCGGGAACTTCTGTATTATCAGGAATCCGTTTTCGTGGATCAGATCAGGGAACTTGTACCGTCAGATTTCTATCTGAAAATATTGAAATATTTCATCGCTTTCTTTAACCGGAATCTGGAACAGCATATCATACGGGAATACAGGAATGAGATTTACGGGACTTCCCTGTCGTGCGATCCTGCATTCGACTTTATCGGAACCCGCTACCAGCGCCAGTTAAATTATCATGCAGCCCATGATATCGGTCATGCACTGACTGATTTCAACCTGACCGGATGCACTTCATTTTCCGTCTGGGATGATAAAAGCGCTGATTCATCCCTGATCGTCGGTCGTAATTTTGACTTTTATATGGGCGACGGGTTCGCGGAAAACAAGATCGTTTGTTTTGTAAATCCTTCGGCAGGATATAAATTTATGATGATCACCTGGGCGGATATGGTCGGTGTGGTTTCGGGGATGAATGAAAAGGGTCTGACCGTAACCATCAACGCCGCAAAGTCGGCAGTCCCGTCACATTCTTCAACCCCCGTCACCCTGGTTACAAGGGAAATTTTGCAGTATGCGGCCTCCATCAGCGAAGCATTTGAAATAGCAAAAAAACGTGAAACGTTCGTCTCTGAATCCATCATGATCGCTTCATCGGTTGACGGCCACACTGTCATTATCGAAAAATCCCCGGATGTATGTGTCATTTTGTATCCTGAAGACAATCAGATTATCAGTACAAATCACTTTCAGAGTGAACATTTTGCAGATGATGAAAGGAATGTTGCAAACATTAACGGATCTGACAGTTATGACCGGTATCAGAGGGTCCGGGAACTCCTGGAAAAGACTGAAGCTGTTGATGTTCAGTCGGCAGTAAATATATTGCGTGACCAGAAGGCTCTGGATGATCAAAACATCGGCATGGGCAACCAGCTCGCCATAAACCAGCTCATTGCCCATCATTCCGTTGTGTTCAAGCCTGACAGCCTGCTGGTATGGGTATCAACGCCCCCCTTTCAACTGGGCCGTTTTGTTGCATACGACCTTAAGGAGATTTTTTCACTGGATACCGGTCGGATCATTCAAAACCTTGAGTTGTACCTTCCCGAACGCACCCTGCCTGCCGATAACTTCCTGTTTGCGGATGATTACCGGAATTATCTTGTTTTCAGAGAAATGACGCGGGAACTGAACAGGTACAGAAAGGATGAGGAGCCACTTCCGCCGTCATTTGAGAATGATTATTTACGGTTAAATCCTGAATATTACGGTACTTATGCAAACCTGGGGGATTACTACCGGAAGCTTGGCAAATATGATCTTGCCGGTGAATTTTATGACCGGGCACTGACAAAAGCTGTGTCCGGACTGGATGAAGAAAGAAGAATTGCCGAAAAGGCAGCAAAAATGCTTAAAAAATAATACCATGTCCATGCCGGAAATTGAAATGAAAAGTCCTGAAGAGATCAAAGCATTCCAGGACCATGAGCTGAAGAAAATGCTGAACTACATCAGCCTGAAGTCAGTTTTTTACAAACGGTTGTTCACGAAACACAAAATCAATGCTGAAAAGATCGACTCTCTTGAAGATCTCGTTCACATTCCGCCCACGACTAAGGAAGACCTTCAGGATTATGGCGCCGATCTGATTTGTGTTGAGAAAAATAAAATCATTGATTACATTACCACATCCGGTACAATGGGTGATCCTGTTATTTTTGCAATGACGGATAACGATCTGAACCGGCTGGCATATAATGAATGCCTTGGTTTTAAATGTGCAGGCTGTTCCGGGAATGATGTTTTTCAACTGATGACAACCATTGATAAAAGGTTCATGGCGGGACTCGCATATTTTCTGGGATCACGGATGCTGAAATCGGCAATGGTACGGGTTGGCAATGGTATTCCGGAGCTGCAATGGGATTCCATTCACCGTTTTTCGCCCACAGTGGTCGTGGCAGTTCCGTCTTTCCTGCTGACCATTATTGACTATGCAGAAAAGAACGGGATTGACCATCACGCTTCCAGTGTGAAAAAGGCAGTATGCATCGGGGAACCGATCAGAAACGGTGATTTCACATACAACACACTCGGAAGGAAGATCACGGAGCGTTGGCCTGAAGTACGTCTTTTTTCAACCTATGCATCCACCGAGATGGCCACATCATTTACGGAATGCGAGCAGGGCATGGGAGGACATCACCATCCCGAACTGATCATCGTGGAATTACTCGATGATCATGGTCATTTGGTCCCGGAAGGCGACTACGGCGAGGTCACCATCACCACACTGGGCGTTGAAGGCATGCCGCTGTTACGGTTCAGGACAGGGGATATCAGCAGGGCACATTACGGTCCCTGTAAATGCGGACGCAATACCATGAGACTCGGACCTGTCATCGGGAGGAAGAAACAAATGATCAAATACAAGGGAACTACCCTGTATCCTTCTGCATTGTATGATATTCTCGATAATATTGAAGGCATCAGCAATTATATTGTCGAAGTGTACACCAATCAGCTGGGAACCGATGAGATCGTGATCAGGGTAGGGAGTACCGTTCATTCCGAAACATTTGAAAAAATGATCAAAGACCACTTCAGGGCGAAGCTGAGGGTAGCACCATCAATCATTTTTGAGTCTGCCGATTACATCAGTAAAATTCAGTTTCCGGGCATGAGCAGGAAACCCGTAAAACTGATTGACAGAAGAAACCACAATAAATAATTGACAGAAGAAACCACAATAAATAA
>JAFGRC010000061.1 GCA_016935355.1 Bacteroidales bacterium
AATATTGGCATCCTGGCCTGCTTTATCAATGGTGTTCAGCAGGTCATTCAAACCTGTTTCCGTAACCAGACCGATATTATTCAGCCCGGCAGTCAATACAGGCATGTTCGTTTTACGGTCGACTATAGGCCGATCAAGCTTCAGCATCAGTATTGAATTTTGTTTCACATGAACAGGTCTTTCCTGTCGCGATACAATACTGCTGATAATCCCGAGAAAAATAAAAAAAATGATCAGCGATGCGATAAAGATTCCCAGGACACTGGCAAGCAGGCATTTTAAAAAGCTTTTCATACATTCAGGATTTTAGTGTATTGGTTCATCAGATGGATCCTAACCAATCAGCAATATTAATAAAAGAGTCCTTCATGAGCAAATATATCATGCAACGGTATGCTGAGAATCCGTAACTTTACGGTCAGATGACCGGTCATGCATACAGTTTATCTTTCATTGGGCACAAATCTGGGTAACCGGAACAGGAACCTTGGCAATGCCCGTCTCCTCCTCTTGAAGGATGCAGGCGCCATATCAGCTGCTTCTTCAGTGTACAGGACTGAACCCTGGGGTTTTATTCACAGGAATCATTTCTTTAACCAGGTCCTGGAACTTCAAACCATGCTGGACCCTTTCTTACTTCTTGCAAAAATCCGGGATATTGAAAGCATTCTGGGCCGCAAACGCCATTCTGAAAAATACTCGGCCCGCACCATTGATATTGACATGCTCTTTTACGATGATCTGGTCATCATGACGGATGAACTGACCTTACCACATCCCTTAATTGAAGAAAGGCTTTTTGTGCTCGTGCCCCTTGAAGAAATTGCGCCTTTTTTCATACATCCGGTCCGTAAGCTGTCCATCCGGCAATTGCTGGACAACTGTCCGGATCAAAAATCCGTCATGAAAATCCGTGATCTGTGATGCGTCCGCACTTATTTCAAAAAAGGCCTGAGCCAGAACGGCAACCTTCCGGATCTCACTTCGGTCAATGTTGTTTCCCTTGCACCAAAACTTGCATAAACATCCGGCGTAAACTGATCACTGATGCATTCAAAACTCAGCGTGGAACGGGTTTCCGAATATTTATCGATAATCCTGTCAATCATGAACAAATGAGGATTTTCAACGATCTGTTCCGGATCGGCAACAAGCAATAACGTGATGATCCTGTCGTTAATCATGGCAAATACAGCAGTTGCCGTAAGGTTATTGTGTGAATCATACACCCCGAAAAATTCACCGGACCTGCTCCTGATAAGAGCTGCCATCATGGAACGCAGCACTGCATAATTGTTATCGCTGACCGTTTTGTCGACCGGTATCCGGTGTACCTGCAAAAACATGGCCACGTCATTGGGTGTCAGTCCCCTTACAAAACTCAGTTGCCGCGCCACCGACCGGTTCAGCTCCCCGCGGAGCTCCGGTGTGAATGTCCGCGTAATCCTGTAATAAGGTCTTATGAGATCCAGAGAATAATGCGTGTGCTTACGGGTAAGGAGGCCGGAATGTCCGAGCGGATTGTACTTGTTCAACACAATGCTGTAGTATTTGAACCGGCGTGGTATCGATTCAAGGAACTGCCTGGTCTTTTCCGGATGAATCGGTTGCCTGGAAAAAATGCCCAGTTCTCTGACAGGTCCGTATGAGCAAATGATATCACAGCCCAGAACACGCTTTGTCATTAAAGGCATTACCGACTGATAATCATCCTCCACGAGTGCATCCCACTGTTCACAGAACAGGTCAAGATACCAGGAGTAAGCATAAATTGTGGCATTGAACGAACGTTTGATGCATTTGTCCCATTTGTCCGTTTCAAGATCTTGATGTTTCAGGTAGACTATGCTCATATCAGATTTTCATCAGCAAAACTGAAATATTTTTTTCCTGCAATGATCACATGGTCAAGCAGGGAAATATCCATAATGCCTGCGGCTTCTTTCAGTTTCCTGGTAATCCCGATATCTGCCTCACTGGGTTTTTCATTTCCCGAAGGATGATTGTGACAAAGGATCATGGATGATGCCAGGCAGTCAAGCGCATGTTTCAGGATCATCCTGATATCTGTTACGGTTCCCGATATTCCTCCCTGGCTCATCTTCCGCTTTTCAACCACCTTATTTGCACGGTTGAGCAACAATATCCAGAATTCCTCGTGCACAATATCGGCCAGCAAAGGTTGCATCAGATCAAATACATCCAGGCTTCCCGTTATCCTGCTCTCCTCGCCTGATCCGCTTATTTTCCTGCGCCTTCCAAGCTCAAGTGCTGCCAGAATGGTAACTGCCTTTGCCTCACCAATGCCTTTGATTTTTTTCAGATCATTCACACCGTATCTTCCAAGCTTATCCAGATTGTTTTCCGCACTGTAAAGGATCTGCCGGGACAGATCCACTGCTGAGCCATCGCGGGTGCCCGACCCGATCATCACTGCTATCAGCTCCGCATTGCTCAGACTTTGAATTCCCTTTAACAACATTTTTTCACGTGGACGGTCCTCAACCGCCCAGTTTTTAATACTCATTGAACGATATGCATCCATTGCCTATAAGATTTATATATTGAAAATTTTTCCTGCTGCAAATCTGGAATTGCAGCAGGACTGATCATAAAATACTGTTTCATGAATCCTGAGCCATAGTAGACCTCATGTGAATATACTGTTTTTTGCGCAAATATCTTATTCCCCCGATTTTGCCATCCGGACAAATATACGCGGCGATGCCCTTTCACCAAAAGCTTCAGCGATGGCAATACAATTCAAGCTTCAGCGATGGCAATACAATTCAAGCTTCAGCGATGGCAATACCTCCGGACTGCATGCCTCAGCAATATATCTGCCTCCCGGACATATGATCACGGTTTTGCCCGTCTCCGATTAAGGAGGGAGAAGGTAAAGGGCAAGAACGGATTTCACATTTTAAGGGTTTGCAGAATATACCCTCAAATTTATGAAATTAAATATTGAGTGTCAAACAGAAAATTATTTGGCAGCGATACTGTTTGCCTGTCTGGCAAGTTTGGATTTTATGTTTGCTGCCTTATTGGGGTGGATGATCTTTTTCTTCGCCAGTTTGTCGAGCATGGATGAAACCTTTGGCACGAGCTCATCTGCAGCTTCCTTTTCAGTTGTATTCCTGAGCTTTTTTACCGCATTGCGTGTTGTCTTTGAATAATACTTATTGTGTACTTTCCGCTTTTCTTCCTGTCTGTTCCGCTTCACTGATGATTTATGATTTGCCATATTTTCAGTTCATTAACTTATTTACAACCTTTTTAAAATGAGCGTCAAAAGTAGTACTTTTTTTAATACTGTAATAATTTTATCCTTTAAATCTCTATAAATTTCCACATCAGAAATCCTTCATATTGAGTAAAAAGTTATACATTTGCAGCCTTAATTTTAAGTAGGTTTAATTTTATTTATTTATGCCCGTAAAAATCAGATTATCGAGAAAAGGCCGTAAAAAATGGCCTTACTACCACATTGTGGTAGCAGATAGCAGGGCGCCACGGGATGGTAAGTTTGTTGAAAGGATTGGCTTATACAATCCCCAGACTAAT
>JAFGRC010000062.1 GCA_016935355.1 Bacteroidales bacterium
GGTAGACGGTATGATGATGGCATGCCGGAACTGGATCCGAATGAAATCAAATCCGTTCAGGTGCTAAAAGATGTATCTGCATTTGACTACATGAGAACGGAAGAGGCCAGACAGCGGGGCGTCGTCATCATCACCACCAAAAATCCTTAGTACGCCCTTACGTTCCTTCCTTCGATGAAGTTGATGAAGGAGCGGTTGGCCACACGGTTGCCTCCCGGAGTGGGATAATCTCCGGTGAAGTACCAGTCGCCAAGGTGCCTGGGGATCGCTGCATGGAGGTTTTCGATGGACTGGTATACAATTTTAATTTCGGCATGAATGTCCGCGGTTTTCAGCATCTGAGCAATCTTTTCTGAAATGGTTTCGGGTGAGAAAGGTTTGTATATCGCTTTCACGTGGTTGACTACATCTTCCCTTTTGAGGTTTTCACTTGCCCTGGCCTTTTTATACACCTCATTGATGACCGATTCCTTTCCGGTTTCTTTAAGAAGTTCAATTGCTGCCTTAAAAGCAATAAAATCAGCCAGCTTTGCCATATCGATGCCGTAGCAATCGGGATACCTGATCTGTGGGGATGAGGAGACAATCACAATCCGTTTCGGTTTTAGCCGGTCAAGTATTCTTATGATGCTATATTTCAGTGTTGTCCCGCGAACGATCGAATCGTCGATCACCACCAGACTGTCAATATTCTGTCTGATCGTACCGTAGGTGATGTCGTAAATATGACCCACCAGGTCGTTTCTTCCTGTATCTTCCGAGATAAAGGTCCTGAGTTTGACATCTTTCACAGCGATCTTTTCGACCCTCGGCTTCTGGTAAATAATACTCTCCAGATCTTTTCCGGAAACACTGTTGCCCAGTTCAAGAAGGCGGTTTTTCTTGCTGTGTTTCATTACAAGCTCAACGCCGGAAAGCATACCGTAATAGGCCGGCTCGGCTGTATTGGGGATAAATGAGAACACTACATTTTCAAGATCGTTGTCGAGCGCTTCGATAATTCCGGGAGTCAGCAACTCGCCGAGCTTTTTTCTTTCATTGTAAATATCGATATCACTTCCCCGTGAAAAATATATCCTTTCAAACGAACAGCTTCGTTTCTCATAGGGGCCCCGGATGTTTTCAAGAAGGATGTCCCCGTTTTTCTTGATAATAATGGCCGATCCGGGATCAAGCTCTTGAACCTCGTTTACATCGACATTAAATACGGTCTGTATTGCCGGACGTTCAGAGGTAACCACTGCGATTTCATCATTTGTATAATAAAAAGAAGGCCGGATACCCCACGGGTCTCTCATCACAAATGCATCACCATGGCCCAACAGGCCGGCGATCACATAGCCTCCGTCCCATTTTTTGCTTGCCTCACGCAACACATGATCAACACGAAGATTTTCAGCTATTAAACCGGAAATGGCTGTGTTGTCATGCTTCAGTTTTTTGAAACAATCGAAATTTTGCTGAATTTCCCGGTCGAGAAAATGACCTATGTTTTCAAGGATGGTAACCGTATCCGAAAAATCCTGAGGATGCTGCCCCAGATCCACCAGGATCTGAAACAATTCATCCACATTGGTCAGGTTAAAATTACCGGCAAGGACCAGATTCCGGGTTTTCCAGTTATTCACCCGCATAACGGGGTGCACACTTTCGACATCATTTTTTCCGTATGTGCCATAGCGCAAATGACCCAGCAGCAATTCGGCGGCAAATGGCAGGTTTTCCTTTGACCAGACCGGATCATTCAGCAATTCGGGATGCTTTTCCCCGACTTTGTCAAATTTCTTCCGGATGTTTCTGAAGATGTTGTCGATTGCGGTCTGTTTTCCGGAACGTTCTCTGTTTATGTATTGTTTCCCGGGTTCGAGGTCGAATTTGACCGATGCAATTCCTGCACCGTCCTGACCCCGGTTATGTTGTTTCTCCATGAGCAGATACAGGTTGTTGATCCCGTATCTCCAGGTCCCGTATTTCAACTGGTAATATTCAAGAGGTTTCAGAAGGCGGAGCAGTGCAATACCACATTTGTGATGTACTTCATCAGTCATTTTTCAGCTTTTATGGCGCATGTCACTCAGAAAACGGTATCATACTTTTCCTGATAAAAGCATCAGGATAATCCTTTTCAAGTAATTTATAAAACCTCAATGCTTCACTTTTTGTTCGAAAATCACCCACATATAACTTATAGAACGGGTATTCCCATACTTTGTAACATTTCACATCCTCGTATTTGCTGATAAAACCGGATCTTACCTTATCGGCATTTGCACTGGATTCCTGTCCCGAATCGCGGAATATTGAGATGCGGTAACCTTCTACTCCGTTTGAGGCCCTCTGCTGTGTGAGATGGAAGTCAACAAGATCTTTGACTCTGTTTTCCTGGATGATGTTCACCCTGCCACCTGATGTATCCGCTGATCTGAGAAGGGTGAATATGTCCTGTCCTGACTGGGCAAAGATCCGGTAAGGAAATATGGAGGTAAAGAGGGCAACCAGGCATAAAGCAGTTATTCTGTTCACTTTTTTTGATTTACAGGGGGCAAATTTAATTAAAAAAATCCAGCCCCGGTACATCAATGATCAGGCTTTCCTGTATATTAACTTTTTTTGTGATCAGTCCGGACCTTGATTTCACATATCCCTGCAGTTCAACATTCACCTGATCCTGCTTTGAAATGCCATAAAGCATTGAAGCCCCGGTCAGAATATTGACAAGTTCAAGGTTAAAGAACATATTATAAACGGAGTCTGAGCGCGAAGTTATTCTTATGATCTCATTGTTGACCAGCGTTCCCAGATAGTTACCACCTGTAATGGCCCGCAGGTTGACCTCCCGGACTCTGAATGCCACGCCCGAAGGATTTAAAATACCTACATCTGCTGAAAAAGTTATGGTATTCTCTTCAATACTGCTGAGTTTAAAATTATTTATGCCGGTAATTTCAATGGATTCAATTCCCTCACAACCCGTAAGAATTATTGTAAAGATCAGTGCCGTGATCGCAAAGTACGTTGGTATACTTTTCATAATCAAATGAAATAAAATAAAAAGATCAAAAATCGTTATATTTAATTAATTTGCAAATAAAAATAGAATGATTAGCAAAGCCAAAATTGACTCTTTTTTAGAGAATAAAAAGCTGGCCATTGCCGGTGTATCGCGTGATCCCAGGAAATTCAGCCATATTGTTTACCAGGATTTAAAGAAACGCGGTTACGATGTCGCTCCTGTGAATCATATGGCTGACAACATTTCCGGCGATCAGAGCTACAAGAGTGTCAGGGAACTGCCGGAAGAGGTGAAACATTTACTGATCCTGACTCCCAGAAAAGAGACCGATGCAGTCCTGCGGGATGCGATCAACAAAGGAATCACCAATATCTGGGTTCAACAAATGTCCGAAACAGCTGATACAATCCGGATTGCCAAAGAGTTCAACGTGGAGTTGATATATAAAAAATGCATATACATGTTTGCTGAACCCGTTTCAGGTGTTCATAAATTTCACAGGACACTGGTGAGGTTGTTCGGAAGATTGCCAAAATAGAAATCAGACATTCTTTGCTACGGCATCGCCGACTTCAGAAGTATTCATTCCCATTTGTCCGGCAGCAAGACTTTTTATCTTTCCTGAGGCCAGTAAATCGGAAACCGACTTGTCAATTGCCTGTGCGGCTTCATTTTCCCCAATTGTTTCAAGCATCATGCCGCCTGCACATATTGCTGCAAGCGGATTAATAACATTTTTGTCCTTATATTTCGGAGCAGAACCCCCCATGGGTTCAAACATGGAAACACCTTCGGGATTGATGTTCCCTCCGGCCGCAATTCCCAGTCCCCCCTGAATGATCGCACCCAGATCCGTAATAATATCACCGAAAAGGTTTTCCGTTACGATCACATCATAGAATTCAGGGGATTTAACGATCCACATATTGCAAGCATCAACATGGTTATAATCCTGTTTGACATCGGGGTATTCAGCATCTCCCATTTCTTTATGTGACCGCACCCATAAGTCGCCCGCATAGGTCAGTACATTGCATTTATGGACAAGTGTAAGGATTTTTCTCCGGTTCCTTTTGCGTGTATATTCATAAGCATAACGCATGCAACGGTCGACAACAGCACGTGAATAAACCATTACCTGCGTTGCGATCTCATGAGGCGTGCCAACCTGCACGGCACCGCCTACACCAGTATAGATACCACCGGTGTTTTCACGTATTACCACGAAGTCGATATCTTCAGGCTTTTTGTCCTTTAACGGGATGGCCACACCGGGATAAAGTTTAACAGGTCTGAGGTTGATGTATTGATCCAGTGTAAAACGGCTTTTCAGAAGAATGCCCACTTCCAGAATGCCGGGTTTAACATCAGGATGCCCGATTGCTCCCAGAAATATGGAATGAAATTTCCTGAATTCTTCCACTGCTGAATCCGGTAAAGTTTCGCCCGTACGAAGGTAACGGTCGCCGCCAAAATCATAGGTCTGATAGTTCAACGAAAACCCGAATCTGGAAGCAGCTGCATTCATAACTTTAATTCCCTCCCGGACTACTTCCGGACCGGTACCGTCACCTGGAAGTACAGCAATGTTGTAAGATCGTTTGTTCATAAGTGGTGTAATAATTTAAGTAAAACAATAAAGTCATATTTTATTATGTTCAAGTATGTTCAGCATTTTCATGGTTGCCTTGATCGCTGCGACCGTCTGGTCGGAATCAAGCCCCCTTGTTTTGAAATCCTTCCCCAGCCTCCAGGTTATGACGGTCTGGACCAAAGCATCGGTCTTTCCCCCCGGAGGTATTGAAACGGAGTAATCCTGCAGGACCGGAAACGGTTTGTTCAGCTTCCTGTATATTTTTCGCAAGGCCTTTACAAATGCGTCGTACTGACCGTCACCGTTTGAGGTTTCTTCATATACCTCATTGTTGATCCTGATCTTCAGGCTTGCTACGGGTTTAAGCTCATTTGCAGTGGACAGGGAAAAATTCTGAATCGTTATTTTTTCATCAATCAGCTGGCTGTGGAGCACATCAGATATGATGTAAGGCAGGTCTTCCTGTGTGACCGTTTCTTTTTTATCTCCCAGTTCGATAATACGTTCGGTGACCTTTTTCATGGATTCGATATCAAGTTCGATACCCATTTCTGCCAGGTTCTGCTTGATGTTTGCTTTACCTGAGGTTTTACCAAGCGCATATAATCTTTTGCGTCCAAACCTCTCGGGTAACAGATCGTTATAGTATAACTGGCTTTTATGGTCACCGTCGGCATGAATACCGCTTGTTTGTGTGAATACACTATCTCCGATAACTGGTTTATTGGGAGGAATGCGGATCCCGGAATACGATTCGACGAGTTTACTTACCAGGGTTACCTTGCTTTCATCGACTGACATTTCATATTTAAAAAGGTCCTTTACAATGGCAATAATACTTGAAAGGGATACATTACCGGCCCTTTCGCCCAGTCCGTTTACCGTAGTATGGATGCAATCGATGCCGGCCTTGACGGCTGAGTAACTATTTGCAGCTGCAAGGTCATAATCGTTGTGGGCATGAAAATCGAATGAAAGCTCGGGATAACGGCCGATGATGATTTTGCAGAATTCATAGGCTTCATCGGGATTCAGGATCCCAAGTGTGTCGGGCAGCATGAACCGGTCAACAGACTGCTTTCTTAATGCATCCAGCATAAAGAAAACATAATCCCGCGAGTGGCGCATGCCATTTGACCAGTCTTCAAGATACAGGTTCACATGAAGACCTTCTGATACAGCCAGACCAATGACCTGCCGGATATCTTCTGCATGATCTTCCGGTGATTTTTTAAGCTGCTCTGTAACATGTTTCAGTGAGCCTTTGGTGAGCAGGTTAAGGGTTTTGCAACCCGACTTTTTAATCCATTCAACAGAGAGATTTCCATCGACAAATCCCAATACTTCTACTTTGTCAATTAAATTATGTCTGGCCGCCCAGGATGAGATTTTTCTGACCGCTTCAAATTCTCCTTCCGAGACTCGAGCTGAGGCCACTTCTATCCGGTCTGCTTTCAGATCTTCCAGGAGCAATTTGGCAATGCTCAGTTTCTCTTCATCGGTAAAGGAAACTCCCGAGGTTTGTTCTCCATCCCTCAGGGTCGTGTCCATTATTTTTATTTTCATGGCTATAGCATTTCAATATTGTTTTACTGTTCACACTATGTCAGTAAAATGCCCGTCATATGTGAACGCTCACTTTTTCGTTGAAGGAAGTTATTTCTTAAAGGATTCTGTCCCCTTCGAATGCAATGATTTTATCTTTAATGCTGAGCAAATAATCGATGTCGTCGTATCCTTTAAGCAGGCATTCTTTCTTATAGGGATTGATATCGAACTTTTCTTTTTCCCCGGTTGACAATAGTGTGATCTCCTGGCTTTCAAGATTGATTTCAAGGACTGCATCCGGATTTTGTTCGACAGCTTTGAAAATGTTTTCCAGAAAGGATTCACCAACCTGTACAGGCAGCAAACCATTGTTCAGCGCATTGTTTTTAAATATGTCGGCGAAAAAACTGGAGACTACGGATTTAAATCCGTAGTCATAGATTGCCCATGCGGCGTGTTCACGACTGGAACCGCTGCCGAAGTTTTTCCCTGCAATGAGAATACTACCGGTAAAACGTGAATTGTTCAGCACAAAATCGGGTTTGGGTTTATTTTCCTTATCATAGCGCCAGTCCCTGAAAAGATTTTCACCAAAACCTTCACGCGTGGTTGCTTTTAAAAATCTTGCCGGGATGATCTGGTCCGTATCAACATTCTCAATTGGCAACGGAACGCATGTTGAACGTAATATTGCAAATTTTTCTATTGGCATGGTTTAAAAAATTGATGATAAACAATTAAAGCGACTGTTTGAATTATAAAAAATCGCGGGGATCGGTTATTTTACCGGTTACTGCTGCAGCAGCTGCCGTCAGCGGACTTGCCAGCAGTGTTCGCGAACCGGGTCCCTGCCTGCCCTCAAAATTTCTGTTTGTTGTTGACAAAGCGTATTTACCTTCCGGTATTTTGTCGTCATTCATAGCAAGGCAGGCTGAGCAACCTGGCTGGCGCATTTCAAATCCGGCATCTGCCAGTATTTTATCAAGACCTTCCGACTTTGCCTGCTTTTCCACCTGTTTTGAACCCGGTACGACCCAGACAATGATGTCTTTTGCCTTTTTCCTGCCTTTTACAAAGTATGCAAACGCCCTTAAGTCCTCAATACGGCCGTTTGTGCAACTCCCGACAAATACATAATCGACAGGCTTGCCGATGAGTGGTAAGCCGTAGGTGAAATTCATGTATTGCAGCGCTTTTTCAAAGGTCGGCCGGTTGCCTGCAGGCACTTCATGCAATTCAGGGATATGACCTGTGATCCCTGTCCCCATCCCCGGGTTTGTTCCGTAGGTGATCATGGGCTCAATATCAGATGCATCATATTGCAATTCTTTATCAAATAGGGCATCAGGATCGGAATGGAGCGTTTTCCAGTATGCCAGTTTTTTGTCCCATTCGCCTCCCTTTGGCGCATATTCCCTGCCTTGTACATAATTGAAGGTGGTTTCATCGGGAGCGATCATTCCGCCACGGGCACCCATTTCAATGCTCATGTTGCAGACCGTCATTCTTCCTTCCATACTCAGGCTTTTAACAGCGGTTCCCGCATACTCAATAAAATAGCCCGTTCCTCCACTGGCGGACATCCTGGAAATGATGTAGAGGATAAGATCTTTTGCAGTCACTCCTGTACCCAGCTGTCCGTTGACAGTAATCTTCATTTTTTTGGGCTTCGGCTGCATGATGCATTGAGAGGCGAGCACCATTTCCACTTCACTTGTGCCGATACCAAAAGCCACACAACCAAAGGCGCCATGGGTTGCAGTATGACTGTCGCCGCAAACAATGGTCATACCGGGTTGTGTAATGCCAAGCTCCGGTCCGACAACATGCACAATTCCCTGGTACGGATGGTTCAGACCGAAAAGCTGTATGCCATGTTTCTTTGTATTCTCGGTCAGTTTGTCAACCTGTGTCCGTGATAAAACATCTTTAATGGTCAGATGCTGGTCGACGGTCGGTACATTATGATCCGGCGTGGCAAATGTCTGCCCGGGCCGAAATACCCTGATGCCCCGTTTATCAAGACCGGCAAATGCCTGCGGACTGGTCACCTCGTGTATCAGGTGCCTGTCAATATAAAGTACGGCCGGTCCGTCTTTGACCTGTGTGACCACATGTGCATCCCAGACTTTGTCAAATAATGATTTTCCCAACTCAGTTCAGATTTTATGATTGAACAATTTTATTGATTGCATTGATGAAAGCCTCGACCGAAGCCGTAAGGATATCCGTGTTACCGGCAAAACCATAGTAGTATTTGCCACGGTTTTCAATCTGGATGTGCACTTTTCCGACATCATCACTTCCTTTTGTAATAGCCTGTACAAGAAATTCTTCCAACCGGACCTTGTGCCTGACGATGCTTTTGACAGCTTTAAAGGCAGCATCAACCGGGCCGTTTCCCGATTCGGTCGATGTGAAGAATTCCCCGTCGACATTCAGTGTTACGGAAGCAACAGGGATGGTCGACTTTCCGCTGATTATCTGCAGGTGTTCCAGCTTTATGAGTTTCGGACCGGTGCTTTCCTGATTTCCGGCCAGCAGTTCAAGATCTTCATCCTTGATCTCTTTCTTTTTATCGGCCATTTCAAGAAATTTCTCATAGATGACCTGCAATTCCTCATCTTTAACATTATAACCAAGATTTAGCAGGCGGTGCTTCAGGGCAGCTCTTCCGCTTCTGGCTGTGAGGGCGATGATCGATTCGTTAATACCCACATCTACCGGGTCGATAATTTCATAATTTTCCCGGTTCTTTAAAAATCCGTCCTGATGTATTCCCGAAGAATGGGAAAATGCATTGCGACCGACAATTGCTTTATTTGGCTGCACTGGCATATTCATCAGGGAAGAAACCAGTCTGCTGGTTTTAAATATGTTCTGGGTTTTAATGCCGGTCTCAATTCCAAGGTGTTTACGGCTTTTCATGATCATCACCACCTCTTCAAGTGAGGTGTTGCCGGCCCTTTCTCCAATGCCGTTAATGGTAACCTCAACCTGGCGGGCTCCATTGATAATACCAGAAACCGTATTCGCCGTCGCCATCCCAAGGTCATTATGGCAATGTGTTGAAATCACAGCTTTGTGTATACCCTTCACATGTTCAACAAGATATTTGATTTTTTGGCCGTATTCTTCCGGCAGACAATACCCGGTAGTATCGGGTATATTCAGAACTGTCGCCCCTGCTTTAACAACAGCTTCGATCACCCGAGCAAGATATTCATTTTCTGTTCTTCCCGCATCTTCGGCATAAAACTCAACATCTTCAACGTACTTTTTGGCATATTTTACGGAAGCAACTGCTCTTTCGATGATTTCTTCCTGTGTTGACTTAAACTTGAATTTGATGTGATATGGTGATGTGCCGATACCGGTGTGTATTCTTTTTCTTTTGGCATACTTCAGGGAATCAGCTGCGACATCAATGTCTTTTTCGACAGCACGGGTCAGGGCACAAATAACCGGTTCTTTCAGGACCTTGGATATCTCTTCAACGGACTTGAAGTCTCCCGGACTTGAAATCGGAAAGCCGGCTTCTATTATATCAACGCCCAGAACCTCAAGTGCTTTGGCGATCTCAATTTTTTCGATCGTATTCAGTTGACATCCGGGTACTTGTTCACCATCTCTTAAAGTGGTGTCGAAAATAAATAATTTATCATTCATACGGCATATTTTACAGATTACAGAATTCCTTATTAATGCAAGAAGCCATCCTCCTTGTGAGAATGGCTCCCGTATTGATCAAGCTGCCTATATACCATTCTCACGCTCGTGTCTTAAGGATACCAAGCAAAATGATACCGAGAATGGCGATAAGCTTGTGCACAGTCATTGGTTTATTCGAATGCAAATGTAATGATAAAAATCATATTTCAAAGAATGATATTCTTTTTTTTCGTGAAACTCACAATGCTGTTAATCCGACATTGAATCCATCAGTTCATCTGTGAGTTCAAGATTATGATA
>JAFGRC010000063.1 GCA_016935355.1 Bacteroidales bacterium
AGACGAAATAGCAAAACTCATCCAGAAGAACCTTGAACGGGCGGCATCTTTGATCCAGAGTTTTATGCAGGTATCTACAGATCAGGTTACAGAACAACAAAGGGTATTTGCATTGAATGAATATCTCAAAGATATTCTCACCAGCTTAAAACCAAAATTCAGAGAAAAGAGTATAGAGATTAAAATAGAATGTGATGATAAACTAAAATTGAATTCCTATCCGGGAGTATATGCCCAGATCTTTACAAATCTTTTGCTAAATAGCTTACAGCATGGATTCTATGAAAGGGATACAGGGACCATTGGCATTAAGGCAGATATCAGCAAAGACATTTTGCAAATCCGGTATTCTGATGACGGCGAAGGAATAAGCAAAACAGACATGCCGCACATCTTTGAACCTTTTTATACTTCCGGTCACCACCGGGGTACCGGACTGGGACTGAACATTATCTACAACCTTGTCAGGCAAAAGTTACGCGGGACAATAACCTGCGAAAGCGAACCGGGGAAAGGGGTATTGTTTAAGATTGAAGTGCCGGTGAAATGATACATCATCAGATCATTGATAACAAGGAATGAAAAAGCTATTATTGGTCTTTTCGGCATTGTTTGCAGGTATGCAATTCATGCTCGCACAGGGACCGGCGGAATCGCTGAGAGTATCCACAATCCGTGAAAGCATTGTTTTTGACGGCGTGCCTGATGAAGACGTCTGGCAGACAATTGAGACATTACCCATGGTAATGCTCGCTCCCGTATCCGGAAATGAACCTACCGAGTAAATGAACTGAACGAGGCCGGTAAGGAATATAAAATGAATTCAACAGCAACTTCCCTGGCGGCATTTGTCCAGTACAACACGGCCATCGATAAAGTTATTACCAATCTTCGTTTCAGGTTCAATCCGCGTGAGGGTAATGATTTTTATATCGTATACGATGAAGGACTAAAAACAAGAGCAGAAAGGGAAGGCCTGTCGCTGCCCCGCTCGTCGGGCCGGACAATCCTCCTGAAATATACTTATACTTTCAGATTGTAAAGCTGTCATGATCCGTCTATATAAAAATACTTTTCCCATTCATATCCAAATCCTTTTTAATAACTTTATACCATCAGGTTTTCAAAATCATTAAAACTTTTTATATGGAAACAATCAGTCAAAACAATCTGCCGCCTACACTGGGCAACAGTTTTAGTCAAGGATGGAATGTCATGAAGAAATATTTTCTGGTACTCTTTCTTGTAGTAATTGTTTTATCTGTAATCTTAGGTCCGGCAAATACGATCAGCTGGAGAATGGATGCTCAGGATATTCATGACTGGAATGTTTTCCGGCCTGATTTCAATCTGTTAGCTCTTGGTTTATTCTCCTTCCTGGGTTTGTTCGCAATGGCTTACGTATTGCTGGTTGTCCCGGTCTTCAGATATGGAGCCAAACTTATGTTTGTTCATGGTGCAAGGGATATCCGGCCGGAGTTCAATTCGCTGATTCAGGGATTCCGCGAAAACTACCTGACCATCGTTTTGGCTCACCTGCTTACCGGAGCGCTGATCATGCTTGGCATAATCGTATTTTTCATTCCGGGTATCATTATTGCATGCCGCCTGGCATTCGTCGGGTACCTGGTAATGGACAAAAAACTGGATCCCATTATGGCAGTGGAAGAGAGTTGGAAAATGACCCGGGGTCACGGATGGACCGTATTCTTCATGGCAATTGTTTCTTTTTTTATATGGATTGCAGGACTTTGCGTGTTTTTTGTCGGTGTATTTCCTGCTGTAGTCTGGATCAAAAGTTCATTTGCCAGTTTGTACAATTCGGTGCTGACTGAGAAAAATGCAAACCAGCCTGCATGACCAGTAAATTTGACCTGAAATAAAAATTATGCCAGAAGTGTAAATATTGGTTAATATACTTATAATAATCAATATATTAACCAATTTTCCGGAAATGTAAACTGAATTTTGATGAAATAAGTCGACATTATTTCGACATCCATATTACATCAGCTTTCGTCTGACAGCCGGCCAAAGATCTTTTTGGTTTTGACGATCGAGAAAACACCATTGGCTATTGCATATACAACGGTTTAGACAATGATCACCCCGGTATTTTTAATTGGATTTACAGCTATCAATTGATTTTATTTCTGTCATTAAAAACAGGTCAAACATATTGTTGGTTCCTGCATAAAATAATGATTCGATCTGCGGCATAGGCGCTTCTCTGTGAAAACACAACCCCACCGCAACATATTGAAATAACCTCAATACAACTTTTCTTATGAACTGCTTGTTATATTAAAGTAAAGTGCGGATACAGATCAATAGCTTTTCTTTGGCGGGACCTGATGACGGATTTTTATAAGATTACTTAAGGAAATAGGGTATCTGCTTATACCGGGGTCTTAAATGTGAAAGAAAGTTCATGATCAGCATGAAAGATAAAAGGTATTTCAAAATAACATTAAAATTTATCATAATGAAAACAAGAGACTTTATTAAAGTTATGGCTTTAATGCTGGTGGTTCTGGTTTTTACAACCATGCCCGGCAAAGCTTTGCGCACACCAATGTTGCAGGACACGGTCTTCACCACCTTTTCAGGCAGGGTAATCAATGACGGGACACGCGACCCCATTGTGTTTGCAAACGTTTACCTGATCGGAAGCAGTCTGGGAACAGTTACCAACGCTGACGGTGACTTCATTTTAAAAGTCCCGCTTTCCGAATTAAACAGTACGGTACGTTTTTCTTATCTGGGTTATCAGAACGAGGATATTGCGATCAGGAACCTGAATGCAGAGAATAACGTGATCCGGCTCAGGCCAACGACGGTGAATCTTGAAGAAGTGACCATCCGGACAGAGGATCCGGTTCAACTGATCAGGATGGCACAAAACAACATCAGAACCAACTTCTCAACCGCACCCCAGAGACTTGTGGGTTTTTACAGGGAAACGATCAAGGAAAACCGTAATTACGTGGTTGTTGCCGAAGCCGTTCTCGATGTTTTTAAAGCATCCTACGGGAACGATTTTCAACTCGACCGGGTCTCCATTTTCAGGGGCAGGAAAAGCGGAGAAGTCAAGAAAATGGACACGATCAATTTTAAGCTCCAGGGCGGACCCAGAACCAGTTTTCTGCTTGATCTGGTGAAAAATCCGGGAGGTATACTTGCACAGGATTATCTGGAATACTATGACTTCTGGTTTGCCGGTTTTGCTACCATTGAAGACCGCAACAACTATGTTATCGGATTTGACCAGCGCGACGATGCCAACCTGTCACTTTATAAAGGTAAAATATATATCGATGCAAAAAACATGGCTTTTTCCAGGTTTGAATTCGCACTGAGTGATAAAGAAATTGAAACTGCTGCCAATGAACTGGTCAGGAAAAAACCAATGGATCTGAAAATTGATGTGATCAGCGGGAATTACCTCGTGAATTACCGTATGGTAAACAACACCTGGTATATAAACCACGTCAGAAGTGAGCTTATTTTTGAAACACAGTGGAAAAAGAAACGTCATAATGCCACATATGTTACAACTCTTGAAATGGCCGTAACAGACCGTGATTCCATGAATGTGGAGAAATCCAGATACAGAAACCAGGTCAGGACCAATGACATTCTGGCCGATGATGTAACCTATTACGAGGATGAAAATTTCTGGGGAGATTACAATTATATCAAACCCGATGAGTCCATTGAATCTGTGATCAATCGGTTAAACAGAAGGCTCAGGTGGGAAACCCTGGATGAAATCGATGAGTAACAGCTTTGAAGCAACAGTACCATCCCCCTTTTGAGGATCCGGAAAACCATCCATGCAGGGAGATGGTAACTTTTTTGAATCTTTTACTTTCTTTAATATAAAGATTAAATTTACGGTCATTGATAACCTGTTGCAAACAGGGCAGTATGTTGGACAAAAAAGAAAGAAATATTGTCGTACAGGTATCGAAAAGTGACTTAAAAGCTTTTGAAGCGCTTTTCAGGAAGCACTATGAAATGCTGTGTACTTATGCTGTGAGATTTGTTCATGATTCGGATACCGCTGAAGAGATCGTACAGGACCTGTTTTATACGCTGTGGGAAAAACGGATGCAACTGAAAATTGAAACATCGCTCAAATCTTACCTGTACACCTCTGTTCACAACCGGTGCCTGAAATATCTGAGACACAGGAATGTCGAATCAAGTTACAGAGACTATTATTTCAAGCACAATTCTGAAACTGAAGCGACACCGGAAGATATCACCCGTACCGAAGAAGTGCATAAGATTGTCAGCCATACCCTCGACGCATTGCCTGACAAGTGCAGCAAAATATTCCGGCTAAACCGGTTTGATGGTCTGAGATATCATGAAATTGCCGAAAAGCTTTCCATTTCGGTCAAGACGGTCGAGGCCAACATGGGGAAAGCACTGAAATTGTTACGCAGGAATTTAAAAGATTATACGGAAACAGCATAAAGGTTAAAAATATGTTCACCAAACCAAATAAACACACTTGGATTTTGCTGGCCAGGCATTTCGCCGGCGAAACCCTGGCAGAAGAGGAAATCGAGATGTCCGAATGGCTTAAAAACCCGGATCATTATATTATTTATAATCAAATCAAATCCGACTGGAAGATACTGGAAAACATGAAAACACAATTTAATGCTGATCTGGCATGGACAAAACTGCATAAACGGATAATACAGAAAGAGCCTGATACCGTGTTGACGTATGACACCCCGATGGTGAAGCATGATACCCCTTCGGGATTGCGCAAACTATGGAAAGCAAGTCCATACCAGACCTTAATCCGTATTGCAGCTTCCGTTGTGATCATTCTGGCAACAGGCTTTGTGCTTTATGCAACCGGATTTTTCTCCGCACTGAAATACAGGAATATTAATGTCGTCACACTGGCAAATGAAGCAATAAAAACAGTATTGCTCCCTGACGGATCACATGTCTATCTGAATTCCGGAACAACACTTGCCTACCCGCGGCAATTTAAAAATAAAACCAGACAGGTCTCCCTTTCGGGTGAAGCATTCTTTGATGTGACCGCGGATGCATCAAATCCGTTCGTCATTAAGGCCAACGGAGCTCTGGTTAAGGCAGTTGGCACATCATTCAATATAAATGCAAGGGAAATTGAACAGCATGTCGATGTGTTTGTTGAATCCGGTAAGGTTGAGCTTATGGAAGCAAATAATGCTGACAACAGCGTTTTACTGGAGCCTGGATACATCGGCACGCTTGCACAAAACAAGGTAAACAGTAAAATAAGCGAAGATAGAAATTGTATTGCATGGAAGACCAGACAAATGGAATTTTATTATACGCAATTATCTGAAGTACTGGAAATTCTCAATGACGTTTACAAAGTGGAGATTATAATCAGGGAACCAGGCATCGATACAACGCGGATCATCGGTGAATATAATAATGATCCGCTGGATCATATCCTTGATGTGATCTGTACACAAAACCACCTTAAAATTGAAAAATCAGATAATAAGATATATCTTTCGCGTATATAAATGCCCGTCTGGTTATGTTTTATACCTGATAAATGAGTATCATTCCCGACAATGGATTCATACATGGCTCGGAAAAAAAAGATGTTACCCGAACTTCGGGTGAATATGTACATTTTTGCATGAATTCATGCAGGCTCACCATCATTTTGGTACTGAGCCTGTATACCCTTTCTTCCCTGTCACAGGATACCGCAATAATGCACAATGTCACAATCCGTGATACCACATGCACCCTGGGTGAATTGCTGAAGATCATTCAAACAAGGACGTCAGTATCCTTTTCGTATAATGCCGGACTTTTTAATGAAAAAAAAACCGTTACGGTCCGCGCTGATGACGAGCCGGTATCGGACGTATTGAAACGGGCGCTGGATGACCCGTCCCTCGATATTAAAATGGTCGGTAGGCATCTGGTTATTTACAGACCGGTGATTACCCTTTCAGCCAATCCGGACAACCCGTTTGATTCGGTATACTTTTTCGAGATCCGTGGTCAGGTTTTTGATAAATTAAGCAAACTGCCCTTGCAGTTTGCAAATATCTATCTGGCTGATAAAAGTATCGGTACGATTGCCAATGAGGACGGGAAATTTTTACTTAAACTAAGTTCGGAAAACCTGGAGGACACGCTGAAAATCTCTCATATGGGATATAAGCAATTTACGATACCTGTTTCCGGACAGGTCAATACCGATATGAAGTATTTCCTGGATATGGATATCATTTCCATTCAGGAGGTCATCATACGGTTGCAAAGTCCCTTAAACATCCTGCAGTCAGCCATGACGGTCATCCCGGACAATTATCCCCTGGAACCTGCTTTGCTTACGGCATTCTACCGCGAAGCCGTTAAAAAGGGCAACAGGTACATGATCGTTTCTGAAGCGATTATTGAAATGTACAAACGGGGTTACAATGATCTGCTGCAGGAAGATCAGGTAAAAATAATCAAAGGAAGAAAAAGACAGGATATTGATCCCAGTGATACGGTGGTCCTTAAGCTCAAAGCCGGCTTGAATACCATGCTCCTGCTGGATGTTATCAGATACACTCCGGATTTCATGACAGAAACAGGTTATTACGAATATATCATGGCGGATATTGTGGTCAATAATGACCACGAATACTATGCCATCGAATTTACCCCGAAAGAACGCGCCTATGATGCATTTTACAGCGGGAGGATCTATATTGACGTAAGGGATTTATCTATTGCAGGAGTTGAATTCTCAATAGAACCTTCACGCCTGGAAGAAGCCACAAACCTCTTTGTGCTAAGAAAACCCTCAAATTATAAGGTGAAGTTGCTGGGAGCAGATTACTATACCGCATACCGCAAGATCGGGAGCAGATATTACCTGCATAACATCCACTGCGAAACAAGTTTCAGGGTAAGACTCAATAATCAACTTTTCGGATCAGTTTATACCACTTCAATTGAGATGGTAATGACCAAAATGGATACAACAGGTGTGGACCGCTTCAGGTACAGGGAAATTGCAAGGACAACCGATATATTCAATGAACAGCTGTCGGGCTATGATGAAGCATTCTGGGGTGAGTATAACTTTATCCGGCCTGAAGATCCACTGGTAAGAGCCATTGAAAATCTTAAAAATGCCAAACTCGACCTGCTGTCAGAGTAATCATGTTTACAGGTCATTGAAGGTTGTGAGTATGAAACTGGTTCCGATGGAACCAGGCCTTATTCAATACCGGGCTGCCAGGGGCATCCTTCTGCCAAAACCAAATGCTTTTGATGAAACGCGTAAAACAGGGGGAGCCTGGTAACGTTTATACTCATTTTTGTTAACAAGTTCAATGGTCTTTTCCACCACCCTTCCGTCAATTCCCATATCAATGATGTCGTGAACGGACCGTTTCATTTCAATGTAGTGAAACAAGATTTTGTCCAGAATATCGTATTCTGGCAGTGAATCACTATCTTTCTGTCCGGGACGAAGCTCAGCAGATGGCGGTTTTACAATTGTGCTGTGCGGAATGATTTCCTTTTGCCTGTTAATATATTGAGCCAGACGGTAAACATCGGCCTTATATACATCACCCAGAACAGAAAGTCCTCCGCTCATATCTCCGTAAAGGGTCCCGTATCCAACAGCCGCCTCACTCTTGTTTGAAGTATTGAGCAAAATGTTCCCTAATTTATTTGCAAAGGCCATCAGCAGATTACCGCGGATCCGCGCCTGGATGTTTTCTTCCGTCAGACCCCAGGGCAATTCCCCGAAAACCGGCTGAAGAGCATCAAGAAAATCCTCAAACAGTTTTTGTATGGAAATCAGATGAAATTCCACATCCAGATTGCGGGCAAGGGCTATGGCATCCGTTACCGAGTGATCAGAGGAATACTGTGAAGGCAATAGAACTGCCGTGAGATTTTGAACGCCGAGTGCGCGGCAGGCTAATACCAACGTCACAGCCGAGTCAATTCCCCCGGATAAGCCTACTACAGCCGAACAGAATCCTGTTTTGCTGAAGTAATCCTTTATTCCCAGTACAAGAGCATCATGAATCAGGGGTATATGATCAATGGCGTTTGCTTCTTCATCATGACCGGGAGATGATCGCAGTTCATCAAGCGTGATTATTGAAAAGTCTTCCTCAAATAATTTCATACGGTTCACCATTACACCGTGTGAATTGATTACCATTGAACCACCATCAAAGATCAACTCGGTCTGAGCCCCTGTCTGGTTTACATATAAAACGGGAAGCTTGTATTTTTTTGCAATGTCCGTCAGGATCTGTCTTTTAACCCTCTCGTGAACATAAGAAAACGGGGATGCAGCAATATTAACCACAAAATCCGGGCAAAGCTTGACCAGCTCATCCATCGGACATACTGAATAAAGGTTGCTTTTTCCGAAACCTGTAAGGATGGGCTGGTCATACCACAGATCTTCACAAACCGTTACTGCAATGTTATAGCCTTTATATTTCACAAGTGAGAATTCCCGGTTCTGCTCAAAATACCGGTATTCATCAAATATATCGTATGTGGGCAGAAGGGTTTTGTGAATGAGCTGTTTAACCGTGCCATGCGCGAGGAAATATGCTGTATTGAACAGGTTTTTGCCCTGATGCGCAGGATTGACCGAAGGACCACCAATTATAGCAGCAATACCATGGCATTCGGCAGCAATCTGTTGCACTGATTTTTCACACAGTTCAATGAAATGTTTATGCTCAAGGAGATCCAACGGAGGATAGCCGCAAATTGCCAGTTCGGAGAAAACAACCAGCACGGCTTTTTCCTGTCTGGCACGCCTGATTGCAAGAATGATCCTGGCAGTGTTTTCCTCAAAGGCACCAATGGTATAATTCAACTGTGCTAGAGCAATTTTCATAACCGGCTCATCATATCAGAACATAATACCAGCCCGAATTGTAACATAATTGTTCAATGCCTTATAATCCTTGCTTGACAACACATCGGTAAATCCGTTGTCCCAGAATAATCCGAACAGCAAGGATGAATGCCCGCCCAGACTGTATTCAAGTCCTGCTCCGATGAAATAGGATAGCTTGATCAGGTTTATTTCTTTTCCCACAAAGTCTTTTTCAAGCCTTTTACCCACCGAGTTTGCCTTTGAACCTGTATTAAACTGAGGTAAAAATCCAAATTGTGCGAAATACGTAAAATAACCAATTTCATTGGTCTTCATTTTCAGGGAAACCGGGATCGTAAAATAATTCAGATTATAAGCCACTGATGTGCCGGGAGTAAGCGATACCAGATCATCTTCCTTACCTGTTATGATGGCCACAGAATCCTGATAAATCAGATTGCCTCCCAGTAAATTAAAGGAAATTCCGCTGGCAATCGCATAGTTTTTGTGAAAATAATATTCAACGATCAAGCCACCGCCAATTCCAATACGCATACCATCGCGGTCCAGATTCTTGTTTTTCGGGGCCAGCCAGGTTATAGCAGGATCCGCATGAATTCCTAGCCGGATTGTCTGCTGTGCAAACAATCCCGATACATGAAGCAATAAGAGCAAGGGTAAAATTCTTTTCATAAGCCTGATTTTAAATTTATAATTTTGTTCTTTATGTTTCCCGTTTGACTGATAAATAATTATCGGGTATGGATATGGGTTCACGGTATTGCTCTAAAGATACAAATTTATATATTATCGGGGTACAAAACCCTGTATAAATGATATACGCAAAAAGATTTGTCTGTTGATGAATTTGCAACTATTTTTGAACATGCCTTTTCATCAGTAAAATAAAATACCATCTTTTCAGCATGAGAAATCAATCTTCAATAACCGGGACATACTGCATTTTTTTTGCATCATTATTGTTATTAACAGCAATTGCAGGATGTACGAGGGACCCGTTTCACGTGGACGTTACGAAAATCGATCTGAATCTGGACATCAGCAGGTTTGAGACTGAACTTTTCACGGCAGACCCTGCAACGATAGAAAGCTGTATTCCGGACTGGGAAGAAAGCTATGGCGTTTTCCTTCAGCATTTCAGTTATGTTCTGGGTCTTGGGAACAGCAACGATCCTGAATATTCCGGTAATTTGAGGAGTTTTATAACCGATCCCTTTCATTACAGGATTTATAAACGTACCATGGAGGTATTTCCCGGTCTTGACAGCATCTCAACTGAGCTTACAAAGGCTTTCAAACGCTACCGTTATCATTTTCCGGATCGCACTGTGCCGCGGATCATAACCTATGTTTCCGGATTTAATCAGACAGCGATCAGTGATGACAGACTGCTTGCTGTCGGACTTGATCAGTACCTTGGCAGTCAAGAAGACCTTTATAGCGAGATTGGCGTCTACCAGTATCTTGTGCAGAATATGCATCCAAAGAAACTCGTATCGGATTGCATGTTGTTCTGGACTGAAACAGAATTCGCTTTTAACGATTCTGTAAACAATCTCATATCCAATATGATATATCGTGGTAAACTCATGTATCTGCTACATGTCATGTTACCCGATGAACCTGACACATTAAAATGGGGATTTACCGGTAAAGAACTGGATTTTTGTATCAACAATGAAAAACAGATGTGGACTTATCTGATCAGCAATAAGCTTTTGTTTGACACTGACCGTTTGACCATCAATAAATTTATACTTGAAGGTCCTTTTACGACCGGTTTTAGTCGGGAATCACCCGGTCGCGCCGCAGTCTGGATCGGTTACAGGATCGTGGACCGGTTTATGAAAAAAAATACCGGCCTTACCTTACAGGAACTAATGGATGAGGAAGATTATATGGAAATTTTTAACCTTTCAACATACAATCCATAATCATGTGCAGGATAAATCCGTTTCTTCATTCATTTCCCCGGAATAATCATCATTCCGCATAACATGACAAAGTCTTTTAATTTCATAAAATTTGCAGCAACATCCGGTTTGCTGGCGCTTTTCGGGTCGTGCATCCATGCACAGTCACCGGATTCCTTATGGAGCATAAGCCTTGGAAAATTTGACAGAAATGACTTTCATGGTGTCGTTGAGGATATGAACAGACTGACAGAACTGATACCCGGTCTTCATTCAGCCATTTACAATAGGGGAGTTGCCCGGCTCAACCTGGGCGACCGCGAAGGAGCATGTTCCGATATGGAGCTTGCAAGATCACTGGGGTTGACGGAACATACCGATTTTATCGATTATACATGCGATGATGAAATCATACGGGAAGCCATGATCCGGTACTATTATGAAAACACCAGGGTTTACCCCGAACTTGGTTACAGGCCCCAATATACGCGGGCCGATTCGCTTCGGGGAGCATTACGGTCTGAAAGAACCTGCTTTGATGTATTCTTTTATAACCTCTCCGTTAAGATCATTCCAAAGCGCAAACAGATAAAGGGCAGCAACAGTATCCATTTTCAGGTTGTGCAACCCTGCCGGAGCATTCAAATTGATCTGTTTGATAATCTGAAAATTAAGGACATTATCTGGAACGGGCAAAAACTTAACCATACACGAGAATACAATGCCGTTTTTGTTGACTTTCCTGAAGAACTGAAGGAAGGAGAAGATCATATCATTACCGTCAGTTATCAGGGCAAGCCAGTTATTGCACCCAATCCACCCTGGGAAGGCGGTTTTGTGTGGGAGCGTGATGACGGGAAGAACTTTTGGGCGGGTGTGGCATGTGAACATCTGGGTGCAAGCTGCTGGTGGCCAAACAAGGATCATCTGAGCGACAAGCCTGATTCCATGCTGATCTCCCTTGAGGTTCCGCAAGGTTATCGGGCCATATCAAACGGCGATCTGCGCAATGTTATTCAGACAGGAAAAAACCATGAACGTTTTAACTGGTTTGTGAGTTACCCCATTAACAATTATAATGTTACATTTTATATGGGTAATTACGAGGAATTTCATGATATGCTGATACTGGAACAGGACACACTGATGCTGGATTATTATGTGCTGCCGCATAATCTTGACAGGGCAAGGGAACACTTCGGGCAGACCCGGGACGTGCTGGAGTTTTATACCGGCGTTTTCGGAGATTACCCGTTCAAACGGGACGGATTTGGTCTTGTTGAATCTCCCTATGAAGGCATGGAGCATCAGTCGGCCATTGCATATGGCAATGAATATGAAAACAACGGATACAGAAACAACCTGTTCGATTACATCATTGTTCATGAGGCGGCACATGAATGGTGGGGTAACTCAGTTTCTGCTGGTGACATGGCCGACTTATGGATCCATGAAGGTTTCGCGACTTATGCAGAATATCTTTTCCTTGAAAATAAGTTCGGCCGCAGTGAATATTTGTATGAGCTTCATGAGAACAGCCGCTTTATATTCAACATCTGGCCCCTTGTGCAGAACCGTGATGTAAACGAAAATACATTTGCAAGCAATGATATATACAACAAGGGTGCCATGATGCTCCACTGTCTCCGGTGCACCATCAACAACGATTCCCTGTTTTTTAAAATCATAATGGATTACGCGGTCTCCAGGCGTTATCAGGTTGTAAACAGTGATGATTTTATCTCATTTGTAAACTGTTATACAAAACAGGATTACAGGCCGTTTTTCAATAAATTCCTCTACGAGACCCGCCTGCCGGTATTATCCTATACCTACAATAGAGAAAACGAAAATCTGTTCATCAGGTACAGGTGGACTGAGGTCGGTGATGGTTTCAGGATGCCTTTGGGTATTGAAACCGACCTTAAAGAAACAATCCGTCTGGAAGCCACCACCGAATGGAATGAATTGAGCATTCCCGGTGCATCCTGGTTTAATTTCTTCAATATCTGGAAAGGTTATGAAGGTTGCCCCGCAAATTCATTTACATATTACCGGACAAAATGTGAAAATCCCTAAAAAGAAACTGGCCCCGGGATCATGAGTCTGATCCTGTAAGTCAATCCTGCGCAGACAAATGTAATTTTGTGCTGACTACTTGCCACCAATTTCATCCGATACGGTTAGTCGTTTGCGGCCTTTTGCCCTTCGTCTGGAAAGCACTTTTCGTCCGTTAACAGTAGACATCCTTTCCCTGAAACCGTGTTTATTCCTTCTTTTCCTGTTTGAAGGCTGAAACGTTCTTTTCATTGCTCAATTACTATAAAATATACTGAAAATACCGGAATGCTAAACAGTTGCAACCTGATGGCAGCCGGATCGTAATCCTGTTAAAAGCCGGATCGCAATCGGATTGCAAAATTAACCTTTTTTTTATTTTTCACAATACAAATGATTGCATAAGTATTTTGCAATGTCATGCAATTTCGGATCCAAACTTGTTCGCTTTCGAACGCAGGCTGTATCAAAACGATACAAGATCTTATCCTGATGAAAATGAACCGTACATCCATTAGAAAGTCTTTAATCTGGTAATCTGAACCTTAATAAATGTGGCACAAAATTTGGTAAATAATAAACAGAAGGTAATTGAAAAAACAAAACATTGATTACCGGGATTTCGTATAATACAGACCACCGGAAGAGTCGAAAAGAAAGTTTATCCTTTCAGGTTTATAATAGGTTAATAATTAATTGATTGGTACCCTGCATCTTCTGCTAATGAAGATGCAGGTTTTTCGTTTTTATACCCCTTTGTTGATAAACCACTACGATAAAAAAATCCTGTTCATAAAAATATATTGGAAAATGTTGATAAAGTTGTTAATATTTCATATATTAGCTAGATTTAAGTATTTGACAGACTGGCAAGTAGGTGTATTGATTTGTTAAACATTACGGAAAGCTTGCTTTTATTGCAACCAAATTCAGGTTTATACGTTAAATACTTTATATCGGTTTTTTATTCAGGGCAATCTACTAACTAATCTTAATTGTTATGCTTGATGTAAAGTACAATATTAAAAGCCTGATCTCAAGCATTTATGAATGCCAAAAGAAAATCATTATCAATCGTCGCTTCATTCGAGAACTCGAATTAGAGGGAAATGATACCGGAAAACTGAGAAATGAAATCAAGGAACTGGAAAACAAAATCAGTGACTTTCAGAAAGAACTCAGGAAGCGGTATCAATTGACCTATTAAGTTGTTTGCATTCTAGTTTAAGCATACATTAAAGCTGTCCCGGTATCGGGACAGCTTTTTTTTAATTATGTTCAGCATCCTGCCGATCTGTGGTGATCTGTCCTGCCTGTCCCTGCTTACCTGAATAATCATCACATCACTGTTTCATATAAAGCGGAAGATGAATGGTGAATTCTGATCCTTCATTCAATCTGCTGCTGAC
>JAFGRC010000064.1 GCA_016935355.1 Bacteroidales bacterium
AAAATTGTACATCAGTTGCCTTATTTGAAAGAGAGAATTTCAACAGAACCGAGTTGGCAGTCGCCAGGTAATCTTCCTTTGTAACCACAATACTCGGATAATCGGTCAATAGAGAACCATCCTCACGATACTCTTTTAGACCCTTACCGGGAAAACCATTTTTATAAGGCACTTCCGCCATAAGTTGTCCGTTTTCATAGTAGTACTTCTGAATCCCGCTTATTTTACCGTCTATATAGGGTGTAACACGGTAATCCTTACCGCTTTCATAAAACCATTTCTCATCACCCTGTTTTATTCCATCTACATATTCGAAAGTAGAACTTACAAGTCCGGAAGGCACATAGTAGTTGGTGACGGTTCCATTTTTCACGTTGTTAACGTAGGTTACGGTTGACAATAAATTGCCATCCCTGTCATAGTTCTTTGTAATTCCGTGCCTGAAGCTATCCTGCACGGCAATTTCGGTCTTAATGTTTCCGTTTCCATAATATTCCCTGACGATATTGCCTTCTTCATCAGAGCCTTTCCCTCCTCCACCGGTTTTGGAACAGGAAAGGACAATCAATGATGCGCATAATACGACAACAAGCTTTTTCATTGGTATTCGGTTATTATTGGTTTTGATTAGCAGTATCATATGTGAAAATACGAAAAATCCCCGATTTTTCAATATTAATGTTAAAGTATATTTGTTTAGCCGGTAATGGTTGCTGCATGTCCACTTCTCTGAGAAACATTCCGGCCTGAATGATCAAAAAATGTTTTTATTTGTTACTCCTGAAAATAATGGCAGCATGAACGAGATCAAAATCATGTTTATATTTGTTGCCTGGGTCATTTCCGTTCATCCCGGGCATGCACAAAGTCACCTTACTGAAAACGGTCATGTCTGGTTTTACTCCCATACTCCGATCGAGGATATTGAAGCGCATAACCGACAGGTTACAAGCGCATTGGATATTAAGTCCGGAAGTATAAAGTTCAGTATGTTCATTCAGGCATTTGAATTTAAAATAGCCCTGATGCAGGAACATTTTAATGAAAATTATATGGAGTCAGGTATTTTCCCCCAGTCTTTTTTCTCAGGTACCCTTGCCAATCCGGATCATATCGATTTTATGTCAGACGGTATATACCGTGTTGAAGTCGACGGGGCCCTCACCATTCACGGTATAACCAGAAATATCACGGTAACAGGAACTTTTCAGGTAAAGGAGGAGCGTATTGCTGCCCGGTCAACATTTGCCGTCAGACCAAAAGATTATAATATAAAGATACCTGCAGTCGTTGAAAACAATATTGCCCAAGAAATTGAAGTCCACGTTGACATAACCTACAGGCAAATCTACAAATAGACCGGGAACGATCAGATCAGCATTCCATTGTTATAAAAATTCTCACTGGTCGCATGATGGATCCGACATTAATGAATTATAAAAAAGTATCTTTATGCTGTAATAAATATCGTTGATTGATATACTCATAAGCGGAAAATGTAACTTTAATATATCATGAAGCGTCATAAGAACCGAACTGATTCACGAAAATCCTTATTCCACTTGTGGTATTGAAATGCAACACATAACGTCAACATCAACGAAAACATGCTGAAGAATTATTTTACCACTGCCTGGCGTAACATCTTCAAGGATAAATTCTATACCGCTATCAATATTGGCGGCCTGGCAATAGGATTGACAACGGCCGTATTCATCCTCTTATATGTTATTGACGAACTGACCTATGACAGGTCACATGTAAACCATGACCGCATTTACCGTCTTGAATCCCAATTTGTGATCAACAACAAGGAGGACCTGTTTTCAGTGACACAAATCCCGCTTGCCCCGACGTTGCAGGACGAATATCCGGAAATTGAGGATTTTGTACGGTTTGCTCCGACAGGCACCATGTTTTTCACTTATGAGGACAGAGAATTCCAGGAAGACAGCCTCATGCTCACCGACTCTACCGTTTTTAATGTATTTTCCCACCCTTTTATTGCCGGTGATCCTGAAAAAGCACTGAACAGACCCTATACCATGGTAATGACCGAATCCCTGGCCAGAAAATACTTTGGTGATGAAAATGCGGTCGGTAAAACCCTGTCAACACTTGAAGGCAATCTGTTTGAGGTAACCGGTGTGATTGAGGACCTCCCCGGCAATGTTCACCTCAGGTTTGACGGTCTGGTTTCCGCAGCCACCATTATTGAGCAGGTCGGCGTTGACAGGTTCAATGACCGGAGTGCCGAATCATTCTGGAATGTAGGTATTTTCAGTTACATCATGTTAAAAGAAAATGCTGATATCGAAGGCATCCATGATAAATTTCCCGAATTTTATGACAAATACATGAAATCTCTGGGTGACCAGATCAATGCAAGTTTTACGCTGATGACCAAGCCCCTGACAAGGGTGCATCATTATTCTGCCGATCTGGGCTACGATCAGGAAGGGGGCAATATCAAATATGTATATGTCTTTTCTCTTGTGGCTTTTTTGATTCTGATCATTGCCAGCATCAATTATATGAACCTTGCTACCGCGAGGTCAGCCAAACGCTCAAGGGAATCCGGCATGCGGAAAATTGTCGGGGCAAAGCGCAACATGCTGATCGGTCAGTTCCTGACCGAATCTTTTGTCATAACAATGATCGCATTGTTTGTTGCACTTGTTCTGATCAAACTGCTGCTGCCCTATTTCAATTTGCTTGCAAACAAAAGCCTGAGTTTTTCCATTTTCGGTTCTCCCTTATTAATTGCCGGTATTATTGGTATTGCCGTTGTTGTCGGTTTCCTGTCGGGCAGTTATCCGGCATTTTACCTTTCATCGTTCAATCCTGTCAGGGTTATAAAGGGGCAGACCGAACTTCAGGGTGGTAACGGACTGTTGCGGAAGATCCTTGTGGTATTCCAGTTTGCAGTCTCCGTTGCAATGATTGTCGGAACATTCATCATCAGCTCTCAGTTCAGGTACATGCGCAATTCTGATCCGGGGTTTGAGAAAGAGAACATTCTAATCCTGGAAATGCGTGATACTACTTTCAGAAAGAGTCTGGAACCTTTTAAACAGGAGTTGCTGAAGAATCCTGAAATAATCGGGATGGCATACTCAAACGGCAACCCGGGTACGAATATTGGAATACAGGTAATGCGCATTGAAGGCGATGACAGATCGTTGCAGGACCGGGCCATCAACAATTATTTCATAGGTTATGATTATATTGATTTGCTTGGGATTGAGATCATTGAAGGCAGGAATTATGACAGAAACATGTCTTCTGATGCACAGAAATCTTTTATCATCAACGAAACCGCTGCAAAACAGTTTGGATGGGTTGATTCTGCAAGCAGGGCACAGGGCAGGTATGAAAGTGCTCTCGGAAAACGTTTTCAATACGGGATTAATCTTGATGGCACTGCAGTGCGTGACGGAGAAGTTATCGGAGTAGTAAAGGACTTTCATTATGCTTCCTTGCACAATGTAATTGAACCACTGGTCCTTTTACTGAATGATAACGAAAGTCAGTTTTTTTACGCCAATATTAAGATCAGTGGCAACGACCGGCAGAATACGGTCGGATATATCGACCGTGTCAGGAAGCAGTTTAACGACAGGTATCCTTACCAGTACAACTTTCTGGATGAAAACATGGCTGAATATTACCGTAGTGAAGAAAGGATCGGTATGCTTTCCCAAAGCTTCACAATACTGACCATCATTATTGCCGCTTTAGGCTTGCTGGGACTTTCTTCATTCCTTACCCAGTCCAGGACAAGGGAGGTGGGGATCCGGAAGGTTATGGGTGCGACAGCTGAGAACATCATGATTATGTTTGCCAGGGAATTTTCAATATGGGTCATAATTGCAAACATCATCGCGGCACCTGTGGCATTATATTTTGTAAACAAATGGCTGCAGTCATTTCCGTATAAAACGGATGTGCACATTTGGATTTTCTTACTGGGACTGATCATATCATTGATTGTAGCCCTTCTGACGGTCAGTTTGCGGGTGTTTCAATCGGCATCCACCAACCCTGCAGAAGCCATCAGGTATACGTGAGAAGGAACTGCTAAGGGATAGAATAATTACAACTGCTGCTGGATAGAAGTTACTGCCAATAAAAAAAGTGACTGTTACTGTATAAACTCAATCAGGTTGAAAGGGACTTTAATTGTGTTTTTGTAATGTTCTCCAAGACTGTATATTGCTTCGTCATCTTCTTCGTAATACCAGTTGATGACACATTTTTTACCATCATCATGCTTTTTTTTCAGGATCCGGAAAATTCCAAGAAGATATTTTGATGAGCCGCTGTTCACATATTCAAGATTTATGTCAAAACGGGTTGTCTCCAATGACGTTTTGTAATATTCATCAAGCCATTCAATTAAAGGGTCAAAAAAATCACCCGGATTTTCGGGTATTGAGCGTCCTTCAATTTTCATCAGTCCTTCATCGGGATCAAATTCAATTCCGGGTGTATTGTTGGTTTTTTTCAGGACCAGTTTTTTCATTATTTTCAACATTAATAATTTAATTACTCATATCGCAATGCAACAATCGGGTCAAGCCGGGCTGCCTTAACCGCCGGATAATATCCGGAAACCAGACCGACCGCGAAACATAACACAATCCCGGATAAAATCCAAATCCACGGGATCAGAAAATCAGATTTCATAATTAAAGATACAATATTTCCTATGAAAATTCCAAGAAGGATACCCAAAATACCTCCAAACTGGCATATCAGAATGGCTTCAAAAAGAAACTGCTGTTTGATCATTGAGCTTTTAGCACCTATAGCTTTTCTGACTCCAATTTCAGTCGTTCGTTCCGTGACGGACACCAGCATGATATTCATCAATCCGACTGCAGCACCAAATAATGTAACAATACCAATAATCGTCGCTGCGATCAGCACAACCCTTATGACATCCTTCAATATATTTGCAAGTACATCACTCCTGACAATGTTAAAATCAGATTCATCAATAACTTTTAACTGCCGTATGGAACGGAAAAGACTTTCTGCATATCCTTCGGCAACCTCAGTGAGTTCCGGATTGACAGGTGTAATGTTGATTGTATAATTGCGCCGTGGCCGTGAAAAATATTGCCGTGCATTGGTATAGGGTATAATGCAAATATTATCATTGCTGGTAAGACTTGCCCCTTTCTTTTTTAATACACCTATTACCATGTATTTGCCCGGACCGATAGATACCTGTTGATTTAAAGGGTCTTCATGATCAGGAAAGATTTTATTGACAACATCCGTGCCCAGCAGAACAATATTTCTGTTCATCTGTAAATCCTGATATGTCAGGTTCCTCCCGTTTTCAATTTCATAACCCGATGCTTCCAGGTAATTTTCGTCAGAACCTACAACCGTTACGTTGGGATTTGTTTTTTCAGACCTGTATTTTACGGTGGCCATATTCGAAACTGTTGTCACCACGGAAACGGTAGCGGGAAAATCATATTTTTCTTTAAACTCATTAGCCTGCGTGAAAGATATATAAGCATAATTCTTTCTCCTGATACGGGTATCACCAATCTGGACAGAAAAACCCCTGCTTTGAATGGTGAAAGTGTTGGTACCCATGGTCGCAAACTGCTCAGTGATCGTATTCCTTATCGAGTCTATCGCAGTAAGGATACCCACCAAAGCCATGATACCGAATGCAATAATCAGTACGGTCAAAACAGTACGCAGAAAATTTGATCTGACCGAATTAAAGGAAACCCTGAAGTTTTCCTTTATTATTGCTGTATATCGCATATATTGTTATTATTGCAACATACAAAAATATATTAGTTTTAGGAAAATAATCATGAAAAGGCTTAAATATTAATTCGTTTCAATTCATTATGGTACTTTTACAGCCATAAAAACTTTTTGCCATGTTGGATTTAGTACTAAACCACCGTACGATCAGGAAATATAAAAGTGATCCCATTGATGAACAGGTTCTCGATAAAATTCTCACTGCGGGTACAAGGGCATCCACAACCGGAAATATGCAGGTATACAGCATTATTGTAACATCCGGACAGGAACTGAAAAAAAAGCTTTGGGATGCACATTTCAGACAGGATATGGTTGTGCAGGCACCTGTAATACTTACTTTCTGCGCCGATTTCAACCGTTTTAACTTGTGGTGCAAATTGCGAAAAGCTATTCCCGGCTACGATAATTTTTTGTCCTTCTTTACAGCAGCCATTGATGCACTTCTTGCAGCACAGAATTGTGCACTGGCGGCTGAATCATTTGGACTGGGTATATGCTACCTGGGCACGACAACCTATAATGCTGATATCATCAGTGAACTGCTAAACCTGCCCAAACATGTTGTGCCTGTTACGACACTGGTTGTAGGCTTTCCCGATGAGTCGCCGGAACTGACTGACCGGTTACCGCTTGAAGCTGTTGTACACCGTGAAAAATACAAGGAATATACACGGGAAGACATCGATTTTCATTATCATGAGAAGGAAGCCCTTGAATCAACAGAAATGCTGATCAGGGAAAATAACGTTGAGACGCTGGCACAAATCTTCACAGAAAAGCGATACACCAGGAAGGATAACGAACAGTTCTCCTCAAAGCTGCTTGAGGTCATTAAGAAAAAAGGATTTCTGACCTGAAAATCAATCGAAAAAGGCTGCCTTACTTTTTAGACAGCCTCTTTTGCACACCTGTTAAGCCCTTGTTTGTTATTCAAGAACAAATATCACCGGTATTGCCATCGTTACGGGAACAAAAAAACCATTTTGAATAGCGGGATTGAATTTCATCCTTTTCACCGCCATGGCTACTTCAGTACCTGTTCCGCCTCCTATGTCCTTGAGTATCTTGACATCAGAAACATTGCCTTTGTCATCCACCGTGCAAAGCACAATTACTTCACCTTCGATTCCTTTCTCAATAGCAGCCTGCGGATATTTTAATGACATCTGCAAATTGGATTTCCAGTCAATGCCCTCTGTAGGAAGCATTACCGTACTCCTGAATTCTGTAGTGTCAATTGCTCTCGTATAAAGACCTTTGTTGTGATTCACATAATCTGTTGCGGAAACCGAAAGCGTGAATACCAGCATCAGAGCAACCAGGATCATCGAAAATTCTATTGTCTTTTTCATAGAATAAAATTTTTAATTAATAATTGGTAAATGATAAATGATAATTGATTAATGGTAGTTGAAATGATAATTGATAATTGGTAATTGATAAATGATAATTGATTAATGGTAATTGAAATGATAATTGATAATTGATAAATGAATTTATTATATTAATATATTTATATCTCATTTATCATGCCATATAACATATTTATCTGATTCAAATTAGTTTAACAAATTATTATGCTCTATTGCAATACATGAAATTGACCAAAAAACGTACACTTCGTATCCGGAAACGGACATTTTCAATTATTGAACTGAAAAATCAACATCAAGTTCAACGGCAATTTGTTTCAGTTCATCTGCAATAACTGGCAGCACACTGATGCCATGCCTTCTGATCTCCTGTTCTTTTCTGCGCTCCGGATCCCCGGGAATAAGCACACTTTCAATACCCTCAACCGGACGGGCCTTTCGGAATGTTTCGATCCATTCGTCCATTTTGGCCTTAAAAACATCGGCTTTCTGAAAGGCATCAATTCGCATGGCACCGAAAAAATGACCAGTACCCTCCCCTACTTTTTTCTCTTTAACGGGAAGATAAGCAACCGATGGTGGCACAAAGGGACCGAAATTGGCGCCTGAACATACGGCCGAAAGAATATCCACAACAGCGCTCAGGCAATACCCTTTATGACTGCCGTGCAAATAATCACCACCCAACGTGAGCATGGAACCTCCTTCTTTCAGGATGGCCGGATTGTCTGACGGCATACCTTCACGGTCCTGAACATATCCAAAAGGTACTTTTTCTCCCTTCTTTTCCGCCACTGCCAGCTTGCCTCTTGCTATGGGTGTGGTAGCAAAATCAGCCACAAAAGGTTCATGCCTGCCGGCAGGGATGGCAACAGCAATGGGATTTGTGCCCAGCATAGGACTTACTGATAACGTAGGAGCAACCTGAGGATTCGCATTGGTCATGGATATTCCGATCATATCCTTTTTTAGGGCCATCATGGCATAGTATCCGGCTATTCCGTAATGATTGGAATTGCGTGTTGAAACCCAGCCTGTACCCAGTTTTTCTGCTTTTTCCATTGCAATTTCCATGGATCTGGAGGCCGCTACCATACCAACTGCTCCGTCACCATCAACTACAGCGGTGCAAGGTGTTTCATGTACAATACGCACGCCGGGCTTTACGTTTATCCGGCCGGATTTCCAGAGTTCGTAGTAATCTTTAATGCGAATTATACCGTGAGAAGGCAGACCTCGCATTTCAGCAGCCATGAAGACCCTTGCAATCATGTCTGCATCGGTCTCCGGACAGCCCATCTTCATAAAGACCTGACGGGTGAAATCGAACAAATATTTTTCAGTATACATAGCATATAATGATATGAAAATTAATTTTGCCCCTAAATATAAGAAATTTAAAAATGTTTGATCAAATCGCATACCGGTATGATATGATCAACCACATCCTGTCGCTCGGAACTGACAGGATCTGGAGAAGGAAAGCAGCCGGTATGCTGGCCAGATATCAACCGGATACAATACTTGATGTGGCATGTGGAACGGCAGATTCGACCATTGCGATCCATCATGCAACAGGATCTTCAAAAATCACCGGTATCGATATTTCCGAAGAAATGCTGCAAATCGGGCAAAAGAAAGTCCTCATGAAGCAACTGTCCGGTAAGATTACCCTGACCAACTGCAGGGCAGAACAGATTTGTTTCGCAGATTCTTCATTTGATGCGGCAGCTGTTTTATTTGGCATAAGGAACTTTCAGGATCGGGATCAGGCTTTACATGAAATGCACAGGGTTTTGAAACCGCAGGGAGTTCTTTTAATCGTCGAATTCTCCCTGCCCCGGAGCAGGTTGGTAAACATTTTGTACAAATCGTATTTTTTACATATTCTTCCTGTTATAGGAGGTTTCCTTTCCGGCAATGTCAATGCATACAGATATTTTGTTCAGTCGGTCAGGGAATTTCCGGAACCCTTCAGATTTTGCGGACAGTTGGAAAACCATGGATTCACAATTCAGACTTCCAGACAATTAACATTTGGTATTGCATGGATTTATCTGGTAAAAAAGATGGGCAGTATTGACAGTCGAACATGTTTGTGTTTCAAGCATAAAATACTATTTTCGCATCATCTGCGTTAATACAACAAATAAACCAACTGCATTGCCATTTTGAAACGCTTATTTCTGTTTTCCCTGATCATCTATCCCCTCCTGCTTAATGCCCAGAAAGATAAGGCCAGGAATGACCCCAATCATGATGACAAATGGCTTCATTTTGGATTTTCCGTTGGCATGAACACCATGGATTTTAAAATTCAAAGTTCCCGGATGGCCATGGATTCGGGAATTTATACTGAGGTCTCCAAATTGAGACCTGGTTTCCACGTGCATGCCCTTTCCAATCTGAGAATTGCGGACAATTTTGATCTGAGGTTCACTCCTGGTATTGCTTTCGGCGGTGAACGTGAAGTGAACTATGTACCGGTACCTCCCGGAGAACCAAAGATTGACCCGGCGGACATACCGGTTGTCATCGAATCGAATTTTCTTGAATTTCCGCTCCTGATCAAGTATAAATCAAGAAGGCTCAATAATTTCAGACCGTTTTTGATCGGTGGGTTCAACACCCGGATCGATCTTGCCGCCACAAAAAAAACCTGGGGCCGTTCAAA
>JAFGRC010000065.1 GCA_016935355.1 Bacteroidales bacterium
CTTACCGGCCTCGAGCTTGCCAAGGAACAGATCAATAGTCTCTTCGAAAGCTGCTGAGTTGTTCTGACTCCTGTAGATCAGGGCCTTGTTGTACATAGCATTGTTGTAGTCGGGATTGATGGCCAGAAGGCTGTCGAATGCCAGAAGAGCATTGTCATAATCCTTCGCTGTGAATGATTCCGTACCCATTTTATTATAGGCCTGAACCAGTATCTTTGATGCATTGTCCTTACCCGCCGTGTTATTGTATTTTTCGGCAGCAGCTATCGCCGTCTTTGCAGCCTTAATGATTTCGGCAGTAGGCTTATTTTCCTTTATTGCGTTATTGGCAGCCCTTACATACAACCCGGGCAGTACCTGCATGGCTTTGGTTTTCAAATCATTGGCCGATTCTCCCACCTTTTCCGACAGCGTCACCACATTTTCGAATGCCGCTATGGCAGCCGTAACATCAGTCTGAAGCACCTTTGCTCCTTCATTATAGGATTTTATCACATCATTTCTTTCCTGTCCGTTCAACATCGAAACCGCCGCAAATGCAACCAGGAAGAGTCCCGCAAATTTCTTCATTATTTGTTTATTCATTTTCTTTCAGATTATCAGGTTATTACAATATTTAATTAATTAAGGCGCGTAAAATTAAAAAAAATCTCAAATTATCAACTGTCTAAATGACAAGTATGGGGAATAATTTGTTTAACAGGTGAAAAAAAGCAATGGCTCCCTTTGAATGTACGGTTCCCGTTGTTGGAGATCCCGCATCCCGTGGTTTTTGTTAAGCCATTCACTGCATGAGGCAGACGCAAACAATTTTTACCGCAAGGCATACCTTAGTTTAAGAAAGCATTAATGGTTATTATTAGTTAAAACCGATACAAATTTTATTTTATTGGTACAAAATTTGATCATATTAGTTGTTATTGAAATTATTTTGCACTGAAAATTAAGGATCTATAAAGTTTGGGAATTTTATATTATTTTTGGAACCTGTCAATTAAGACCTTTAAAAACAATGAGAAACCTGAAATACTTATATGCTGCCTTACTCCTGGTACTTATAATTCCGGGAGCTTGCAAAAAGGATCCTGAGCCTCCTGTAGTGATCGAAGAAGCGTCCGACGAGAAAAAATTCATCTACGACGGTCTTTCCACTTACTACTTCTGGGAGAAACAGGTTCCGGCACTCACAAATTCTGTCTATGATTCAAACAAGGACAGCCTGAATGCTTTTCTGAATAAATATACTGACCCGGAGGATCTTTTTTACAGTCTCCTTTACAAATACCAGGAGGTCGACAGATTCTCGTTCGTTGTTGATGATTATGCCGAACTGGACGACTGGCTGGCCGGTATTTCGGAAACAGTCGGAATGAATTTCCAGCTTTACTATATCGATGATGCCAGCAACAACCTTGTAGGTATAATAAGATATGTGTTTAAAGATTCCCCTGCCGACCTTGCAGGACTGAAACGCGGCGACATATTCACTCATATAAACAACCAGCAGCTTACGGATGACAACTACCAGTCGCTCCTGTTTACAAACGTCAGCTACACTATGGGTTTTGCCGACTATAACGGAACCAGCTTTGTTTCCAATGGGCGCACCGTGTCTCTTACTGCAATTGAACTGATGGAAAATCCCATCTTTCTCGACACAATACTCGATGTTGATGGTATAAAAGTGGGCTACCTTGTGTACAACGGATTTAACAGTTCGTTCGATATCAGAATCAATACAACCTACGATATCGCCCTCAATAATGTGATGGGAAATTTCAGGGATGGAAATATCAGCAAGCTGATCCTCGACCTCAGGTACAATCCGGGCGGTTTCGTGAATTCAGCCATTTACCTGGCAAGCATGATCCATTCCGCAAATCCCAGCCTGGTTTTTGCAAAAACCCAGTTCAACGATTTTCTTACCAGCTATTACCTGACAAATTATGGTCAGGATTATTTCAATGAGTATTTCCAGGCCAGCATACCTGCTACGGACAATACACCTGCTACACCTATAAACTCACTCGGACTGGGCGAGATATATGTAATCACTTCCTCTGAAACGGCTTCAGCATCAGAAATGCTTATAAATGGACTCAGACCCTATATCACTGTAAAACAGGTTGGCACCAATACCTACGGAAAAAATGTGGGCTCATTCACAATCAAGGACTATATCGATAACGCAGGCACAGTTAACCCAAGACATAAATGGGCCATGCAGCCGGTGGTTCTCAAAATAGCCAACTCAGAGGACTTCAGTGATTTTACCAACGGGCTTCCACCCGATATAGTCGCCAGGGAATATGCAGTCGACTTGCTGCCCCTGGGAGATCCCGATGAGGAAATGCTGAAAGCCTGTCTGGATGATATCCGGGGAGTGAAATCCGCACCGCTTGTGAGAATATCCCCGTTCAGATCGTTCAAATCGACGAATGATATGTCGCCGATGAACAGAATGATGTATATTGATAAGGTTCTTCCGCTGCCGGAAAAAGTACGCTGATCAGGGATTACTGCTTTTTCTCGTTTTTATCGGCGGTATCTGCTGTCCGGAGGAGTTTACTTGTGTCTGCAACATTAATTGCAAATAACGTAAGTACTGCGATCAACGCGGAATAGCTGATTGAACCCGGCAGAAGGACTTCCAGTATGATAATGAGCGAGATAAGGATCCTTGCTTCCGTTGGACTGAATTTGCCGGAATCGATCGAATACTGATTCGTTATCTTGTAACGCATCAGAGCTATGATCATCTCCCAACCGTACATGACCACAAATCCGTAACCCAGAAGTTCCCAGAAACCTTCCGAATATACCATGAATCCGGATCCGATGAGGATTATACCTGTCCAGTCGAGTGTGATATCCAGAACAAAACCATAGAATCTGCGGGGCTTGTTACGGTAATATGCCAGCCGTCCGTCGAGTGAATCACCGAACCAGCTTATCATAAACCCCAGGGGCCCCAGGAGCAGGAACATCCTGTCGAAATATGCTGCAAGCATGAATCCGGCAAAAACAATGAAACTGCCAAACAGGCCAAACCCGCTGAGCATATCCGATGTAATCCTTTCAGGAATTCGCTGGACAAGCCAGGCAATAGACCGTTGTTCATGCTTCCGCAGAAGGTTGGTCCTTGTCCTGTCGCGCGATATTATCTCAAGTATCTCGTTGATCCTGTCGGAAGGACTTTGTTTTGTTACTTTTTTGTCCATCACCATAACAACCGGCAATGGCCGGCGAATTTCAGGACTTTTTACTTCTCCGATGCGATATCTATTATTCTGATTTCTGTAGGCTTGCTTGTCCAGTCTGCGATAAGTGTTCCGAACTCGCTGAAATAGGGAGCCGCAAAATGAAAGTCGATAGCTGCCTGATTTATATACTTTTCGACAAAAATGAAATTTGTCTTTTCATAGGGATCCTGATACAGCATGTACTCCAGGCATCCCTCTTCCTTGTTGGAGCTTTCAATTATTGCCTTTGCTGCATTGATGAAGTCAGCTTCCTTCCCGGGCTTGATATAGGCTTTAGCGATAATCATTTTCTGATAGTCGGGAGCCGGCGCAATGGTCTCAGCCTGAGGTGATTCCGGTGCCTGAGGGGCGGTCTTCTGTTTACATGCGAAACCTGCTGACAGAAGCAGGATTGAGAGGATGAA
>JAFGRC010000066.1 GCA_016935355.1 Bacteroidales bacterium
ATTCAGGATAGATTGTAAATTTAATGATACAATCCAGACAAAAGATTGTGTATTGATTTATTCTTCATCGTCGGAAACATCATCAGCAATATCCAGGCTCTCAAAATTGTCGAATTCATTATACTGGGAGGCCTCAACGTCTTCTTCCTCTTCAGTTGCGCTTGTCCGCGGAAGTTTGATCAGATAATAAACTTCCTCTGTATCGAAGGGAATGGCAACCTCAATTTCACCCTTTGAATTGGTAAAAGTGATAATGTGATCATCAAATCCATCAGGATACCGCTCTTTCAGCTTTACAACAAGATGCTCCGAAAGTTGTTCGTAAGCCTTTATAATCCTTTGTTTACCCACGATTTTGCGACAGTTTTAGATGCTTTTTCGATTGCGGTAAATTTATATATTTTTTATTCTTAATTACAAAAGCATTTCATTAATTTTTTTGGTTCACCATGATAATTCGTACCGGAATACGTGTAAAACCGGTGTGATAATATCATTGGAATACCGTGTTGCAGTGAATTTCCAATTTGCTTCAAATCAATATTTTTAAGTTTTTATCATTACGCAGCAAAATTCATTTAAAGTTTGTTTATTTTTAACATTGAAATTTTTAAACCTGTTCAGATGAAACACATATGCATTGTTGTTCTGATATTGTTATTTGGTGGGAAGGCTATGGCGCAACCTGCATCCGGGAAACTATTTCTGGGGGGTAACATGTCTGTTTATTCCATGAAGGATAAAAGCAAAATCGATGCAACAACACAGGACAACGAAATTACCACCACAGTCGATGTTCTTCCTGGAGCCGGGTATTTTCTGGGTGAACGGCTGGCAGCAGGAGCGTATCTGGGAATGAGTGCTGAAATCACCAGGTATCCGGATCCTTTGATCGGTGATCCTGAAAAATACACGGCATTGCTTTACAGTGTGAATCCCTTCCTGAGGTATTATCTGATATCGGGTCAGGCAGGAATATTTGCCGAAGCTTCCTTTGAAAGTTCCTTTGGTAATGTCAGAATTCATTTTACCGGAGGTTCATATGATTACAAAGCAACACAATTCTCCGCCGGTATCATCCCGGGAGTCTATTATTACATTTCGGAAAAACTTGCCCTTGAAGCAAAAATAGGCTGGATGGGTTTTGTAAGTGAAACCCTTTCTGATGAGGATGATAACAAGAACAATGTAACTGGTTTTGGATTTGATCTGTATCCGGCCAACATTCTGTTTGGAGTTACCTTCACCTTGTAACACGGATCCTGAAACGGGACGTGAAAATGGGGGCGGGGTTATTTTACCATAATTTTTTCCGTGTGGATCACTTTGTTGCTAAAATTTACCCTGACGAGATACAATCCCTTTTCTGCCTGATTTAACTCAATGATGACGGAATGAGTTCCGGGCTGATATTCCCTGTTGAACACCATTTCTCCTGTAATATTAAGAACCTGAACGGAAAGAATCTGATCATTGGCCGCAATGGTAAGCCTTCCTTCAGTCAGCGGATTTGGATATATTTCAACCTCCGGCTCAGGGTTTTCCTGAAAAAATAAACTACTGACTTCTGTGCGGGGCATATTCATACTCCCTGCAGCATAAGCAGAAACATTAATACAAAGAATTGAAATGACAGTGGATACGAGTAGAAGTTTTTTCATAGGCAATTTCTCATAACAAAGGTATGAACAAAAACTATTCCATCCTTTTCGTTTACGTTAAAAAAATGATAAAGTTAATAACAGATTGAATTTTCCGACCATATTATTTACAAATAATAGATTATGAACACAATAACCCATTCTGAAAGGATCAGTGGAAGTACAGGGGCATATTTCAGAGCATCCCGAGATCAAACAAGGCCTCATCAGACATCATGGACTGGTTCCAGGGGGGATCAAACACTATTTCGATCTGAACAGAGGATACTTCCGGAAGATTTTCTATTCTTTCTTTTATCTCGTTCGGTAGAATATCGGCAACCGGACAATTGGGTGCAGTGAACGTCATGGTGATCCTTACGTTTTTCCCATCGTCGATATTGATATCGTAGATCAGACCAAGGTCATAAATATTCACGGGAATCTCAGGATCATAAGTGTCCTTGAGAATTTTTACTATTTCAGTCTCCAGTTCAAGTATATTCTGCTTTGATTTCATATTGTCCATGGATTATGAGCCCTTTGATTTTGCATGGTACGCCAGCGCATACAATTTCATTTGTTTGATCATGGAAAGCAGTCCGTTCGACCTAGTTGGCGAAAGATTTTGTCTTAGTCCGATACGGTCAATAAAGAACAGATCGGCGTTCATCACCTCTTCCGGATTCCGGCCTGAAAGGATGCGTATCAGCAAAGCAATGATCCCTTTGGTAATGATGGAATCGCTGTCAGCTGTAAAATGGATCAGTCCGGCTTCATAATCTGCATGAAGCCAGACCCTGGACTGACAACCGCTGATCAGGTTATCATTCACCTTCAGTTTCGTGTCAATCACGGGAAGATCTTTGCTGAGTTCTATTAAATAATTGTATTTATCCATCCAGTCGTCGTACAATTCAAATTCTTCCGATATTTCCTGCTGGATTTCATTGATGTTCTTCACTTTTTCAGATATAACAAATTAGAAATTAGAATGTTTGATTTGGGGATCTCAGGCAAACATATCACGGACCTTTTTGACGGCACTGATCAGCGTGTCAATTTCTTCCTGTGTATTGTACATACCCAGTGATGCCCTGATGGTTCCACTGATGCCATAATGTTGCATGACAGGCTGTGCACAATGGGTCCCGGTCCGCACGGCAATACCCATTTTGTCGATGATCATGCCGGCATCATAATGGTGGACGTCTTTGAGATTAAAGGACAGGATTGAGCTTTTATCCGGGGCCTGACCGTAAAGCGTAATAAAATCAAGTTCGGACAGTTTTTGACTGCCATATTCCAGTAATGCATTCTCATGTTTTGCGATCCCGGATAAGCCTGTTTTTGTCAGGTATTTCAACGCTTCAGCCAGTCCAATGGCACCGATATAATTGGGTGTTCCCGCTTCAAATTTTACAGGGGGTTCATTGTAAGTGGTCTTTTGAAATGAAACCACATTGACCATTTCACCGCCTCCCTGGAAAGGTGGCAGTTCATGAAGCCATTTTTCTTTGGCATACAGAATGCCAATACCTGTTGGACCGTATATTTTATGACCCGAAAAAACGAAAAAGTCACAATCCAGTTTCTGCACATCAATTCCGGTGTGTTGAACCGACTGTGCTCCGTCAATCACCACAGGAATATCATTTGCATGTGCTCTGGCGATGATGGCTCGGATGGGATTTATGGTACCCAGCGTATTGGAGATGTGCATGACCGAAATCAGCCGCGTCTTAACGGTAATCAATGTATCAAGTTTATTGATTTCCAGTGTGCCGTCGTCATTAAAAGGAATGATCTTCAGCACTGCACCCTTCCTTTCGCACAGCATCTGCCAGGGCACAATATTGGAATGATGTTCCATTTCGGAGATGATGATTTCATCTCCCGGACTGATGAACCGCTCGCCGAAAGACCAGGCAAGTCCGTTTATTGATCCGGTGGTTCCGCTGGTAAATATGACTTCACTTGACTTTTCAGCATGAATAAACTGTTGCACAGTCTTCCTGGCATTCTCAAATTCCTCAGTTGCCTGTTCACTGAAAAAATGTATGCCTCTGTGGATGGTGCTGTTCTTAGATGTATGAAAATTATTGATGCATTCAATAACGGAAAGTGGTTTTTGGGCAGTAGCCCCGTTATCGAGATAAACCAGAGGTCTGCCGTAAATTTGCTGGTTAAGCATTGGAAAATCCTTGCGGACCGAGTAAACGTCGTATTCCATAAATGTTTCTGTTATGGGATGCAATGAATGTCACAATTGTTACATCGCGAAAGTTCGCCCCTGAGTCTTTTGTCAATCAGTTCAATAATGCGTTCCCTGAGCACATCTACCGAGATCTCCGACACGATTTCATTTGCAAATGCATACATCAGCAAATGCCGTGCTTCATTCACACCGATACCACGGGTACGCATATAAAACAGGGCTTCATTATCAAGTTGTCCCGTAGTGGCTCCGTGACTGCATTTTACATCATCCGCATAAATTTCAAGATGGGGTTTTGAATTCATTTTTGCGGATGATGAGAGCAATATGTTGTTATTTCGTTGATATGCCCGGGTTTTTTGTGCATCCTGCCGTACAAAGATCTTGCCATTGAATGTCCCGGTGGCCTCATCGTCGAGTATGCCCTTAAACAACTGATTGCTCAGGCAATTCGGGCTATCATGGTTCATAAGGGTGTAATTTGCCACGTGCTGATTGCCGTCACACAGGAACAGGCCGTAAAGATTGCATTCACAATATGGATCCCTCAGTTTTACATAAAAATTATTTCTGCTTAAACCGGCATGCAGTGTTATGATATGGCTGTTAAAATGGCTGTTTGCCTGCTGGTTGACAAATACATTGTTAATTTGTGCAGAAAGGTTGTTTTCGTTTTGTATCCGGGCATAGTCGATGTGGGCATGATCACCCAGACAGATTTCAGAAAGTGAATTGATATGATAGCTTTGTTCACAGAGTGAATGATCACAGATAACGATACCGGCCTTGGCGTTTTTGCCGGCAACGACCAGGTTTCGCCGGGTAATGCGGAGATTATTGAAAGAGTAAGTGAGATTGATAATTTGAAGGGGACGGTTGAGCTCGGTATCCTCCGGGAGATATACAAAAATTCCGTCACGTGCGAACAGGGTATTCATAGCCACCAGTCCGTCCGTTGCCGTATCTGCATACTTCGAATAATGGGCGTTAAAAATATCAGGATACCGTTGCGATGCTTCGTTCAGGCTGCAAATAATGACTCCGTCAGGTAAATTCAGCTGCCTTTCTGAACCGTAATAAAATCCGTTTAATATAAGCAGGACATCTGTATCCAGTTCCGGAATGTTGCATTTGAAGACATCCTCAAGGTTAATCCTGAAAGGATTGGCCAAAAGTTCCAGATCGTAATTGCCATGCAGGAACCTGTCGACGGGCGTATAACGGTAATTTTCATTTTTGGTTGTCGGGATACCGAGACGGTTAAAATCATTCAGGGCCTGTTTTCGAAACCGGTTTATCTGGCTGCCTGAACCTTTATTCAATTCATCGGCATGCTTTTCAAACTGATCAATGATTTGTTGTTTTATTACGGTATCGGATGTCAGCAGATTCATTTTATTACAAATAAGAATTCATAATGTTATCATACTTCTTCCTCAATCCATTCATAGCCCTTCTCCTCAAGCTCCAGGGCAAGTTCTTTTCCGCTCGATTTTACGATCCTGCCTTTATAAAGTACATGAACAAAATCGGGAATGACAAAATCCAGCAACCGCTGATAATGCGTAATGAGAATGGTTGCATTGTCACTGCGCTTCAACTTGTTTACACCATTGGCAACAATTTTCATTGCGTCGATATCAAGACCTGAATCCGTCTCATCAAGAATTGCAAGCAGCGGCTCAAGCATCGCCATCTGAAAGATTTCATTGCGTTTTTTCTCACCACCTGAAAAACCTTCGTTGACCGACCTGTTTGTTAGTTTGGAGTGTAAACCCACCAGTTCCTGCTTTTCATTCATGAGCTTCAGGAATTCGGAAGCAGAAATAGGTTCCAATCCCTTGAACTTGCGGTTTTCATTGATTGCCGTCTTCATAAAGTTTACTATAGAGACACCGGGTATCTCAACCGGATATTGAAAACCGAGAAACAATCCTTTCCGGGCACGCTCTTCCGGATTCATGTCCTTCAGATTTTCTCCTATATATATAATTTCTCCTTCCGTGATCTCTACGATATCCCTTCCTGCAATAGCAGCGGCAAGTGTACTTTTACCCGAACCGTTCGGACCCATTATTGCGTGTATTTCACCTGCTTTAACATGGAGGTCAATACCTTTCAATATTTCTTTGCCTTCAATCGATGCATGTAAATTTTTTATTTCGAGCATATGCTGTTGTTTTGTTTCAAAAATCCGTTCTTTGCGGTCATCGTGTCAGAATCGTTATGATAAGATTATTTTTTCACATGGTTTTTACCCTACGCTTCCTTCCAGACTGATCTGCAGGAGTTTCTGAGCCTCCATGGCAAATTCCATAGGTAATTTGTTCAGTACTTCCCGTGCATATCCGTTTATGATCAGCCCGATGGCATTTTCCGTATCAATTCCCCGCTGGTTGCAATAGAAAATCTGGTCTTCTCCGATTTTCGAAGTGGTGGCTTCATGTTCAAGGACCGCGGAATCATTTTCCACTTCAATATATGGGAAAGTATGAGCCCCGCATTGATCTCCCATCAGAAGCGAATCACATTGTGTGAAATTCCGGGTTTTATCCGCTTTCTTTACAACCTTTACCAGGCTTCGGAAACTGTTTTGTCCGTGACCTGCCGCAATTCCCTTTGAAATGATCGTGCTGTGGCTGTTTTTCCCGATATGGATCATTTTGGTGCCTGTATCTGCCTGCTGGTAATTGTTGGTAATTGCAACAGAATAGAATTCCCCCGTTGTATGGTCCCCTCTGAGAATGCAACTCGGGTATTTCCATGTTATGGCAGAGCCGGTCTCTACCTGGGTCCACGAGATCTTTGAGTGATCGCCCTTGCAAAGACCCCTTTTGGTCACAAAGTTGTAAATGCCGCCTTTACCGTTTTTGTCACCGGGATACCAGTTCTGCACGGTAGAGTACTTGACCTCCGCATTATCCAGCGTGATGATCTCAACCACTGCGGCATGCAGTTGATTTTCATCACGAATGGGGGCAGTGCATCCTTCGAGATAACTCACGTAGCTGTCATCATCAGCAATGATCAGGGTTCGCTCAAACTGTCCCGTATTGGCCGTATTGATCCGGAAATATGTGGACAGTTCCATGGGACACCTTACTCCTTTTGGAATGTAACAAAAAGATCCGTCACTGAATACAGCCGAATTGAGCGTTGCGAAAAAGTTATCGGTGTAAGGAACAACGCTTCCGATATATTTTTTCACCAGATCGGGATATTCCCGGATGGCCTCACTCATTGAGCAAAAGATAACGCCCAGTTCAGCAAGGGTTTCCTTAAAAGTCGTTTTGATGGAAATGCTGTCCATTACTGCATCTACTGCAACACCTGAAAGAACCTTTTGCTCTTCCAGGGGAATGCCAAGTTTTTCAAATGTTCTGAGCAATTCAGGGTCTACTTCATCCAGACTGTTGAGTCCGGGTTTTAGCTGGGGTGCTGCATAATATATAATATTCTGATAATCAATTTCAGGAATTGTAAGATGTGCCCATTGCGGCATTTTCATAGTCAGCCAGTGCCTGTAAGCTTTAAGCCGAAATTCCAGCATAAATTCAGGTTCATTCTTTTTTATAGAAATCTGACGTATAACGTTCTCATCCAATCCTTTTGCAAAGCTGTCAGTTTCTATGTCCGTATAAAATCCGAATTCATAATCACCCCGGGTAACCTGAGTTAATAATTTATCCTGTGATGCATCCATTCCTTGTACTATTTTTGACTGTGAGGGCATTTGCACCCCATATGACCGATATTATTCGGATCCATATCATGATTGCCTTTGAAGCTCAATTGATTTACGGGATGTAAAGCTAAAACTACTTCCACCGGAGCCGATACAATCATATTTAGAATTATTCTAAATAATCGCAAATATAACAAATCTATATTAATTTATCCTGATATTTATGACGGTCTTTCATCCGGACTCCATCATATATGTCATGCATCAATTACAGGTTCCAGGATCTATTCTGGTAAAGTACCCGTTCATCGCGAAACCATCAGAATCGCGGAGGAGTTTGATATAGAACCCCTAATTGCTGCACTCAACGGAGGTGAGGATCATAAGTTTTTATTCACCGTATTCGTGAATGAATATGATAAAATTACCCGGATCCGTGAAATTTCCGTTATCGGGCATCTTACAGATGCTTCCCAGGGAAAATATCATGGTTACGGAATCCGGAACGGAGATCGAATTAAAAGCTTAGGGGTGGAATGGAACGGACTGATCTGTCAGTCTTCTTCGAGCAGACCTTTAATAATGCCCCGCTCCGATTCCCTGATGAATTTAATTATGTAATCGCGTTCAAAGGAGCCCGGAAAGCTGGCTTCAATATTTCGAAGCGCATCAGAGGTGTTTAAGCCTTTCTGATAGATGGTACGGTAAATTTCCTGCATTTCCTGGATCTTGTCCTGTGAAAAGTTGCGCCGGCGCAAACCAACAAGATTCAGTCCTGCATAGGCAAGAGGATCCCGTCCGGCCATGATATAGGGCGGGACATCTTTTTGTACCTTGCTGCCTCCCTGTATCATAACATGCCCACCAACCTTTACAAACTGATGTACAAGGCTGCCACCGCCCAGGATGGCCCAGTCCTGAATGATCACTTCTCCTCCGAGCCCGGTGTAACCCGATAAAATACAATGATCTCCTATAAAGCAATCGTGTGCGATGTGTACGTAGGACTGAATCAGGCAGTCACTTCCGACAAAAGTTTTTCCTTTGGATTTGGTACCGCGGTTGACGGTAACATATTCGCGAATGGTTGTGCCGTCCCCAATCTCGGCAGTAGTAATTTCTCCTGCAAATTTCAGGTCCTGCGGTATTCCTGCAATCACTGCTCCCGGAAAAATTCTGCAGCCTTTTCCGATACGTGCGCCATCCATGATGGTCACACTGGGACCAATCCAGGTATTATCACCGATTACCGTATCTCCGTAAATGGTCGTAAAAGGTCCGATGTCAACATTTTTACCTATTTTGGCTTCGGGATGGATAGCATTTATCGTTTCTTTATTCATTGAATAACGATTAAAAAAGTATTTGAAAATTTTTTATAGATCCGGTTTTTTTGCCAGCTGGGCCATAAATTCAGCTTCGATGACCAGATTATTACCCACATATCCTTCACCTTTGCAAAGCGCAATTCCCCGCTTGATCGGCTCCTTAAGTTCCATTTTAATGTTCAGCGTGTCTCCGGGTACCACTTTGCGTTTGAATTTAACGGAATCAATCCGGAGGAAATACAGCAGATGGTTTTCAGGATCGGGTACACTGTTTAAAAGCAGAATGCCTCCGACCTGGGCCAGGGCTTCAATTTGCAACACACCGGGCATGATGGGCTCATCAGGGAAATGACCCTCGAAAAAAGACTCATTCATGGTCACATTTTTGATGCCGCATACGATCCATTCATCCATGTATGTGATCTTATCAACCAGCAGGAACGGGTACCGGTGCGGCAACATTTTTCTGATCTGGTTAATATTGAAAAGGGGTTCCTTTTCCGGATTATATTCCGGAGGTGAATGTTTGTGCAAATGTTGTTTGATGTGTTTCCTGAGAATTTTTGCAAATTCCACATTTGCATGATGTCCGGGTTTGGTTGCAATGATCTTTCCTTTAAGCCGCATACCGCACAGGGCGACGTCCCCGATTACATCAAGAAGTTTATGGCGTGCTGGTTCATTTGGAAAAGCAAGGTCCTTATCATTTAATATTCCTTCCGTTTTTGCTCTAATATGAGGTTTACCCAGTAAGTCGGCCAGTTTGTCAAATTCCTCCTGACTTACGGGACGGTCGGATATAACAATGGCGTTTTCAAGATCTCCGCCTTTGATCAGATTGTTCTTCTGAAGATATTCCAGTTCATGCAGGAATACAAAAGTCCTGCATGCAGAAAAGTCTTTTTCGAAATCTTCCAGATTTTTTAACGTGGCAAACTGATGGCCAATCACCTTTGAATCGTACTGGATATGAACATCAATACTGAAATTGTCATCAGGATAAGCTATTATTTCTATCTGTTTTTCCTCATCCCTGAATGCTATCTTTTCTTTTATCTGATAATAATGACGATCTGCTTCCTGTTCCTTAATTCCTGCATGAAGTATAGCCTCGACAAAGGGTTTGGAACTCCCGTCAATGATTGGTATTTCCGGTCCGTTAACCTCAATTGATGCATTGTCAATTCCCAGACCATATAACGCTGCCAGCAAGTGTTCCACAGTGGACATGGACGCATTATTCTCGACCAGTGTTGTACTGCGGTCCGTTACTTTTACATTTTCTGCCAGTGCACGGATTGCAGGTGCACCCTCAAGATCTTTTCTTATAAACTGATAGCCTTGATTTTCGGAGGCAGGATTTATGATTACTTCCACTTCAGCTCCTGTATGCAGGCCCTTCCCTTTTAGCCTTGCCTGCCCGGCTATAGTTCTCTGCTTTTCAGACATAAAAAATCAAAAAAATATTGGCGAAATTATAAAAAAATATGAAAACTCACGTTCTCCCTCAGGTTTTGTTGACTGATAAGGGCAGGCCTAAAGAATGTCTTGATACCAATTTTCATGATTTGATCCGCTATATCCCAGTAATCTCAGGACATTGCATGAACAAATCCGTTATGTATGTTGAACATGATTCGCTTTATGGTATTTAAAAGTATGTGTATGCAGAACCGTTCATTTTTCTTCCTTCCGCAATAACGCTATTTCTCTTTCAAGTTCTGTGATTCTTTTATACATTTCAGGCAGACTTTTATAAACAACCATTGCCTTAACCTGCTTCGATGCGTTCAGTGCAGGAGACCCGAGAACCGTCTCACCGGGTTTTATGCTGTTGGTAACACCTGATTGTGCCCCGATTTTAACCTTGTCTCCCACTTTAATGTGCCCGGCAAGACCTGCCTGTCCGCCAATCATACAGTTTTCCCCGACTTTGGTAGAACCGGCAATGCCCGCCTGTGCAACAATAACGGTATTTTCACCAACCTCAACATTGTGCCCGATCTGGATCAGATTATCCAGCTTGACCCCTTTCCGGATGATGGTCGATCCGATAGTCGCTCTGTCGATTGTCACATTTGAGCCTGTTTCAACATAATCTTCAATGATTACGTTACCAAGCTGCGGAATTTTTCTTTGTTGCATATCATCCTGCTGAACAAATCCAAAACCGTCACCTCCTATTACCGAACCGGAATGAATGATGCAATTGGAACCGATGATGCAGTTATGATAGATTTTAACACCTGAGTAAAGAATTGTATTATCGTTAATTTTTGTGCCTTCACCAACATATGATTGCGGATATATTTTAACATTATTGCCAATTACAGCTTTCGGACCGATATAGGCGAAGGCCCCGACATAAACATTCCTGCCGATTTCTGCAGTTGGGTCGATGAAGCAAGGTTGTTCAATCCCTGTTTTATCAGCCAACGAGCCGGCATACAATTCGAGAAGGGAGGTAAATGCGTTATAGGCGTTGCTGACCCGGATCAGGGTGGGTTTAATATTACCATTAACGACAAGTTCCCTGTTGACGAGTATTATGGAGGCCTTGGTATTGTAAAGGTACTTTTCGTATTTGGGATTGGCCAGAAATGCAAGTGTCCCTTTTTTCCCTTCTTCAATCCTGGAAATATCATGTACAACTTCATCAGGATTGCCTATTATTTCACCATTTGTAAAATCAGCAATGTTTTTCGCAGTAAAATTCATGAATAAAATGTTTTCAGTTCTCCGGAAAATAACACCTTCCCCTGTTTCACATGTCCGGACATGAGCGAACCGGAATATATGGAATTTCTTGTGTTCACAACAAAATTAATAATTTAAGGAATATTCTTTCGGATAGCATAAAAAATATTTATTAATGTTCTCGGTAAGGTGTGAAGTCCCGAACAAATCAGATGCATCAGCCAGGTCTTTGATTTCCCCCGTGTTATAAAGGATCTTTATGGTTTCGGCCTGCCCGCTGTAAGCCTTATTGGAGATCACACCCGTAAAAACCAGATGCTGAGCCTCGTGATCATCCAGAACATAATACTCCCTGATGCGCTGAATATGTTTGCTGACCATTTCCTCCTGAAATGGAGCATCCTGTATTCTAACCCTCGGGAGTATACGCTGGATAAGATTGCGGGACAGCAGGGACAGCAGTTTATCAGTATGTTTCTGCCATGTTTTTGCTGAAACCGTAATGTCTTCATCATCAAGACGGATAAAATTGTCAAGGATCCTGTCTTCGTTTTCATTAATATTTTCTTTGCTGATCCTGTTTCGCAGGAAATAATCAAAAGCTTCAGTGGCAAAGAGGCTGTGATCAACGGAAGCAATATATTTGGCGCGCTGCAGCAATTTTACCAGCAGGTTTTCAGCTGCAATGACCGTTTTATGGAAATAAACCTGCCAGTACATGATCCGTCGTGCAATAAGGAACTTTTCAATTGAGTAAATGCCTTTTGATTCAACTACAAGCTGATCATCAATCACATTGAGCATTTTTATGATCCGTTCGGTACCGATAATTCCTTCTGCCACTCCGGTATAAAAGCTGTCACGCATCAGATAGTCCATTCTGTCCATATCAAGTTGTCCCGAAATGAGCTGGTGCAGGAATTTTTTCGGATGGTTGTTATTGAAAATATCCATGGCCATGTTAAGCCTTCCTGAAAAATCGGCATTGAGACTGTTGATTAACATTTTTGAAAGCTCGACATGTGTCAGATGCTGGATGATGCTTTCCTCAAGCGCATGAGAAAACGGACCGTGTCCGATATCATGCAGTAAAATTGCCGCAAGAGCGGATTCAGCTTCTTCATCGGATATTGTGACTCCCTTCTGCCGGAGGCAATCAATGGCCATATCCATCAGGTGAACAGTTCCCAGGGCATGCTGAAAACGGGTGTGGGTCGCTCCGGGATACACGAAACTGGTCAGTCCGAGCTGTTTGATCCTTCTCAGACGTTGTATATACGGGTGTTCCAGCAGGTCAAAAATAAAATCAGTCGGTATTTTTATAAACCCATGGACCGGATCGTTTACGATTTTACGTTTGTTCACAGATGCCATCAATTAACATGATTATTCGGGACTGTATTTAAACAGCAAATTACTGCATAAATTGTACAAAAACAATTATAATTTATCACAAGGATAAACCGTATGCGTGCCAATATTAATCATAAATACCTTTAATTAAAGTGCTTGATGAAAATTTTGCAGTTTGGCATATTATTTTATATCTTTGCACGTGTTTTTTGGGATAGGGGACAGTTTTTGTCCCCTATTTTGTTCCGGAAACATTGTTTTATGATTAAACCGGAAACCATAAGGTCAATTGTAAATGAGGCGCTGAGGGACAGTAATCTCTTCCTGGTTGAAACGGTTATTACGCGGGCCGGTAGAATAGCGGTTTACATTGACAGTATGGACGGAGTTAAGATTGATGATTGTGCAACAGTAAGCAGATTCATTGAATCAAGATTAGACCGGAGCAGACAGGATTTTGAGCTTGAGGTTTCGTCACCCGGACCCGAAAGATCCCTGATGTTGCCGGTTCAGTACCGTAAAAACATTGGAAGGGAACTGAACATACTGCGGATCGATGGAATCAGGTTCCATGGAAGGCTCAGGGATTTATATGAAAACAGGATCGTATTGGAAACGGAGCAATGGATTAAAGATGAAGCATCGGGAAAGAAAAAAAAGATAAGCAGAACTGTTGAAATCGGACTTGACCAGATAAAAAATGCTAAAATTATTCTCGGCAAATAATAGAAATTAACAAATGGAAAACATTAATTTAATTGAGACTTTTTCAGAATTTAAGGAGCTGAAAAATATCGACCGGGCAACCATGATGAGTGTTCTTGAAGATGTTTTTCGCGGAATGCTGGTTAAAATGTTCGGGACAGACGATAATTTTGATGTGATCATAAATATTGATAAGGGAGATTTTGAAATATGGCGAAACCGGGAGGTTGTTGAAGACGGAGCGGTTGAAGATCCGAACAGGCAGATATCACTTGCTGAAGCCAAAATCATTGATGCTGATTATGAAGTGGGTGAGGAAGTTACTGATGAAGTTAAGTTACTGGACTTTGGCAGGCGTGCCATATTGACGCTGAGGCAAAATCTCACTGCCCGGATCCTGGACCTGGAGAAAAACAACGTCTTTCAGAAGTATTATGACCGGATCGGAGACATCATAACAGGTGAGGTCTACCAGGTCTGGAAAAGGGAGATCCTCGTGCTTGATGAAGAGGGCAATGAACTGGTGTTGCCGAAAACAGAGCAGATACCAACGGATTATTTTCGAAAGGGAGACACATTAAGAGCTGTTGTGATCAAGGTCGAAATGCGAAACAACATACCTTTAATAATACTTTCACGTACTTCGCCGGTTTTCCTGGAACGCCTTTTTGAACTTGAGGTTCCTGAAATATTCGATGGACTGATCACCATAAAAAAGATTGTCAGGATTCCGGGAGAGCGTGCAAAAGTGGCGGTCGAATCTTATGATGAACGTATTGATCCGGTTGGTGCGTGTGTTGGAATGAAAGGTTCAAGAATCCATGGCATAGTCAGGGAATTGAAAAATGAAAACATCGATGTCATCAATTTTACAAATAACCTTCAATTGTACATTACACGGTCTTTAAGTCCCGCCAAGATTTCATCCATTAAAATAGACGAAGCCAATAAAAAGGCGGAAGTATATTTAAAGCCGAATGAAGTATCCCTTGCTATCGGAAAAGGAGGGTTAAACATCAAACTGGCAAGTCAGCTCACCGGTTATGACATTGATGTTTACCGCGAAACAGACAGTGCGGATGAAGAAGATGTCAATCTGGAAGAATTTGCTGATGAAATTGACGGCTGGATACTCGACGAGCTTAAGTCCATCGGTTGCGATACCGCTAGAAGCGTATTGAACATGAATGTGGAGGATCTCGTTAAACGGACTGATTTAGAAGAAGAAACCATTCAGGAGGTTTTGAAGATACTCAGGGCGGAATTTGATTAATTGAATTAAGTTATAATATATCAATGGATTTACTAATTTTGCGGTGCTAAATTCATCTAAATACCTGGAATGTCAGAAATAAAAATAACCAGACTGAGTAAGATTGCCAGGGAGCTTAATGTTGGGATTTCCACAATTGTGGATTTCCTGCATAAAAAGGGAGTGAAGATCAATTCAAATCCTAATGAGAAAATTACGCCCGAACTCCAGGATATGCTGCTCAAGGAATTTAGCTCTGACCTGAATGTAAAGAGGGAATCGGAAAAACTTCATCTCAGAGCCCGGAGGGAGCGACTGGAAACCATTTCCCTGCAGGATGTTGAGGAAGTCAGTGAACCGGAAAACCAGGATTTTGAGGAAGAAGTGCTTATAAAGGATACCCGTGGTCCGGGAATTCCACCGGAACCTGAATCTGTAAAGACACCCGAAAAGGATAAGATCCGATTGAATGTGGTGGGCAAAATTGATGTCGACAGGTTTGCACCGGCTAAAAAAAGCCCTGGTGAAAAAACAGAAAAAGAGGAAAAAAAGGTTCCGCCTGTAAAGGAAGAAAAATCCATCAAGAAAGAAGAACATGATGCTATACCGGTATCTGACCAGGAGTCCGCACACCATGTGGATCTGACGGAAACAAAAGCTGCTGCTGGACGGGAAGAAGTATTTTTAAAGCCTGAAGTCAAGGATGTTGAGGTGAAGGTTGTGGGTAAAATTGATCTTAATGCCATGAACCAGCGCACCAGACCACTCCGGAAAAGCAGGGAGCAACTGGAACAGGATCGGAAGGCCAGAATGGCCGGACAACGTAAAGAAACAGAAGATAAGGAAACCGTTGAATCTGCCGATTCAAAGGGGAAACACAAATATGCTGAAGAAGCACAAGGAAAAGAGACAAAAGCGGCCAGGGTAATCTCATCAAAAGAATTGAATACCGGTGAAGAGGAAACGGTCAAGAAAGAGATTTATACAAAACGGAAAAGAAGAAGAATTGACAGGGATACCCGGCGTGTCAGTCTGGATAAATCCTCCAAACCGGAACCTGATGCAGCGGAAACAGATAAAAAGAGAAAGAAAAAAAGAAAAGGTTACCATTACGAGATCAGTGAAGAAGACGTTGACCGTCAGATAAAGGATACACTGGCAAGAATGACCGGCAAGGGTAAATCAAAAGGCTCTAAATACAGGCGTGAAAAACGGGAAATTGCCAGCCAGAGGTTGCAGCAGGAGTTTGAAAAACAGGAACAGGAAAAGAACATCCTCAGGGTTACGGAATTTGTTACGGTGAATGAACTGGCTACTTTGATGGATGTTCATGTGAATGAGGTAATCGCGGCATGCATGAGCCTTGGTTTGTTTGTGTCTATCAATCAGAGACTTGATGCAGAGGCACTCGTACTTGTTGCAGAAGAATTCAATTACAAAGTCGAATTTATTACCGCTGATCTGCATGATTCGGTTGAAGAGGAGGAAGACCATCCGGAAGAACTGGAAACAAGGCCTCCGATCGTCACGGTAATGGGACATGTTGATCACGGAAAAACCAAACTGCTTGACCACATTCGCAATGCAAACGTCATTGCAGGTGAGGCAGGTGGAATAACACAGCATATCGGGGCATATGGAGTGGAGCTTAAGGACGGCAGGCAGATTACCTTTCTGGATACACCCGGACATGAAGCTTTTACGGCCATGCGGGCCCGCGGAGCACAGATAACGGACGTTGGCATTATTGTGATCGCAGCGGACGATGGTGTTATGCCCCAGACTGTTGAAGCCATAAATCATGCCCAGGCAGCAGGTGTTCCAATGGTTTTTGCAATTAATAAAATTGACAAGCCGACGGCAAATAGTGAAAAAATAAAGGAAGATCTTGCCAAGATGAACATACTGGTTGAAGATTGGGGAGGAAAATACCAGTCACAGGAGATTTCTGCAAAATCGGGATTGAATGTGGATGATTTGCTTGAAAAAGTTTTGCTTGAAGCTGAAATGCTGAATTTAAAGGCAAATCCGAACAAACGTGCAGCAGGAACGATCATTGAATCCTCACTGGACAAGGGGCGCGGATTTATTGCGACGTTGCTGGTACAAACCGGCACATTGAATATCGGTGATATCATGCTGGCCGGACATCATTACGGTCGGGTAAAAGCCATGTACAATGAACGAGGCAAAAAGATAGAAAATGCCCACCCGTCGGATCCGGTATTGGTCCTGGGTTTAAACGGTGCACCCCAGGCAGGTGACAAGTTTAATGTAATGGAAAGCGAAAAGGAAACAAAAGAACTTGCCATAAAACGGGAGCAGTTGTCGCGCGAGCAGGGTCTGCGTACTCAGAAACACATTACACTTGATGAGATTGGAAGAAGAATTGCTATTGGAAGTTTCAAAGAACTGAATATCATCATAAAGGGTGATGTGGATGGTTCCATTGAAGCGCTTTCAGATTCCCTGATCAAGCTTTCGCACGAAGAAATTCAGATCAATGTGATTCATAAGGCTATCGGACAGATATCGGAAAGTGATATTTTGCTGGCTGCGGCTTCCAATGCCATTATTGTCGGATTTCAGGTCAGGCCTTCAATGCAGGCACGTAAACTTGCTGAAAAAGAGCAGATCGATATCCGGCTATACTCCATCATTTATGATGCGATCAATGAGATCAGGTCGGCCATGGAAGGAATGCTTTCCCCTGAGATCAAAGAGGAAATTATAGCGACTCTTGAGGTACTTGAAGCATTTAAGATTAACAGGGTTGGAACGATTGCCGGCTGTATTGTAAAGGAAGGAAAGATCAGGCGCGATACAAAGGTCAGGGTTATCCGTGAAGGCATCGTGATCTATACGGGAGTTCTGGCCTCGCTCAAGCGATTCAAGGATGATGTGAAGGAGGTTGTAAGCGGACAGGATTGCGGACTGAACATAGAAAATTTCAATGATATTAAGGTCGGAGATATCATTGAAGGCTATGAAACCACCGAGGTCAAGAAAAAACTTTAGACCATTTGTTGCATTCTAAATCCTAATGATTTCAGGAAAGGACCTGTAAAGCTCACCTTGAGGTGGTTCCTGTCCATCTTTGATCCCAGGGTTCTCAAATCCTGCAAATTATCATACTTCCCACTTCATCACCTCATCAATTCTTCATCACTGAATAAAATTATTAACTTTACCGGACGGGTCGTGTATGCGGCCTGCTAACACTAATCTATTAAGGTACAGGTCATGAAAGGTGATAAAATTATACTTGGGATCACGCAGGGCGATATTAACGGAATCGGTTATGAGGTTATTATCAAATCATTAATGGATAACAGGATTTTCGATCTTTGCATACCGGTTATTTATGGGTCTCCCAAAGTTGCTTCATACCACCGGAAAGCACTGAATATTGAGAATTTCGGCTTCAACACGATCCGGTCAGCAGATGAGGCGATCATGCGTCGTGCAAACATTATCAATTGCACAGACGATGATGCAAGGGTTGAACTGGGTAAAATCAGTCAGGCTGCCGGAGAAGCTTCATATAAGGCACTTGAAACTGCCTGTGCGGATATGGAAGCCGGAAGTATCGATGCCCTTGTGACGGGTCCTGTAAACAAGATGAACATACAGTCGGAAAAATTCAGTTTTCCCGGTCATACCGAATTTTTGGCAACGCGGTTCAAAGCTGGCGGTGTGTTGATGCTGATGATCAATGACCTCATGCGTGTGGCAGTTGTTACAACCCATAAACCCTTATCCAAAGTCCATGAGTTCATTACCATTGAGTCTGTTCTGGAAAAACTTCGCATATTAAACCGGTCCCTGCGTATCGATTTTCTGCTTTCAAGTCCGCGCATCGCAGTGCTTGGGCTGAATCCCCACGCGGGCGACGAAGGATTACTGGGCAGGGAAGAGATTGACATTATTAAACCTGCTTTGGAACTGGCAAAAGCTGAGAAGATCATGGCATTCGGTCCGTTTCCGGCGGACGGATTCTTTGGCGCGGGAACCTATAAGCAGTTTGATGCAGTTCTTGCAATGTATCACGATCAGGGGATGATTCCGTTTAAAGCGCTTACGGTTGAGGGAGGGGTCAATTATACGGCCGGATTACCTGTGGTAAGAACATCTCCGGCACACGGCACAGCTTTTGAACTGGCAGGTAAAAATGAAGCGTCACCCGAATCTTTCAGGAAAGCCATCTATCTTGCATGTGATATTTTTAAGAACAGGAATTCATACAGCGAGTTGTCAGATAATCCACTTTCGTCAGTCGATCTGAATGAGATATGATCCTGCCCTCCTGAATGCAAAAAGTATGTAAAAACAACCGGACCGGAAAAGAATCTTTAATAACAACTTCCCATGTATGAATATATAGAAGGCAACGTTGCTGAAATAAATCCTGCATTTTGTATCATTGAAACCGGTGGTATTGGCTACATTGTTCAGATCTCTCTGAACACCTATACAAAGATCCATTCACTGATCCGTGTAAAGCTATTCATCCATCAGGTTGTACGGGAAGACGCGCACCTGTTTTATGGCTTTTCTGAAAAACTTGAACGCGAAATGTTCAGGGCATTGATCACGGTTTCCGGTATCGGTGCCAACACTGCACGCATGATGCTGTCATCTTTGACCACCCGGGATTTGCAGCAGGCGATTGCTGCCGGTAACACTTCAACCTTACAGAGTATTAAAGGCATCGGAGCGAAAACGGCACAACGGGTGATTGTTGAATTGAGGGACAAACTGGGCAAAGAAAAAACATCCGATGAATTATTTGCCCTAATAGACAATAGATTAAAAGATGAAGCGTTATCTGCATTGGTAATCCTTGGGTTTAACAAAACCGAAGTGGATAAGGTACTGATGAGGATACTATCCAATGAGAAATCCCTGTCGCTTGAGGACCTGATCAAAAAAGCCTTAAAACAGTTGTAAAAGTCATAAACATCCGGAATTTGATAAATTGGACGGTTCAAAATAACAGAAGGACAAAGCCGTTTCAAACCCATACAAAGATTCGCTGGCTGGTTTGTTTGCTGATTGGTTTGGTTACACATACCGGCTTTTCTCAGGAAGTTGCACCGGAATCCAATGATACGCTGAAATTACAATATCCTTTCAGGGACGAGCTGCGTTTCCCTTTTTCAAACAGTGGTATCTATTCCCCGTTATACCTTAATAATCCTTCGAATATCAGGCAAACGGTTACTTATGATCCGTCTCTGAACCGCTTTGTTTTTTCCGAGAAAATCGGAAGGTTTGATTACAGGCGCCCTTCATCCATGTCCATTGATCAGTATTATAATTACATCAACCGGACCTCGGTACGCGATTACTGGTTTCAAAAATCAAGGGAGACCTCCGCTTCACAATCCTCACATTTGCTTTCAACTTTCAATCTGGGAGAGACCTTTGATAAGGTATTCGGCACCGATGTAATCAATATTGTACCCCAGGGTTCAGCAGAGCTGATCTTTGGATACAACATGTCAAGGATTGACAATCCGGCACTTTCGGAAAAAAACAGAAGAAACGGCTCATTTTTATTTAAGGAAAAGATCCAGATGAATGTCACCGGAAGCATAGGTGATAAAATGCAGCTGGGGATCAACTATAATACCGAGGCATCCTTCGATTTTGAAAATAAAACGAAACTTGAATATACAGGAAAAGAGGATGAGATCATCAAAAAGATTGAAGCGGGAAACGTGACTTTCTCATTACCGGGAAGCCTGATCACAGGAAGCCAGAGTTTGTTCGGATTAAAGACCGATATGCAGTTCGGCAAATTGTATGTAAGCAGTGTTTTCAGTCACCAGCGCGGACAGTCGCAGGTTATTGAAGTAAAAGGCGGTGCCCAGGTAAGTGAATTCGAGGTGGATGCGATTGATTACGATGCAAACAGGCATTTTTTCCTGTCCCATTTTTTCAGGGATAATTACAATACCTGGCTTGAATCGCTGCCACATGTTAATTCGGGTGTCAGGATTGAACAGATTGAAGTTTGGATTACGAACAAAACGAGTGATTTCAATAATGATACGCGAAATATCCTTGCATTGCTGGATCTTGGAGAAGGATACGGGCCTGACGGGCTACCGAATTTCTTCGGGGAGGAGCATTTCATTCTTCCCGGAAGTACGTTGAATGCACCGGCAGATAACGGACAAAATCAGCTTTACACGACCATCACCAGAAATTATGCGGCATTCAGGAATTTTAATCAGATTTCCGGACTTCTTGCTCCGCTTGAGAATACTGCAAATTATTTCAACGGAATTGATTTTGAAAAAGTTGAAAATGCGCGTAAATTAAATGAACGTGAATATACGGTGAACAGGGAGCTCGGATACATTTCTCTCAATTCTGCCCTGAGGTCTGATGAAGTGCTGGCCGTGGCCTATGTATATACATATCAGGGAAAGACCTACCGGGTTGGTGAGTTGTCAACCGATGGAGTGAGCGCCCCCAATACATTGGCAGTCAACATGATCAAAGGCACCAGTCTGACCCCGAAGCACGGTACGTGGGATCTGATGATGAAAAATGTGTATGCAATCGGAGCATATCAGGTTTCAGGTCAGGATTTTATTCTGGATATTCTGTACCGTAAAGATGAAACGGGTATCCCGGTGAATTATATTGCTGATAATCTGACTGACAGCAGTTTTAACCGGAAAATTTTGCTGAAGGTAGTGAAAATGGATAATCTCGATTCAAGAAATGAACCTTTCCCGGATGGCCGGTTCGATTTTATTGAAGGAATAACGGTCAGTACCCGGGACGGAAGGATCTTTTTTACACAGGTTGAACCTTTTGGATCAGATATGCGCCGGACCATTACCGGAGGCGATGCAGCCAAAGATCCGGTAGCTGATAAATATGTTTTTGAAGAGCTGTATGATTCAACACAAACCAAAGCGCGCCAGATATCCGGAAAAAATAAGTTTTTCCTGGCAGGTTCTTACCAGTCATCTTCCAGTTCGGAGATACAACTTAATGCGATCAATATTCCGCAGGGTTCGGTAAAGGTATCATCAGGGGGGCTTACACTTGTGGAGGGACAGGATTATACGGTCGATTATACTCTGGGCAGGGTGAGAATTCTGAATCAGGGACTCATTGAATCCGGAGCACCGATCAGGGTTTCGCTTGAAAACAATGCGCTGTTCAATTTACAGACCAAGACCCTTATGGGTACGCACCTCGAGTACAGGTTCTCGGATAATTTCAATATGGGTGCAACGTTGATGAATCTGACGGAAAGACCTCTTACACAAAAGGTTAATATTGGCGATGAACCGATCTCCAATACCATCTGGGGTCTCAATACCAGTTACCGTACGGAATCCCAGCTCATCACAAATATCATTGACAAATTGCCACTCATTGAAACGAAAGAGACATCAACCGTAACATTCGATGCTGAATTCGCACACCTGATCCCAGGACAGGCGAAAGTTATCGGTGAGGGCGGCGTTGCATATATCGATGATTTTGAGGGCACGGAAACCCCGGTTGAACTTAAAACAATACAGTCATGGTTTTTGTCCAGTACACCCCGAAGATTTGAATATTCCGGAAGCCTGAATGATCTGCGTTACGGATATAACCGTGCAAAACTGGCCTGGTATTCGATCGATCCGCTTTTTACGCGCAACGAGTCGAGAACACCCGACAACATTACCGAGGAAGAACAAAAAAGTCATTTTGTCCGTGAGATCCTTGAAACGGAAATCTTTAAGAACAGGGAAAGCGGGACCGGTTTTGACAATACCCTGCTTGTGATGAACCTGGCATACTATCCGGGAGAACGGGGTCCTTATAATTTTGATCCGTCAATATCTTTTGACGGCAGGCTGCCCGATCCGGGGAAAAGGTGGGGTGGTATTATGCGTGAAATCCAGACCAATGATTTTGAAACTTCCAATATTGAATATATAGAGTTTTGGCTTATGGATCCTTTTATTCAGGATTCATCGCACCAGGGAGGAGATTTGTATTTCAACCTTGGAGAGATCTCGGAGGATGTGCTGAAAGATTCACATAAATCGTTTGAAAACGGTTTACCGACTGCCGACACCATCGTACGTATTGATACAAGCACCGTATGGGGACGGGTACCTACAGTCCAGGCTATTGTTAATACTTTTGATGCAGATCCCGGCAACCGGGCCATGCAGGATGTCGGACTGGACGGACTGAACGATGAACAGGAACGTGAAAAATTCAGTGCATATCTGAATACATTGTCTCCAGGTTCACCGGTATATCAGATGGCGTATGAAGATCCTTCCAGTGACAATTTCAGGTATTTTCTGAGTCCCGATTACGGGGATACCGCAGGAGTCATTTCGCGGTACAGGAATTACAACAATATGGAAGGCAATTCACCGACAAATCAGCAGAGCGGAGGTGATTTCGCAGCGGCCACGACACTTCCGAATACCGAAGATATCAATCGGGACAATACTTTAAATGAAACGGAATCCTATTATGAATATCATATACCGTTGAAACCGGGAGTAATGAACTTTGAAAACAACTACATCACTGAAATTGTAAGGGGCAAAGATGTGAACTGGTATCAGTTTCGCATCCCGATCAATGATTTCGAGAAAAAATACGGAAATATTGAAGATTTTAAATCCATCAGGTTCATGAGAATGTATCTGACGGGATTTATTGAACCGGTGATCCTTCGCTTTGCCGAGTTGCGCCTGGTCAGATCAGAATGGAGGAAGTACGGCAGCAGTCTTGTTCAGGGAGGCCCTTCCGTTACAGATCAGTACGAAGGCGGAAATTTTGAGATCACATCCGTGAATATTGAAGAAAATGCCGGCAAAGAACCTGTAAATTATATTCTGCCCCCGGGAATCGACCGTGTTGTAGATCCCAGTCAGCCTCAGGTTGCCCAGTTGAATGAACAATCGGTGGTTTACAGGGTGCGCAACCTGGCTGATGGCGATGCCAGAGGCGCTTATAAAAATATGAACCTCGACCTGAGGCAATACAAAAAACTGAAAATGTTTGTACACGCCGAGGCTTTAATCGGCCAGAATATGAATGATTATGAAATTACAGCTTTTATCCGGTTGGGATCCGATCAGACGGATAATTACTATGAATATGAAGTTCCCCTGAAAATCACTCCCCATGGCAATTATAATGATGCTGAGCAAAGGATCGTATGGCCTGATGAGAATCTGATTGATATTGACCTTGATGGACTGGTGGAGCTGAAGGTTGAAAGGGATCAGGCAATCCGGGATAATCCCGGGTTGTATAATATCACCAGGGTTTATATGCGAAAAGACGGAAAAAACCTGGTGCGGATCAAAGGAACGCCTAACCTCAGTAACGTCAGGACAATTCTGATCGGAATCAGAAATGCAGGTGATGTGGATAACGATTATCCGAACGACGGTCTGCCCAAATCAGCAGAAGTGTGGTTTAACGAGTTGCGGTTGACAGACTTTAACAATGACGGCGGTTGGGCTGTCAATGCCAGAACCCAGATGCGGCTTGCGGATCTGGGTACGATATCGGTTGCCGGAAGCACTTCAAAACCCGGTTTCGGGAGTATTGAACAGAAGGTTGACCAGCGGAATAAGGAAGAGACCAACCAGATCAATGTTTCCACCAACATTGAACTGGGGAAATTGCTGCCTGAAAAGGCTCAGGTATCCGTACCCCTTTATATCGGTGCATCAAACACGACAATAAATCCGGAATACACACCAAATGAACCGGATCGCCTGCTAAAGGATGCAATCAAGGAGGCAGGAACGAACGAAGAAAGGAGGGAAATCAGGGAGGTGGCTCAGGACGTGGTCAAACGCAACAGTATTAATTTGACGAACGTCAGGGTTAATCAGGAATTCGAGAAGTTCAGACTGTTGTCTCCTTCGAATTTTTCACTTACAGCCGGTTACAGCAAGACCGAAGCACACAGTTATGAAGTGGAACGCAACAACACGGTCAGGTATGGGCTGGCTTTCAATTACATATACAATGCGCGGCCAAAAAACATCACTCCGTTTGGCAAGGTTAGCGGTTTAAACTCACCGTATTTGCGATTCATCAAAGACTTCAATTTCTCTTTGATGCCCAGCCGGCTGTCATTCCGGACCGATTTCGACAGGTATTACAATGAAACCAAAATGCGGAACGTTTATCAAGACCGGGAAATTCTGATTGATTCCACCGTAAGCAAGGATTTCGTATGGACCCGGGAATATGAGATCAGCTGGGATCTGACCCGGTCTTTGAGGTTTGATTTTGCGGTACGCAACCAGTCACGCATTGAAGAACAACAGGGTGCATACGACTGGTTCAGAAGGGGAGACAACCGGGAATGGTCAAAATCGGTGTGGAACAGTATTGGTGAGGGGGGACGTGCAATAAATTATAACCATAGTTTCAATGCTACATACAGTCTGCCGTTGAGTAAATTTCCAATCCTGAACTGGACATCATTATCATTGCGATACAATTCCACTTTTCAGTGGCAGGAGGGACCTGTTTTTGAGGGGAGCCGCTCACTCGGGAATGCCATCAGCAATTCCAACACTTTTCAGGCCAATTCAAGCCTTAACCTGTCGGTACTCTACAATAAGGTAAAATTTATAAACAGGATCAGCTCTAAATACAGCGGAACAACAAATGTCCAGGCACAGACTGAAAAAAGGTATAAGACGGTGGTGTATACCCGGGAGAATGTGGCACTGAGGGGCAATACAGCCAGGAATTTCAGTCACAGACTGAATACACGGAATGTTGAGGTTACTCTTAATAACCGTAACGGACAGGATATTACGGAAAATATTGATGTTGTTGTTGTTGATGAGAACAGGATCAGCATCACGGTCGATACAACCTATACAGGAGTTACCGTGACCGTGACGGGTGAAGTTGAGGCCGGCGAGAATCCGTTCGTTTTTCTGGCCGAGAACACAGTAAGGATCCTGACAGGATTGAAAAACGTTACGGTGTCTTATTCAAAAACGGGAGGAACCAGCCTGACAGGATACATGCCCGTTCCAAACATTATCGGATTCAATACCGGTGATGATTACGGAGGAGCTCCCGGATTGCCATTTCTGCTGGGATATCAGGATCAGGATTTTGTCAGGAATGCGGCATTAAACGACTGGCTGACAAAAAATCCCGCATTCAACAGTCCCTATATTCTTAGTGAAACTGAAAACCTGAATATCAGAGGAACCTTTGAACCGGTAAGAGGTTTCAGGGTGGAATTGTCGGGACTCAGAACGCATACAAAATCATTGAACGAATATTTCTATTACAGCGATACGGTGATGAATCATGGGGGGTTTAATTTTGACAACCGGATGAAATACGGAAGTTTTTCCATGTCAATTATCACCATCGGATCCGCATTCGAGAAAATTAAAAGCGATGACGGTTACAAGTCCGTTTATTTTGAACGTTTCAAACAATACCGTGCAATCATATCGCAAAGGTTATATGATGATCGTCTGAACAGAAGCGGCATTCATTACCAGGGTACGATTCAGCATGAAACGGAGACCGGTTATACGGATGGTTACGGTTCCACATCTTCCGATGTGATCATCCCGGCTTTTCTGGCATCCTACACCGGTCAGGACCCAAAAAAGATCTCGCTTTCAACGTTTCCCGGATATATGAAAATCATGCCGAACTGGCGACTGACATTTGACGGATTGTCGAGAATTGCTTTCCTGCAACCCATTTTAAGATCTGCCAGCATCACACATTCGTACAGATCAACTTACAACATCAACGCGTATACGACAAACTTCGGATTTGTCGCGGATGAAACGGACGGACTGGGATACGTCAGGGATATACAGAACAACTTCATCCCGGAACTGCAGATCAATACCGTGGCAATACGTGAGGACATGAATCCTTTTATAGGCGTTGACATGGCATGGGTAAACAGTTTATCTACGCGGCTGGAATTCAGGAAATCCAGAGTGCTTGCCCTGAGCCTGTCCAACAACCAACTTACGGAAAGTCTGAATAATGAACTGATTATTGGTGCGGGATACCGTTTTAATTCAGTACCTGTGAAAATTGGAGAAAGGACCTTTGAGAGTGATTTAAATCTGAGGTTTGACCTTGCAATACGGGATAACAAGACCCTTATACGGTATCTTGCACAAACAGAAACTTTTGAAGTGGATCAGATCACTGCGGGAGACCGTTATTTCAAGATCGAATTTACAGCCGATTACCTGCTTTCTCCCCGTTTCAATCTGCAACTGTTCTTTGACAGAACATTGAGCAAGCCACATACATCCAGGTCATTTCTCAGGGTTGATACCAATGTAGGTTTCAGTCTGCGCTTCACGCTCACGCAATAAATCCTGGCATGGAATATGGGATAAAAATCCTGGTAAAATAAATTCTCAATGATGAATAATTCTTATTTTTAGATCATATTTCATTTAATACGTGGTTTTTTAATTCCTTTACCTAATTATAATATAAAATTTACAATTATGAATGTACCTGCTGATTTGCATTATACAAACGACCATGAATGGATCAGGATCAACGGCAATATAGCCACAGTCGGGATCAGTGATTTTGCTCAGAGTGAACTTGGTGATATTGTTTTTGTTGAAATTGAAACGCTGGGTGAGCAACTGGAAAAGGGCCAGGTTTTCGGGACCATTGAAGCGGTTAAAACAGTCTCGGATTTGTTTATGCCGGTATCGGGCAAGGTACTCCAAATTAATGATAAAATTAATGAATCACCCGACCTGATCAACAAGGAGCCATACGGTGAAGGCTGGCTGATCAGTGTTGAGGTTGATGATCCCGGACAGGTTCAGGAGCTTCTTGATGCAGCAGCATATAAGGGACTGATCAGTGCCTGACAGATTCCTGCATCTGCACCGCATACAGGGAATTCCGGTATCACCTTAACAGATGAATCATAATGAAAGCCATCATAGAACCGGTTGATCGCAGCATTCTGGAGAAAGAGCTGAAAAAGTTCAAAGTGATGCGACGTACAAACAATGGCAGTAATCTGTTATATGTCGTTACAGCTCATGACTCGCCGAATGTAATGACCGAAATCGGCAGGTTGCGTGAGATCTCTTTCCGGGTAGCGGGCGGAGGAACCGGTAAAGAACTGGATATTGATTTTTATGATACCATGGCGGACCCTTATAAGCAGTTGATCGTATGGGATCCGAAAATGAAAGAGATTCTGGGGGGATACAGGTTCTTTATTTGTTCTGAAGCCATTACCGATGAGGATGGAAATTGCAATCTTGCAACAGCCCGGATGTTTAAGTTTTCAAAGAAATTCCGGGAAGAGTATATACCATATATGATTGAGCTGGGACGTTCATTTGTCCAGCCGGCTTACCAGTCAACCGGTCGCCGGAGCAAGGGCCTTTATGTACTCGATAACCTCTGGGACGGGTTGGGGGCCATCTGGCTAAAGAATCCTCAGATCAAGTATTTTTTTGGTAAAGTGACCATGTACACAACATACAATCGTGAGGCAAGGGACCTGATTCTCCATTTCTTTGAAAAGTATTATCCCGACAGGGATCATCTCGTCAGACCTTATGATCCGGTTGAGATCACGACGGACCGGAAATTACTGGAATCGATCCTTTGCGGAGGCAATTACGATGAAGATTATAAACTCCTGTCGCAGAATGTCAGGGCAAGGGGTGAGACCATCCCTCCGCTGATCAATGCTTACATGAAGCTTTCACCCAGCATGAAAGTATTCGGAACGGCAATGAATTATTCTTTTGGTGACGTTGAGGAAACCGCCTGCATGGTTGCCCTTGATGAAATGTACGTTCATAGAATTGAACGGCACCTTAAAACAAACTTCCGAAAGATCAGGCGGTGAATCAGCAGGGAAAAATTGTCACAATGATCTTACGGTCATCCCTTGGTCCGTCAAATTCACAAAGAAAAACATTTTGCCAGGTCGACAGACCCAGATTGTAATTGATGATCGGGATGGATTCAGACGGACCTATAAGACCTGACTTGAGATGTGCATCACCATTATTATCCTGATGGTCATGCTGCCAGACTCCCGGAGGTATCAGTGTTTTCAGCAGATTGAGCATATCATGCTGAACGGATTCATCCCAGTTTTCCTGTATCATGATTGCAGCAGTTGCGCCCTGTACATAAATATGTACCACCCCTGTTTTCACGTTGCTGTCGCTTACAATCTTCTTGACCTTTTCCGTGATGTCATACAGTCCGTTATGACTATCCGTAGTGATTTCAATTGTTTTCTGCATTTCCTGAATTTCTTTATTCCGGTATTTGATCCCTAAATATAATAAATACAACAATAAAACGGTCCCGAAAATGGCTTATATTTGTTTTGCCAGGAGAATTACAAGCAGCTTTTGCAGGGTTCTGAAAACAACCTGGAAATGACATGAACAGTATCCTTTCTGTATTACATAAATAATTATATTTTAATTACCCGGGAGACTTTAAGATGAGTGACAGGTTCCGGACCATAATCAACATTCCAGATCCGCCTTTCAGTGTCAGTTATGATTCAAAGTGCCTGTTCACAGGATCATGCTTCACGGAGACGATTGGTGAAAGGATGGTGCGGTTTAAATATCCTGTTGTCTGCAATCCCTTTGGAATATTGTACAACCCTTCCAGTATCGGTAAGTGCCTGCGGATGCTGATGAGCGACAGGTTGTATACTGAAGGCGATCTTTATTTTCATAACGGTTTGTGGATCAGCCTGGACCATCATTCTTCATTCAGTAATACCGACCGGCAAATATGCCTTTCCGGAATAAACAAATCATTGGTTGATTCCCGGAAATTTCTGAAACGGTGCAGATTTTTATTCATTACCTTCGGAACAGCCTGGCTTTATATTTTCAGGGAAACCGGACAAATTGTCTCAAATTGTCACAAAATACCGGCTGCCCAATTTGAGCGAAAGCTTCTTGAACCCGGAGAGATCATTTCTGATTATCATGCTCTGATCCGGGAATTGTATCATTACAATCCGGACTTACAGATGATATTTACGGTTAGTCCCATCAGGCACATGAAAGACGGGGCTTTCAGTAATCAGGTAAGCAAATCTACACTGATCCTGGCCATATATAAATTGCAGAACCTGATTGGAAATATTCATTATTTCCCTGCCTATGAAATATTTATGGACGAACTGAGAGATTACCGGTTTTATGCCGATGATATGTTACATCCTTCAGGATTGGGAATTGCATATGTATGGGACAGGTTTTGCGAAACCTATATGGATAAGCCGTCACGAGTCATTATGGCGGCGGTAGAGAAAATCCGAAAAGCACTGGCACACCGGCCATTACAGACAGGATCACAGGATTATTTAACTTTTATTGACCAGACCAGGCGGCAGATAGAGCAATTGCAGAAAGCATGTTCTTTTCTGGATTTCAGTGATGAGATCAAAAAGCTTGATGACATCGTAAAAAATCGTGAGTGATGATAAACGGATTGCACTGTTCCTTAAAATTGAGAAAGGGGTATCATGCTGATCAGACTGATGTTTTCAGGATCAGAATAATCATACTGGAATAATCCGTTGCTCCCGGTCATGATCAGCATATCACCCAGCGGTATGACATCATAGGCATTAATGTCGGGATAGACCTTAATCTGGTTTTTATCGAGTTCATAAGGATTGCTGGCATCATAAATTTTAAGTCCCGCATCCCCGTCACAAACAAAAAGCAGGTTGCTGTCAATTCCCAGACCGTAAGGTTCAACCATATTATATTCTTTTACCAGTTTGGGTTTTGCGATATCCGCAATGTTGATCACATCCAGCTTGCTTTCATTATCACCGCAAATGTTCCCGGCGCGGAGCGTGACGTAAGCAAAAAAGCCGGAAACTACGACAGGATCACAGCTGGTTGCATGCCAGAAAGCGGAAATATATTCCGGATTTAAAGGATCTTCAAGACTGTATATATACATACCTGTTCTGCTGCCGATAAACAGTTTATCCTGGTATGGGAAAAGGGTTTCTATGTCCCATCCGATATACACTTTATTTACCGGTGCCGGATCAGAGGCAGTACTGACCTGAAACACGTGCAGAACGGAATTATTGACTGCATAAAGGTAATCATCATACAATGTAAAACACGCCATTGAGCCTCCGACACCCGATTGTGAAACCACGGAGCCATTCCCTGAACCGTTCCCTGAACTTCCGCCTGCATTCAGGACCAGGAAGTCGGTATTGTATTCCGGATATTGCCGGTATGTCATTCCGGAATGAGTCACCTCAACAGTCTTTTCCGTTTCCCTCCAACCGATAACTATGCCTTTTTCCTCATCTACTTCCTCAGCAATACCGTTATTATAAACGGGCACCATATACGGGAAAACGTCTTCAACCCGGCTGACTTCAGTGATGTTGCTGATGTCGCTGATATCGACGGCTACCAGATCAATATAGCTGTCGGCATAAAGAATATTTTCCCTGACTGCCATATCAACATTTCCGGGGATCTCTATAAATTGAACGATTTCGGGAGCGGAAGGATCACTGTTGTCGATGATGTGAATTCCTTTCTGATATTCGTTTATGAAAATATAGTCATCTTTGAAGTAGATCTTTCCGGGCTGGACAATTCCCTGGCTTCCGGAAGTCTTTATTGAACTTCTCAGTACGTCATAAGTCAGGTAAACGGGCTTATTGACAATGTAAGTATCTTCAATAGTGTCGCTGCAGCTTAAGAACACAGCAGGCAGAGCCATCAGGAATATTAAATAAAAGTATGGTTTCATAATTTCCGGTTTTTTGGTTTATAATCAGGATGAACCGGGGTGATAAAGGTTGCGTGAAAATTGGAACAGGTTTCATGAAAAAAATTTTTGACGCAACCTGCAACGCATTTCTTCATCATGACAACAGGTATTTCAATTCTTAACCAGAACAATTACAATCCCGGACGCAGCATAAGATCCTGTTACAGCCAGCTTCCGGATACAAATCATACTCATTATGAAAAAGTTAATGCTATTTTGTATTATTTTAATGTTGTTTTCTCATGTATTGGCCCAGGAGACCAATGATGTGTTGTATTTGCACAACGGCAGCATCATCAGGGGCAATATCATCCAGTACAATGACACCATTGTTAAAATCCTGACAGTCGGGGATAATGTCTTCGCATATACTCCGGATCAAATCAGAAATATCGTAATAGAACCTGTTCCCAGGAAGGAGGCTGCCATCAGCGATAGCGGTTTTTTCAATTTTTTCTCAGCCGGTTTATTATTTGGACATTCGGGTGATGAAAAACCTGCACCTTTTTCTGCTTTGATCGAGAGCGTATACAAGTATAAGGAAAATTATGCAACGGGTGTTTTCATAGGTTTTGAACAGTTAAAGGAAAACATTGTACCCATGGGGATTACATTTAAATACATGATACCTGTAAAAAAACCCGCTATTCTGATAGGGGTTTCGGGAGGCTATGCAAATCCGGTCGAAAAGCCCAAAGATGAATATATTACAAAAGCAAAAGGGGGCATTATTTTTGGTGCTGAAGCAGGTATCATCCTCCCTTTGGGTGACGGTTACGGAATTTTTGTTTCTGCAGGATACCGGTATACAGGACTCAATTATGACATAGAGGACTGGTGGCTGGGAGATTATAAAAGAAAGATCAAATTCAACAGGCTGCTGATCAGAATGGGGATTTCAATTTTCTGACAAAGGCATCAGAATAGCCCAGTTGCCGGATGATCTCCAAAGCAGCCCGGGCCTCTTCCAGGGTTTCATATTCACCCGTCGAATACCTGCAGAATATATCATCTCCCTTTGTGACAGTGACCGCTGCCAGATTTTTAAAGTTTGACATGTCAACAACAGGTCCGGGAACTGCCATAACCTGGACCGTATAGTTCGGAACGACATCTTTTTTAATAATAAATGCATCTCCGTATCCTTTTTCTGAAAGCTCGTTCTTCAGTGTTTCAGCCTGACCGATATTCAGGGTAATACCCCATGTATACCGGTACCACTGGTCTTCACCATATGTGACCGAAACATCCGGAATATCCCTGAAATATGTCAGATCAACAGGTTTTTTCAGAGCCATCATCTGAATGGTATATGCTTTGGGCTCAAAGGTGTATCCGGTTTCAACGGCGGGGGTTTCCGAATGTGAATCCGGGAGTTCGGATGCAGCAGTTTCCTTTGAAGGCAGGGTTTCCTCCTGTGCAGATAATGCAGGCTCTTCGGGGATGAATTCTTCTGTTACCAGGTACTCCGTTAATACATCAGTTTCCTGCTGAACAAGGAGTTCCGGTTCTTCAGGAATGGCATTCTGTATTGTTGTGGTTTCCGCTTCTTCAATCACGTCACTTTGTGTTAACATGATATCGGAAACCGGAGAAGGCAGAATATCAATAAGATAGATATCATAACTCCCGTAAGAATCTTCGTTTCTCATGGCATAATATCCGGAGTTACCGTCTTCCAGCGGAAAATAAAAGTAATTGTTATCTGTTGTATTGATGGGATATCCAAGATTAACAGGTTTTGCAGCAGGATCTGACAGGTCAATCCGGAAAATATCGGATCCGCCCATACCTTCATGTCCTTCTGAGCTGAAAAACAATGTTTTACCATCGGGTGAGATAAAAGGAGTGTCTTCATTGAACAGCGTGTTGATCTCAGGACCCAGGTTTACCGGTTTGCTCCATTTACCCTTTTTATTCAGTGTTGATTTGTAAATGTCCAGATCCCCCTCTCCTCCTTTGCGGTCGCTTGTAAAAAATAATGTTTGGCCATCAGCTGTTATGCTGACGTGTGTTTCGTTCGATTTGCCGTTGACCGGTTTATCCATTTTTTCAGCTCTTGCCCATCTGTTCCGGTTATAAGTGCTGTAGTAAATATCGGAATCGAAAGGATCACGGGCGACAAGATAAAGTGTTTTTCCATCGTATGAAAGGCTTGAAGTATTAAACATTTTGCTGGATCCGCCCAGCTGGGAAGTGATGTTTCCGGGTTCCCCCCAAACACCATTCGTCAGTGTCGTGTAAAAAATATCATATCCCTGCCTGCTTCCCGGACTTGTATATGCGAGAGATTGACCGTCACCTGAAACGACCGGATTAGCATTGGAACTTTCGTTGTTCACCGGGCCGCCGACATTCGTTGCAAGCAGACTGACGGGATTCTGCTGCATTCCCAGAGCGTTGTGACAGCTTCTGATGTACTGGTCAATGAGCAGGTTGTTATACTCATCGCGCGGATTCAGGAGTTCCTTGTACGATTGGTAAGCCTTAACAGCTTTATCAAGCTGATTGTCCACCCGGTACGCACTTCCAAGAAAAAAATATGCGTCAATGGGTGCATTCATTTCTTTGAATGAACCTGGATTATATTTTTCCGATACCTTCTCGACGGCTTCCTCCAGGTATTGAATAGCAGTCTTTTTCTCACTTTCGGTGTTCAGATAGCATATTCCGATTTTATATTTAATATCGGCATTGTCGGGTTCCGATTTCAGTATATTCTGATATAACCTGATTGCCCTGTCATACTCCTGCATCATCAGATAATAATCTGCATCAAGCTTGGCATCATTGTTTCTGCTTGAATATTGGGCAGATACACATATTGTTATAAGCGAGAAGATAATTATGAACCTGAAAGATTTCATGAACATTCTGATCCTGCTGATGATGGTTATAGTTAATTATTGCGTTTCTTACAATGTAAAAATTATACGGTTATCCAACTCTTTTGTTCTGAATCAGTTAAAAATAAGTGCATTTTTTACAAAAAAGTCTGTAAAAACTCAAATGATATCAACAATATTATGACAACATGTGCGGTATTTTGTAACTTTAAACTGTATTTTGTCTTGCATACTAAAAGATAAGTCATGGAAACCTTACCTGCATGTCTGGTCAGAGATCAACTGCAGATTCTTGGCAGGGATATCCTCACTACATTCATGATGAACTTCCACCCAATGATATTTATGGTTGGATTGCTGTTCGTGTCAAGCTGCAAAGGACATTCGCAGGATGCTGACATTTTTAAAACCCGGAGGGAACAAATGGTGCGGCAACAGATCGAAGCAAGAGGCATCAGGGATGAACGTGTGCTGGACGCCATGAGGAAAGTTGAACGCCATTTGTTTATGCCTTCAGAGCTTGCATCCAGAGCTTATGGGGATTTTCCGCTACCGATCGGATACGATCAGACCATTTCACAGCCGTATATTGTTGCATTCATGACTGAAGCGCTTGATCTTGAACCTGCCGACAAAGTGCTTGAAGTGGGTACAGGATCGGGGTACCAGGCAGCAATACTTGCAGAGATCTGTGATACGGTATATACCATTGAAATAGTACCGGAACTGGCAGCAAGGGCTGAAAGTCTCCTGAAAGTGTTACATTATGATAATGTTCTGGTCAGGACCGGCGATGGATATCAGGGATGGCCCGAACACAGTCCGTTTGACGCGATCATCGTAACCTGCTCTCCGACACATGTTCCGGAACCGCTGGTTGCGCAGCTTGCTGAGGGCGGCAAAATGATCATACCGGTTGGAGAGCAGTTCAATCAAAGCCTGGTATTAATGGAAAAACGCAAGGGCAGGCTCAGCCAAACAAGCGTGCTGGCCGTTCGTTTTGTCCCCATGGTCGACGAAAATCAGAAGGAATATTAGTTGGGTAACAACCCGAGGGGGTGTCTTTGGTGTATCCCGGGGTATATTGGGATGTCCGCAAACCCTTTCACCGTAAGCCTTGAGGACAAAAAAATACTTCTCATAAAAATAACTGAAAATTTAGTTGCAAAACTGAAAAATTAGTTGTATAATTGCTTAAAATTTTCACAGTGAATAAACTTACCCGGAAAGAGGAAGAACTGATGCAGATCCTGTGGGACATTAAAAAGGGTTTTGTAAAGGATATTCTGGACAGATACCCGGATCCGAAACCGCACTACAATACGGTTTCTTCCATCGTGAGGTTGCTGCAGGATAAGGGTTTTATCGGTCACAAGGAATACGGTAACACACATGAGTATTATCCGAAAGTTGCCCGGGAGGAATACCGGAAACATTTCATAAAATATGTGATCCGGGATTATTTTGATGGTTCTTACCGGAATGTGGTGACCTATTTTGTCGAAGAAGAAAAAATCAAACCTGAAGACCTGGATGAGATCATTAAGATGATCAGAAATAAAAGGCAATAGCAATGGTATCCTTCCTGATATACTTATTAAAGGTATGCATGGCCAGCTCGATCATGGTGATGATTTTCCGGCTGATGTTCAGAAAGGAAAACCTTCTTCAATTCAACCGGCTATTCCTGCTGGCTGCGATCCTCATCCCCTGGTCATTGCCTTTGGTGACGCTTAAGCTTCCTGCGGCTCAGGCATTCATGTCTTTAGAAACGGGCAGTATGCTCACATTCATACATGCACTTTACGACCATGGTGAGGTTGAACCAGCCATACATACGGATCATCTGCCTGTTTTTTTGTTTTTCCTGTATGCAGGTGGATTGTTTTTCTTCCTTATGCAATTGATGCTGAGTTTTATCAGTATAAGAAGCCTGATCAGGAAATGCACAACCCGAAAATTGTATGGACAGAAAGTGTTTGTCACGCAAAAAGACCTGATGCCCTTTTCCTTTCTCAACAAGATCGTGATCAGCAAAAATGCTGAAAAACATCCACAGCTGGACTTAATGCTTGACCATGAAAGGATCCACGTGAAGCAGAGGCATACCCTGGACATCATTGCCGCAGAGGTTTTCACGGCAATGCTATGGTTCAGTCCCTTTGCCTGGATGCTTGCAAGGGACCTGAAGACGAACCTTGAATACCTTGCCGATGCAGGGGTAACCGCGAACAGCAGGAACATGGCAGCTTACCAGGCAACCCTTGTCAGCTTTGCTGCCGGCTTTACACCGTTGCTTTTAACCAACGGTTTCAACTACACACAATTAAAAAAACGAATGATCATGATGACAAAGACTATGCAACCCGGGAAATTCACATGGAAATTTGTACTGGTTATTCCACTTTTAGCGGGACTTTTATTTGCTTTTTGTGGCAAGGAAACCGCGTATGATATTGGTGAAACAGAGAAGGAGTCAGCTCAGATCAGGTCAACGGGAGGAGGATTCTCATCTATGCCTGATCCGATTTTTTTTATCGATGGTAGACGGTATGATGATGGCATGCCGGAACTGGATCCGAATGAAATCAAATCCGTTCAGGTGC
>JAFGRC010000067.1 GCA_016935355.1 Bacteroidales bacterium
ACAATGTATCATCCCCTTCTATAATGGCAATTCTCCACTGTGATTTTTTGAAAAAAAAGAGCTGAACACTGTGGTTTTATGACCTAATTAAACATACTACAAAATATTGTCAGATTGAATGGTACTTTTAACTATACCATATGAATTTATTCCGAAAATAACCTTTTACCGTATTGTGCCTTTACGCTCTGAATCAGCTTCTGTGCACACTTAATCTTTAATACAGCGAACCGATAGGCCATTATTATTATTCATTATGCCCTTGAATACACCGCTATATCTGTTCTCTATTTCCCGGGCCCAGGAGACGGATTCTGAATGCTGCGAAGAAGTCCACCAGAATCCAAGTCCTCCCTCACCCATAAAATGACCATTTTCCCAATTACGATAGCCAGCCGGAAGAGCTGTAAAACCAATCTGATTCGTCACTTCTGAACCAGCGGCATTCCAGTGTAATGTGCCAATCTCTTTTAATTTGTCCTCATCACCACTCAAACCGGAAATATAATTGACAAGTATTGTCCATTCTGCATCGGTTGGTACATGCCAGTCGCAAGGGCATAATTTTTCAGTGTTAATGGTGTACCAGTTATATAATGCACCGTAAATGTTCTTATTGCGCATGTTATTATCATACCAGCAATATGCAGGGACGTTTGAACTGATCCATGAAACATTATTTTTAACATGCGGAATGGAAGTGCCATCATTGTATTTTGTCGTTCTCAGATTTTCAGCCAACCAGGTCTGGTCACCAATCTTTATGGTCTTATAAATATTGCCATCAGTATCATTTATGGAACCATATGACAAATCAGAATTAAAGATGATATCTGGATCGGCAATAAAGGTATCCAGACTTGGTTTTTCCAATTCGCAGGAAAATAAAACAGGAATTAAAAATACAATGATACAAAAGCGTCTCATAAACGAAATTTAATGAATAATCAATTAAAAGCCAAAAGAAAACAACATTTTTAGTAGTTTAAAGTATTATGGGATAAAATATTAAGATATAATAAAATTCAATAATTACTACAGTCCTTCTCTAATCCTTGTTGAGAATGGAATACAGCAGCATTTCATTTAACGCGTGATTAGAGTAAAATATTAAAGTAAGGGCAACGTCCACTTAAATGGAGATCTTGCTTCTTACGGGTTATTACGGCGTTATAGAGGATTTATTTCAGGGGTTAATACCCTGCAATAAACAAATGAATTTGGTAGAACATGAAATTATCTGTCAGTAAAAACTGCGGCCTTAGATATATTATCCGGCAATACAATTTTAAGAGAGAATTATTTAACTTATCAAAGATCGAAACGACATAAGTAAAGTGCCGGTTGCCTCCAGGCCAGATGCGTCCCTGGCTATCTTCATATAAATCTCGAATTGCATTTGTGCCTGAAGTCGTATCCGCCTTGTTTTGTCTGATCGCTGTAATATCAAAAGCTGATTCAATTCCTTCATTAAAGATTAATTCCTGTGGCTGTTCTTCATCCTTTACCTTCGGTTCCATTTTATATCAACCATGATCCGTTGCAAACCGGAAGATTCCATTTGGTATCATCAAGAGCTTTATATATGCTTTCGTACTGACAGGTGTGAAAAGGTTTTTCAAGATTTAAATCCAATGTAATCGATCATTGATGGTTGATTTTCTTTGATTCATCAAACTAAAAGAACATGGATCAAGCATTTCCGTATTTCATATAGGAAGTCTATTTGAAGAACCGATGAGACAGTTTTATGAATAACGGTATTTAAAAACAGATTTTGATTCTGTTTCAAATCGGATTTTTGAAAAATTGCAGTAATACCAAACAATTAAAAATGATGATCATGGTATCTTTAATTAATATTTCATTAAATAATTTTCCGCTTTGGCTTTTAACAATAATGGGATTTGTTCTTGCATTTACTGCTACCTATTATGCAATTCCATCGGTTGTTTCAATAGCCAGCTCCAAGAGCTTATTTGCAATGCCAAATGGCCGGACGTCTCACCGAAATGCCACACCAAACCTCGGAGGCGTTGCCATATTCGGTGGTTTTATTATTTCTACCATTATCATTGGCGGTAGATTTTTTCCATTTGAACTTCTTTATATCATTTTGGGGCTAATCATTCTTTTTATCGCAGGATTGAAAGACGATATTATTGAAATTCATCCGAAAAGCAAGCTCTTTGTTCAAATAATTGCCGCTGCATTGATTGCTGTCCTTGCGGATATCAGAATCGACAATTTTAATGGTTTGTTCAATTTAACAGAAGTACCTTACACTATAAGTATTGTTGCTACAATATTTGTTTTCATCGCAATTATCAACGGTCTGAATTTAATAGACGGGATAGACGGTCTGGCCTCGGGGATAAGTATCATGATTTCTTCTGTCCTTGGTGTCTGGTTTTGGATATATGGTAGTATCGGATATACAATTATGAGCTTTGCACTTGTCGGTTCTCTTTTGGCTTTCTTACGTTATAATGTCTTTGGCAATAAGAATAAGATTTTTATGGGAGATACCGGATCACTTATTATTGGTCTTTCAATTGCCATACTGACCATTCGTTTTCTCCAGCTTAATATGGTCGCCGAAGGTGGCATATTTATTAAATCTGCACCTGCCGTTTCTTTTGGATTACTCATTATACCGTTATTTGACACACTGCGTGTTTTCATAATTCGAATCAGTCAGGGTAAATCGCCATTTACTGCTGACCGTCAACATATTCATCATAGATTGCTGCAACTTGGCCTGACACATTTTCAAATCACTCTGATTTTAATATCAATTAATCTCTTTTATATATCAATGTGCTATCTCCTGCAGGGAATTGGCACCATATGGCTGATGATTGTCATTCTGTTTACAGCGTCGTTATTGTTCCACTTCCTTGTCTTATACTGCAGCTTACGAGCTAAAAAGGTTATAGATATTCAGTACCTTACCATTGAAAAGATTAAAACTGCTAAAAGGATCAAGAAGTTATACGGATTCCAGTCCAAAATACCTTCATTGACAATGAATGGTGCAGATCGTTTTGTATCTTAATAATTAGAGTTTCGCACTTGTTTCAATGTACATGAGATTAGTTGTTTAAAACCAGACCTCATGTGTTATATATTTGTTATTCAATATTTTATTGTTTTCATTTTCTGTTATGACGCTTTTTTCATTTCCAGCTCGTTTTGAAACAACCGGTTGATCATGTCATAGGCTATTTCATCGTATAGAATCTTCCCCAGAATTTCCATTTCATCGGTTCCATCAAATAGCGTATCTATGACCCTTAACAGTTCTATGAACAGCCCCCATAATCTTTCATTCAGGCGGATTTGTATTATTCCCTCTCTCAGATGATTGAACAGGGTTTTTTTGATTAATCTCTTTTTGATTTCGGTATTCCAAGCCACCTTGGAGTTCGATCCATGTATTCACGATAAGCCGATCCATACTGGCCGATTCAGTAATTTTCTTCTTCAGGGAGAACAATTTGGAAGAAGAGGATCCATTGATATAAAGGCGCTTAATTTCCGCTTATGTCATATGCATAAAGTTGATCCGCATGACGTATATAAAGACGCCCGCCGCATACTACAGGATGTGCCCAGTAAACACCTTTACCTCCTACAGGCACTTCAAACTCCCCTGCAAGAGCATAATCATCAGGTACGGCCCTTACGAGTTTCATAGTGCCCATTTCTTCCAACAAATACAGCATTCCATCAGCATAAGTAATGGAGCCTTTCCCGTTTACTTTCCATTGCTGCGCTCCGGTCAGGAAGTCAAGGCAGAACCAACCCCTTGAATTACTTCCGGAACCAAACAAATAATCATCATGAAAGATGACACCGCCATGATGGTTGTCCATAATTTCAGTTTGCCATATCGTTTCCGGAATAATCTCTTCTCCTGAAACTTTGAGTTTAATCAGCATAGAACCTTTTCCATAACCACTCGAGATGAAAACGTAATCATTGTAAACAATAGCATCCGTAATATTAAGTCCCTCTTTATTTCTGAAATCAACTTTCCAGAGCAGCTTGCCTGTCCTGGTGTCGATACCGTAATAACAATCTGAACTTGCTCCAATGATTTGACGGTAACCGCCAAATTCCATGATAACGTGGGACGTGTATCCTTCTACTCCCGGAATTTCCGTATTGGCCCAGATGATTTCTCCATTGTGTTTATCCAGGCATATCTGGAATCCTTTTTTTCCAGCCGGTCGTGTGTATAAATAGTCTTCATCTATTAATACCGATTCAGAATATCCATATTCCGTTTCCTCTTTATCGAACTCCTCCATTAATTCCCTGTACCAGAGCTCTTCCCCTGTCTTTGAATCAAATGCTGCAAGCCGGCCGGTTTCACCAAGATGATATAATACACCATTATCAATGGTTGGAGTACTTCGTGCCCCGGTATATGAACGTGCGTGAGGCATGAAGGTTGACCACGCTTTACCGTTCGGTTTTCTCCAAACTTGCTTCCCATTAAGATCGAAAGCGAGTACATATGTTTGATTACCGGTCGTGCCTGCTGTATAAATCAATCCGTCGCTTATGGATACAGAACTATATCCTTCACCAAGTCCGGTGGCTGTCCAAAGCAGCTCAGGACCGTCCTGGGGCCATTCTTTCATCATTCCTGTTTCAGCCGATTTGTTTGTGCGGTCGGAACCATGGAAACAAGGCCATTCACATGTATTTTGTACTGGTTGAGTACAACCGGGAAGCGTGAAAACACAGCAGAAGATCAGGAATGCTTTTAACCTTAAATTTTTATAACTATCTAATAAGATACAAGTTTGATTCAATGAATTCGCAGGCAATCTCAAAAAAAAATTCATGGTTCTTGTTTTGTTAATTAATGATAACCAGGACTTTGATTTCCTTCTTTGTATTGTTTCAAAATGATACAGTTTTTTGTTAGCATTGAATCAAGCTCACGTTGCAGGTTTTCTACAAATTCTGTCACCCACCCGTCATACTTGTTGTCTTTCTGCCGGTAGCTGATGAAAATGTCGTAATTGTACCCTTCTATGATACTTGACATATGAAGATTATTTATTTCATCTTATGATCAAATATAAAATTTAACTGAAACAAAAGCAAGATTTTCTTGCATCAGCAAGTTAGAACACGGTATAATGTCTCTGCTTATATAGGCTTTTATTCTGTTTTGACTATACTGACTGACATTCCCCATTGGCTCACATTATGAATGACAGTCTCCAGTCCGGGATCATTTTGTATATCATTCAGAAAATCACTTAATACTTCAGCCCTGCTAATCACGTCATGGGCAGTTATTGCTCCGTTTTCAACAACTCTGTTCCGCACAAGTTTCAGATATTTATAGTAATCCGTTTGCAAGGCATCTATAAAGACAAAATCAAATGTTCCGGGCACATTTGGTATTTCTTCAAGAGCATTGGCCGTTCTGACTTCTATTACCTGATCAAGGCCCGCTTTTGTGAAATTATCCTTTGCCTCATATGCAATCCGGGGATTGATCTCAAGAGTTACAAGCTCACCGTTGTTATGCTTCAAAGCCATTCCGATCCACAATCCGGAATATCCGTTTGAAGTCCCGATCTCCAATCCCCTTTTATAATCCTTTTCAAGTATCAGGTCATAAAGCAATCTTCCATCTGAAGCCATTATACTTCCCCGTCCTTGCTGGTGTGAAAGGAGTCTCAATACAGTCAGGACTTTCTCATCCATTATTCCATTAAAAGGGTCGTTTCTTTGCTGGGCTTTTGAATATCCTGCTGCAAGCAGCAAGAGAAATAAGAGCATTGAAGTTATTTTACTTATGGATTTTCTCATTATGGGATATGATTTTGTGTTTATACCTTTTGTTTCATATTCTATTTTAAAAGGCCGGCAAAACGAACACTTTATAAATACGGATTATCCGGGCACCATGAAATCATCAGGCATATCATCCTGAAGCCTTGCAATGTCGAGGATTTTTGTCCTTACATCAAAACCCATTGCACAATTGACAGAACAGGAAGTACAGTTCCTGCATGCAGTTGGATCAAGCCTGGCAGAACAGAGGGTTCTGTATGCATGATCAAGGTTTCCGTACCCGTAAGCATACATGTAACTTCTCATGATAGCAGGAATATTAATCCGTTTCGGGCACTGAGCGATGCACCTGCCGCATTGCTGACAGTAAAGACCTGAGGATAATTCCCCCTGAGGTGGTAAAAGATCGTGCTTTTCTTTTTCATTAAGCTTAAGGTTCTCCATTATACCGATATCCAGATAAAGCTGTTCATAACTTGAACAGGCAGGACATACTGTGTGTATGTTCTCATTCTCCAATACCCATTTAATGGCTGCCGCCGGATTGATGGGCAATGTCCTTTCCTGATCCCAGTATACTCCTGCCAAGGCCTTCATGCCAATGATCCCCAAATCGGCAGCCTCAGCATATTTCAGTGCTTCATCCATTTCCTGAAGGTTATCCATCCGGAAATTGTATGCCGTCATCGCTATGTCATAGATACCCGTATCCACTGCAGCCCGGATCGCCTCAGGCTGAAAACTGTGCGTGGCAATGGCAAGGAATCTGGTTTTTCCCTGTTTTTTAAGCGTTTCCATAGCTTTCAGGTAGGGCTCGAAAAACACCGACTCTCTTCTGGCGGCATAAGATAATATGAAAATATCAATATAATCAAGCTGCAGGCGCTGCAGACAACCTTCAGCACGTCTCAACAGATCCTCACCGCTTGCTTCTGACCTGTACAATCCCTTTTCCTCGTCAACGGTGTTGACATCCAGTGCACCTGTCATGATCATGTATGAATCCCTGTCCCTGCCTTTGACCACTTCTCCGATGATTCTTTCGGAATTTCCGCCATAGTAAGTCTCATGTGTGACTAAAAGCATGATGTTTTCATCCAGGGCCTGCCTGATCAGGTTGGGATCTTTCGTGGAATCCAATCCCATGCTGATAACAGGAATTCTTATTCCGGTCCTGCCCAGAGTCCTGTATACAAAATTTCTCTCCTGCCTGTTGCCCGGCAACCGGGGATTTGACCCGTATGCAACATTGGCAGCCAAACCTGCTCCAGCTGCTGTTATGAGACTGTTCTTAAGGAATTTGCGACGGTTCTGCATGAGTTTTTAGTATTGTTATCCTTTTACAGGCGTAAAACAATTTTGGTTAAGATGTTACCTGATTTAAATCAATGACCGGTAATTGATCTAAAATTAATCAAAATATAAACGCAAAAAACGGGTTATGAATTATTCCTCTTTTCAGCTTCTGTATATGATAAAATTATACATCCTGACTTTTTGCATACAATTGGTGTCAAAGACATCAATTTTTATAACCGGAAATATATCTGCAAAAAGATACGATTATTGATGATCCAGTATCAGAAGATTAATTTTGGTCCTGTTAAAATATTCCGGAGTTGAGGGATGGCAGGTGAAAACCAGGATCTGTCTATTTTCTCCGAATTCCTGAAAGATGCCGGCTGCTTTTCTGGCCCGGACCGGATCAAAATTCACCAGGACCTCATCCACGATCACCGGCAACGGTTCTGCCTTCGTTTCATATTCTTCAATGAATCCCAGTCGAAGACTGATGAGCAATTGTTCCCGGGTCCCCCGGCTGAGCTGGTCAATCTTTTTTAAAGCCTCCCGGGAATCAAAAACAGTAATGTCTTTTTCACCAAGGGATATTTTGATCCTGTTGTATCTACCGCTGGTTATTTTACTAAAATATGTGCCGGAATTCTTAATGACCGCAGGCTGTTTTTCTCTTTCATAGGTTTCTTTTGCTTCTGATAGTATCTTCAGGGCAATTTTACCCGTTATCCATTCTCGGTAAGCATTGTTCAGCTTTTGCCTTTCTGTTTCCAGTTCCGTCATCACCTGGGCAAGTTCCGATTCACCCTCAATACGTTTTATTTCGCCCCTCTTTTCTCCCATTTCCCTGATCCTGTCATCCAGAGCTTCACGCATTTCACCGATCTCTTTTTCCAGCTTTTGAGATTCTTCTTTGATATCCAGCTGTTTATGCGTACTGAGAAAATCAATGACTTCCCGGGACCGGTTCAGACCCGCAATGGTCTCAATGGTTACCACCGCATTCCTGCGCATTTCTGTTAATTCTTTTGCTTGTTTGTTTTCATCGTATTTCTTTCTGAAATCATCTTTATCTTTTGCATGAATTGATTTTAATAATTGTTTTATTATCTTTTCATTATCATTCAGCTGCTTTTGTGTTTTTTCCAGTTCTTTCTGCCTGGCGGATAAAATATTTTGCAGCTCTTCCTTTCTCCGCAATTGTTTTGCTGTAAAATCGGACAACTGAATCAATTGGTTTACAAGAACCTCCATATTGTCTTCTGCTGTATGGATCCCCGAGATCCTCTGCACATGCCCCACTTTCTCTTCAAATGTATTGATGAAAGGGATCCATTGTTCTGCCCGTTTTATTTTCAGCTCATTCCGTTCACCAATGTCTTTTTTAAGATGTTTTACGGTGTCCAGTATTTCCAGAGCCGCATCTGTTGAAAGTGTCTGTTCCAGCCCAAGGTTTTTTTCAAGGTATTCCCCGAAACGACTTTTTACTTCATTCAGTTTTTCATCAATGTCTGACAACTGTTCTTTGATATGATCCTGAAGGCTTTCCCTGATGATGTATTTTCTGCTGAAAAACAGCAAAATGGCTGTTATCAGGCAGATACCACCCAAAATGTAAAATGTATAATAAAACAATGGTGCCGCACCCAGTATAAAAATTACAGCGATCAGTATCATAATATTGTTTGCATTTACAGGGCTTTCCTTACTCTGCAATATTTTTAGCTGCGCTTCCAGATCGCGTTTGTTGTTATCTATGTTGTTAAATTCAGTTTTAAAATCCCGGATCCTATCCCTGTGCGAAATTTCACCGGTAAATTCTTCAAGGTTCTGTTCCGACCAGTCTGCATTGATCCGCAGCAATTCCTGTCTGACTAACTGATCAATGCTTTCAATCTTTCCATCATGTTCAGCTTTTTCACGGACTGTTTGTTTGTACAATTCAAGATTGGTCCTCAGGTATTCAACAACATCTGAAGAGCTTAACAATTTATCATTAAAAGAAATAGAATCAATCTCCTCGTGTAATTCTTCAATACCTGCAGCGTCCTCATTTCCATTTTGCAGTTCCTGTATTTTTTTACGCAATGATTTCTCTTCCAGTTCCAATTCACTCAATCGTGTGAGACCGTCAACGGGATAATCCTGCAGTTCAGGCAATGTTTTAAGTAACTCTTCTGTTTTCACGATGATGACAAAACTTTCGTAGCATTTCAGAAATTGATCCAATTGTTCCTTTCTGCTTTGATATCCCTTGAATTTTGTTCCCAGGTCTGTAATTTCATATTCGAGCTCTTTGATGCGACTTGCAAGATTTGAATACGCAGGCAGATTATTTTGAATTTCAAGAAGTTGCCTTTTCCTTTCCTGAATTCCGCCCAAAATGGCAGGTATCTCCTGCTTGCTTCCTCTCGGAGTATAAACTGCATCAATGCTCTTCTGAATAACGTCCTCGACATCCGTCAGCGAGATATTGCCCAGTCCCATACCCATGCTGAATATCCTGTCCTCGACCCCTGATGCGGAAAGCGATTTAATATCCGTTAATTCATCAAGGGAAAAGGCATAGACATTTTCAAAAATGTCTTTATTTGCATTGCCGAGCAATTGCAGCCAGAGACTCTCATTTTGTGAATTTTGTCCTTCGTGGTACAGGCTGATCTGGTCGTTTCCGTTTCTCTCCAGGATCAGGTCCTTGTTTGCAGAGGTGATTGCGATGATCCGTCCGCCATGACTTCCTCCATGAACCGGCTGCATGCGTTGATCCCTGTACCTGGGATAGCCAAACAGGGTATATCTTAGAAATTTGAGCATGGTGGACTTACCCGCTTCATTATTTCCGGTAATGATGTTAACCCCCTCCTTCAGACCCTTCAGAGAATAGTCGTGAAATATCCCGAATCCGTCGATATGTATTTCCTTAATGATCATGCTTTCTTTAATAACTGATCGAGCATCATCCACTTTGCCTTATTAAGGATCTCTGTTTTTTCATGCTCAGTTATTGCCGTAGTTTCCTTCTTGACCTGATAATTGATTATTTCTTCATCAAGTTCCTGAAACAACCGCGATAATTGCTTTTCATCATTCTCATATGCATCAAAGACTTTCAGTAAATCCGCAGAAAAATCCGTTCCCTTTCTTACCTGATCGATATCAATATCAGGATTCGTATTGATATTGATCTGATCGATCCAGGTAAAGTGTTCCCGGTCCAACTGCCCTTCATTGAAATAATCCAGGAGCTGTTGCATTTCTTCAGGCCTGTTCAGGTGCTCGTGCAGAGGAGTTCTTCCTGTCAAATTAACTCTTAATATATAGCTGTCATTTTCGCTATAATTATCAATTTTGATTTTGGTCTTTTCAATTTTATCAGAAAGCTTGGTCATTTCAGTCTCCCCTGTCAGATCAACAGCAATTTCTTCAAATCTGATCGTATGTACGGGCATGAATTTGACCAACGGACCATTCCCCGGAATGATATCCACCAGACAACAACCCTTTGCACCTGTTTCACCGAAATCCCTTCCCTGAGGATTGCCTGGATATACTATGGCCGGATGTGAATCATGAACGACAGTCCTTTTGTGAATGTGTCCCATCGCCCAGTAATCAAAACCCTTGTTCATCACATCTTCAATTTTAAAAGGGGCATAGTTCTCGTGAAGGCCAGGTGTACCAATTGTACCATGCAGAACAGCTATGGAAACAGGTGAAGCATGACCGGTAAGTTTGTAGTCAAGTGCAAGATTTCTTCTTACAACTTTCTCCTGGAAACTCGTACCGTAAATGTCAGCTGCCGGTTCGCCCTCCTTTTCATATGTAAAGCAACCGGCCCGGGAAGCATCGAACCGGTGAACATGATCAGGAAGTTGTATAGCATCAAGCCATGAATTGAGGGGATCATGATTCCCGCATACAAAATATGTTGCAATACCCTGACCGGATAACTTCTGCAGTCCGGAAACAAACCTGAGTTGTGCAGCGAGACTTTTGCTTTCACTGTCAAAGATATCCCCTGAAATGATCAGAAAATCCACTTTTTCTGTGATGCAGATGGCAATGATCTTTTCATAACTGTGAAAAGTCGCATCCTGTAACCTGACTGCCAGTTCCCGGTTCCAGCTGGCAAGTCCCTTAAACGGTGTGTCCAGATGCAGATCGGCAGTATGTATGAACCTGACCTTTGTCATGATGGTTTAGGTGACTGTTTCATTTGTTTCATTACGATGGAACAAATGAAATAAACGCACAAATAAATATTCTGCTGAAATTAATAAAACAGATTGAAAACTTATTGCAGAAAACCTGGCAAAAATCCCCCGGCAATCAAACAAAAATGCATCCGGCAAGACTTCCTTCAAAAATATGGAGCAATGCTATGTGAAAAGGGGTGAAACAGGCTATATTTGTTAAAATTCCAGATCATGAAGAATCTTTTATATACCAGATTCAATCAGAAATATCTTGATGCAGCCATTCTGATTGTCAGGATCTGTGCCGGAGCATTTATGCTGACACACGGAATCCCGAAATTTGCAAGGCTTTTTGCAGCGGATCCCGTAACCTTTGCAGATCCTCTGGGAGTTGGTGCAGGCCTTTCATTGGTTCTGGTTGTTTTTGCAGAGGTTTTTTGTTCCATATTCATCATGTTGGGACTCCTGACGCGGATCATTGTAATTCCTTTGATAATCAACATGTCGGTTGCTGCATTTGTCGTTCATGCCGGGGATGCATTTTCCGGAATGGAAATGGCATTGCTTTACCTCGTAATATACTTTTTTCTGCTGGCAACAGGTTCAGGCAGGTATTCACTCGATCATTACCTGTTTCATAAGGGTAGATAAAACAGATGGTATCTTATTGCTGCATGTCTTTTCGCTTCAAACAAACTGACATGTGAATTGTTGTACTCAACAGTTTTTCAAAGCAGAGCATTACAAAATAGTTGAACATTGGAATATTATTCTGGCTGTTCAAGAAAATCCTTTAAACCCTCATCGCATTTTGAGATGTCAAATGCCGAAGGCAGAAAACAACTTTAAACATTTTCTAATATGAATAATATTAAGAAAACGTAAATATTTTTTTTAGTTTTATTTTTTCATAAATTTTGTTGAATCATTATAATTTATGTTTATCTTTGTCAAATTTTTGATGTACATGATTTTTCAAACTTTTGTTTATCAAATATTTAATGTAATTACAAAAACTGATAAAATTTTATAAACTTTTTCAGTATAAATAGTTTTCAATATTATTCATGGAAATAAGAACAAGAATACTGGATGAAGCCGGGAAGCTTTTTGTCAGGATGGGCATCAGGAGCATTACAATGGATTATCTCGCCCAGGAACTGGGCATTTCCAAGCGGACCATATATGAAAATTTTAAGGACAAGAATGAAATTGTCCTGTACAGTATATTAAAAGGACTAAATGAACACGCCGAAGCCATTAATAAGATCATCAGTGAGTCGCCAAATGTTATTGAAGCCATTTATAACATCGGAAAAAAAAGCCATGAAGTCTTTTCACAGATCAATCCCGTTTTCTTTCACGATCTGAAAAGACATTATAAACAGATCAACGAACTGATATCAGAAAGAGGAGGTATTCACAACGTCGATAGCAATCTGATGCTCCTCAGGAAAGGGATTAACGAAGGTGTTTTCAAAAAGGAGATCAACATTGATCTGGTAAATGTTTTTCTGCAACAACTGATGGAAATGTTTCACTCTGACGGATTCAACCTGTCGGGTCGCTTCAGTAAGGAAGATATCATGAGATCCATTATCAAACCCTACCTTGTTGGAATTTGCACTGAAAAGGGACTTGAACTCCTTAAAGAACATGATAATTTACTTGAAGAATATATTTAAAT
>JAFGRC010000009.1 GCA_016935355.1 Bacteroidales bacterium
CTGGTTTTAAGAATGAAAAAAGGCGGATTTTTTTCCGCCTTTTTGCCGGTCCGCAGGGGCTCGAACCCTGGACACCGTGATTAAGAGTCACGTGCTCTGCCAACTGAGCTACGGACCGTTTACGTGTACCCGGGCAAAATTAATAATAATTCCCTAAATGCAATAACCATTTTATAGATGTGCCCTGGAAGGTACGGGCAAATCCATAGAATCATGTAATTTTGCAATTGCATGGAATCAGAAAACAGGGTGACCATGATGGAATATGAAGAATGCATGTTGTGTCCGAGAAACTGTCGCGTGAACAGAAATGCCGGTGAACTGGGCTATTGTATGAGTGATGCGGAATTGCAGATCAGTTCGATTTGTATACACCGGGGTGAAGAACCGGCAATATCGGGAAATAAAGGCATTTGCAATGTTTTCTTCCCAAGGTGCACCATGCAGTGCATCTTTTGCCAAAACCACCAGATCAGCAGGAATAGCAGCAACATCATTACAAAACAATATACACTTGAAAGCGCTGTTGAAGAAATCATTAAATACCTGGACCAGGGTATTGAGGCTGTGGGTTTTGTCACACCTACCCATTTTTCCCCGCATATAAAAGCGGTGATCAGGACGCTGCATGACCGCAATTACTTTCCTGTCGTGGTATACAATACGAACGGTTATGAGAACGTGAATGTGTTGCAGCAACTGGAAGGACTGGTTGATGTATACCTTCCGGATTTCAAGTACCTGGACAGGAGGCTGGCGCTTGAATACTCTGATGCTGCCGATTACCCTGATGTAGTGGTGAAAGCGGTTTTAGAAATGTACAGGCAAAAGGGAAACAAAGTCATTTTGAATGAACGCGGACAGGCAGTATCCGGACTCATCATCAGGCATCTCGTGCTGCCGGGGAATATTACCGACAGCAGAGACATTTTAAAGTGGATCGCGGCAAATTTGACGGACTCGGTATTTATATCCCTTATGGCACAGTATTATCCAACCATCCATGTATCGGATCACCCGGTTCTGGGCAGGTTCCTTACTGTTGCCGAATATCTTGAAACAGTTAACCAGCTTGAGGATCTGGGTTTTTACAACGGATGGATCCAGGAACTGGAAAGCCGGCAAAATTACCGGCCTGATTTCGAAATGAGCCATCCTTTTGAAGATCCCAAATAGATTTTGCTACTGCTACAGGATGATCAAAATGAAGTAACTGTTATTCATATGCTTTAGACCCCCTTGTGTTCCCCTCCGATAAATCGGAGCAGGCTCTGAAAGGGGGAAAAAGAATTCATGTAACGGATCATATTATTCACCTATTTTCTCAAGGTTCTCCATGCCCTCAATATTCATGGTGCTTGCAAGCTTTGCTATATTCTTCATATCGATATCACCCTGAATGCTGATCAGGACATTCTCATCAGCTCCACCGACAACCATGAGCAGTTCCACAACTTTCTCCTTGTCCTCCTTCACATACATATTCACGTTCTGGTCACTTTCCTTAACCACCATGACTTCCTTATAAGCTGATGAAGGAAGGAGCTTCATCATTTCAGTGTACAGATCGATTGTTTTTTTGGTTGCGGGATCGTCATCCGTTGCCAGGATCTTAATACAATCCAGTTTGCTGATGACTTCAGCCATCTCATCCTCCATATTGATATTTGCCTGGTTACCCTGAAACATCTCAAACATGTACTTTGAAATATATACGGAGGTATATCCCTCAGCTCCTGAATATTTATCATAGAGTTTATCCATGATGCTTTGTGCATGAATCCCTGCGGTAAATGCCGCGAATCCCAGAATAAGCCAAATTGTTCTCATAATATTTATTTTTTAAGACTTGATGACTGATTGATAAAACTGAAAAAGCCGACCATTTCCAGATTTCTTTCAATCGTTTCAAACGATTTCAAAGGTCTGGTTCCGGAATTGATCTTGTTGATGTTGGAAAGCGGTTCAAGACCGGTATTGAGTTTTTCGGAGACAAACAATAGGGTTTTTTCTGTTTCAAGGTATGCCAGCTGCGGGTCGGAATAGGTGTCTGAAGGACTTTCCCCGTAGCGCAGATAAAAAAGAAAACCGGTCATACCGATAAGTATTGCAATGGCAGCTGCAACAGCGTATCGGTTTATGGATTTACGAAATCGTTTGATAAATGTATTCGTCATGCGTTTGTCAATATATGCAGCAATACTGCCTTCTATATCGGAGACTGTATTTTGCTTTTCTTTTAATGACTCCGTAAGCCTGGCAAGGAGCCTGTCCGTCTCATAATCCTGTATATCTTTCCCCGAAAAGGTCAGATGGTAATGCAGCATCTTTTCTTCCCTGATATCGGTTTCTCCTTTGTAAAATCTTTCGAGAAGATCGTTTAACGTTTGTTTATCCATATACCCTGATTTTATGCAATTCTTCCCGGAGCCTGGTCCGGGCACGCGATAAATTAACCCTTACCGTATTGATTGTCATGTCCATGATATCAGCGATCTCATCAAACTCATATCCCTCCAGATCACGCAACTGAAAAATGCTTCTTTGTTGTTCCGGTAAACGGTCGAGAACTCTGGTAAAATGCTCCATCATATCTGTGTTTTCGAGTGATTCAAGAGGATTTTTTTGTCCGGTTTGTCTGTCAATGCCTGAATGATATTGATCCACGTATACGGGTTTTCTGGACTTCATATGATCGAGGCACCAGTTTTTCATGGTTTTCATGGCAAATGCCTCAGGATTGTGGATTTCCTTAAGTCTGTCCCGCAAATTCCAGAGCTTCAGGCAGACTTCCTGCACTGCATCTTGAGCTTCTGCCTGGTCACGGAGCATCATATGCGCAAAATTGAAGAGCTTCCTGCTCATGGGTAAAATCAGTCTCTTAAATTCACTGGAATCCACGATCTGCTTTTTGGCATTGTGATGTACAGAATAACTGCGAACAACATTTACCGCTTAAAGCTTTTCAAATGTTCAAAACCACTAAAATCATAAGTTCCGGCCATTTCTCCCAGTTCTCTCAGGAGTATGTTACCGGTTGCATGGATCACTACATTGTCATCAGACCCTCCGACAATCAGAATGAATTCCGAAATAATCCCGTTCGATTCCTTTGCCAGCATGGTAACATCATCATCGGCTTCTTTCACCCGCATCAGTTCCTTGTATACGGATTTATCGATCCGGTTGTACAGTTCATCGTAGAAATTAATGCTTTCGCGACCGGAGGATTTTTCCTGAACCAGAATTCTCATTTCGCTCAATTCTGATTCAAGGACGGTGTCTCTTTTATATTCCTGCATCGCCGCTGCCATTTTCATCATATCACCGGTTAAGGTAATCGCAATGAATCCGTCTTTGCCGGTATACTCATCGAACAGACGGTTGAGCGCATCAGGCTGTGCGAAAGACATTCCGGACAGGATCAGGGCTGCCATACAGATTATAATTTTTTTCATGGTTGTAGGTTTAAATAATCAGACTCAATCTTGTAATTTCAGATGTTATGACGATTGAAACTGTAAAACATTACATACTCAAAGTTTTTTTTAAAAATCTGTGCCGTTTCCGGTATATTTAACAAATCTAACCCATTCAAAAACAATTCCCATGAAAAAATGTTTATCCATGCTGCTGCTGATCGAAAACTACGTGGGGAATCACAAGGATATTGGTAACGGAATAATCATGCCGTATTCGATGGATACAAGGGTAAACGGACAAAGTGCGCAGCTCATTAAATACAACACCATTACCGTTAATGCGGACATTCCCGACGAACTGTTTGAATATCAAGGAAAATAAGCAAGCCTGTTTATTTTAAAAATACGCTCTGACCGCTTCCAGAAAAAATTCAGGAGCTCTTCTCAGCTTGCGTGTTTTTGCATCGACAAAAACGAGAACGGTATTGCCACGGCACAACAACAAATTTCTTTCATTAAGGATCTCATAATCAATATCCAGCTTAACTTCCGGCATACTTTTCAAACATGATCGTACAACCAGCACTTCGTCATATAGTGCCGGCTGTTGATAATCAATATAAAGACTCCTGACCGGTAAAATAATTCCCTGATCTTCCATTTCCCTGTAATTCATTCCAAGCGTCCGGATCATTTCCGTCCGTGCTACCTCAAAATATTCGGGATAATTACCGTAATACAGGTATCCCATGCGGTCGGTTTCGCCATAACGTACGCGGATCTTTGTATCGAAACAATACATATATGTTGGAGCTTATTTGAGTGGTGACTGTTGCTCGTGTGACATTTTAATGTATGCTGCACGTTCCAGAAAACGGGGCGCAATACGCTTGACCAGAGCTGTCATTTTACCTTCAAGGGTCAGGATGACATAATTCCTCCTTCTGCGAACAGCCCTGTAAATTGCCCTGGCAACATCTTCGGGCAACATCATTTTTTCTTCCTCACGGGGTGTGAACCCTTGCGGGTTACCATTGGCAGTAAGTGCTTTCTTCCTAATGTCAGATTTAGTGAATCCCGCACACAATATCAGCACATGAAGTCCGTTTCTCAGATTCTCAATTCTCAATGTCTCCAGGAAACCGTGCAACGCATACTTGGAGGCAGAATAACCCGTTCTCGCCGGCAAACCTACAAAGCCTGCAACTGAGGATACACCGGCAACAGAACCTTTCGATTGAACAAGATGCGGTAAGGCATATTTCGTACAATGAACTGCACCCCAGAAATTAACGTCAAAGAGTCTTTTTAAAACACTTATCTCAACGTCCTTGAATAATGCGCGCATGGAGATTCCCGCATTATTGATCAGCACGTCAATTTTGCCGTATTTTTGAATGGTGGATTCAATAAGGTTTTTACAATCGTCTTCCACACTCACATCTGTTCTTACGGCAAATGCCTCATAACCTGATTGCTTCAGATCGCTTTCAATCCTTTTAAGCAGATCTTCACTGCGGGCAGCCAGAACAACACTTGCACCATGCTTTGCAAACTCTTTTGCTGCCGCGAGACCAATGCCCGAAGATGCACCTGTTATGATCACAACTTTGCCGTTCATGTAAAAACAATTGTTTGTTCAATAAAAATAACAATAATCTGAAAGCTTGAACGGTAATAGACAAAAAAATTGCCTGCAATTATAAAACTAATCTCTAATTTTACAGTGAATAAGCACGTAGTATGATTGGTTCGAATCAACCCCTTGCCGACAGGATGCGGCCTTCCGGTCTTGATGAATTCGTTGGACAGGACCATCTGGTTGGTGAAAAATCCATTCTCAGATCCAGTATTGAGAACGGGAACATCCCTTCGTTTATCCTATGGGGTCCACCCGGCGTAGGCAAGACCACACTGGCCAGGATCATTGCAGGAAAACTGAAGCGGCCCTTTTTTCAGTTAAGCGCCGTTCATTCCGGTGTAAAAGATGTACGGGAAACTGTTGAAAAAGCCAAAAAGCAGCAGTTTTTCAATAATCCGGCACCGATATTATTTATTGATGAAATCCACCGGTTTAACAAATCACAGCAGGATTCCCTGCTGGATTCAGTTGAAAAGGGCATTGTAACTTTGATCGGAGCGACGACTGAGAACCCTTCTTTTGAAGTGATTGCTCCCCTGCTCTCCCGCTGTCAGGTTTATATATTGAAATCCCTTGATAAAGAATCACTTTTGAAGATACTGGATAAGGCAATCAAAACAGATGTATATCTTAACAAGCTTAATATCAATATAAAGGAAACTGCTGCAGTGTTGAGGTTTTCAGGAGGGGATGCACGAAAACTGATGAACATCCTGGAGCTTGTCGTGAGCAGTCTGGCAACCGGGAACAAACAGATCGAAATCACGGATCAGAAGGTAATTGACATTGTACAGGAAAAAATAGCCCTTTATGATAAGAATGGTGAACAGCATTATGATATCATTTCCGCATTTATTAAGTCCATGCGCGGCAGTGATCCCAATGCTGCAGTCTACTGGCTTGCAAGGATGATCGATGGAGGTGAGGATCCGAAATTTATTGCACGCAGGATGCTCATACTGGCCTCGGAAGATATTGGACTTGCCAACCCGAATGCATTGCTGCTCGCAAATGCCTGTTTTGATGCAATAAATAAAATCGGTTGGCCCGAAGCCAGGATCATACTGTCTGAAACAGCCATATATCTTGCAACATCGCCCAAGAGCAACGCTGCTTATCAGGCTGTTGAGAATGCCCTTGAACTGGTAAAAAGAACGGGTGACCTGCCGGTACCTTTGCACATCCGGAATGCTCCCACCACCCTCATGAAAGAACTGGGTTATGGTGAAGATTATAAATATGCACATGATTACAGGGACAACTTCATTCAGGATGAATTTCTCCCGGAAACCTTACACAATAAAATACTTTATGAGCCTCAGGACAACAAAAGGGAATCTGAAATCAGGCAACAACTGGCCAGATTGTGGAAAGAAAAGTATAAATACTAAAACCCGAAAACTATGGAAACCATCAGTTTAATTCCCGGGATAAAACATGTACACAGTGAAAATTTTTTCCTGATTGCCGGTCCATGCGTTATTGAGAGCCGCGAAATATGCTTTGAAACTGCAAACCACATCCTCCAGGTTACTGATAAACTGAAAATCCCGTTTATTTTCAAAAGCTCATACAAGAAGGCCAACCGGTCGAGACTGGAATCATTTCAGGGCATTGGGGAAAAAGAAGGGCTTGAGATCCTGCGTGACATCCGTCAAGAATTGAACATTCCCGTGCTGACGGACATCCATTCAGTTGAAGAAGCATGGCTTGCCTCGGGATACGTGGATGTGATACAAATTCCGGCTTTTCTTTGCAGACAGACAGAATTGCTTATTGCAGCAGCGAAAACGGGGAAAGTTGTCAACATTAAGAAAGGTCAGTTCTTATCTCCTGAATCCATGAAATATGCTGTTGAAAAGGTTGTTAAATCGGGCAACAATCAGATTATCCTAACGGACCGGGGTACGATGTTCGGATATAACGATCTGATCGTTGATTTCAGGGGTCTTGTTAACATGAAGCAATACGGCTACCCGGTTGTGCTTGATGTTACACACTCTTTGCAGCAACCAAACCAGGCAGCAGGTGTTACAGGCGGAAGGCCTGAAATGATCGAAACGCTTGCAAGGGCTGCAATAGCAGTTGGAGCTGATGGAATATTCATGGAAGTGCATCCCGAACCTTTAATGGCAAAATCAGATGGCGCAAATATGTTGCGGCTCGGATTGCTTGAAAATTTGCTGGATAAGCTCGTGAAACTGAGAAAAACAGTTCTGGAGATTCATGAAATGATATAAATCACCAATTTTAAAGTATAATTAAAAATTTAAAAGTCAATATCTTCTGCTTTTACCGATGCATGCAAATGTTAATATTTAGCAGAATTATTAAAGAAATATTGAAATTTTTAACATTATTATTATATTTACATTGAATTAACCCTAACGATTGAACCCATATATCCGAAAGGCCTGCCACTTTATGGCAGGCTTTTTTTATTAAGCATGTTGTCCGGGTGGATGACCCGGACTGCCTGATTTTAGAAAAAAATGCCTGTCATGCATCATTAATCCTGATCAAAACTGCTTGCTGCGGAAGCCACAGAATAATAAACCCTGATCTCAGCGTTTCCCTTTTTATAGTCAACTCTCCCGATTTCGAAACGTATGATATCCAGTTCTGTCATTTTCTTAAGATCCCGGATCAATTCATTTTGATGGCCGGGTTTTATCAATTCAATGTTGGTGTATAATATCGTTCTGTATGAAATCTTCCTGGTGAACCATGCCTTTTCCATGCTGTAAACGACCAGGATGATGCATATATTGGGCAACAATATTGATAAAATACCATTTTCCAGATGGATCAGTCCGTTTATCGCTGAAATACCAACAACAGCAAATAAATAGGTCATTTCCTTAACGGGAATTGTTGCCGTTCTGAAGTTGATAATGGCAAATATGGCAAACAGTCCCAGAGCAAGTCCCAGCTGCAGCTCAACCCAGAACAACAATCCGCAGAGCAGAAAGACAACAACACCGGCAACAATCTGGGCAAACATATAATTTAATTTCAGGTTCATCCTGTAGTAAATGAATCTGCTGATGATGGTGAGTACCGTCAAATGGATCAGGAACCGTATAAACAGCTCAAGAAATGCAATCCGGGTATCCGGATCGGATATCTTCAATGCATACTGTGTGATGTTCATCATGGTATTCTTTATTTTATAATTACTATGTTTGTTTCCTGCCTGCATTCACTGCGCATCCTGTATAAAAATGTATCCCTGTCCCGAATCATCGCATAAAACTCATCAAGATAGGATATGATTTGTCGTTTGCTCCTGCTGTCAAGAAGCCGGAATTTGTCAATAAGATTATAAAAATCCTCTCTTAAGTTAGTTAACTCATTTAATACTCCGGTCCATTCATCCTGATGCGAACAAATACCAAGATAAACCCTTTGCTGGATGGATTTCATTCCCAGATCTTTACGAGGTTCAGCGTAAGGTGCATCCACAAGGCCGGAAAAATCAAAGTCATAAGGGACCGGAATAGCCCTGGGAGTTAAAATATCCATGGATTTGATGATCTCGATGTTATGCGGCTTGGCGAGTTGCCAGTCGAAATTTCCGATCATGTATGCAAATAAGGCCAATCGCGTCATCATGACCGGGATCATGTCTTCCTGCTTCAGGCTCTCATTATTCAACACAATTGCGTTGTTCCTTTCAGCCATGTTATCTATGTTCTCGATAAGAAAACCATAACGGGAAATGACATCATCGGGATCGGCTGCATCCACATAATTGATTTTTGCAAGTCTTACTTTGAAACTATAATCCGTTACCTGATTATACAACTTGTAGACCAGATATTCCTTCAAAACGTAATTCTCAAAATAATTCCTGTTTCTGCAATGGGTAACGAGCTTAATGTTCCTGTTATCGCTGAGGATTTGTGAAGCAGAATCTTCCTTTCTGGGATTGATCATGATGGGCGGGAATGCACAAACTGAACGGCGGTAATTTCCCCGTGCCCTGATCCTTAAATTCTGTGTAATTGAATCATTTTCCGACCAGTGCAAAGTCATTACAGCATCCACATAATCACCTTCCCTTATTCCACGCATGAAATCTCTCATATTGAAAATAAAAGTGATGTCCAAAGGTTCATCTGCATCAAACAAGTTAATGTTTTCAGCAATCCCGATCTGAATCGTGTCCTGAAAATCAGTTCTTTCTTGATGGTATTCTGAAGGAATGGCAAATGCCATACCAGATAACAAGAAATGAGACAGAAGGACTGTTACGATTGGGTTCATAGCATAAAAGCAGCTCATTGTTCAGTATTTGCATAAATGCAAATTTACGCAATAGTATGTCAGGATGATTATTTTATTTAAGAATAAGGATGCAGGCGCGTTCCAATTCTTTCCGCAATTTTTCCTGATCTTCAAGCAGCGGTTTATAAAACTCGCTTAAATACGATAAAAGGTCTCTTTTATTACTGTTATTCAAGAACTCAAAACTGTTTATGACATTTGTAAATTCTTCCTGGAGGATTATAAATTCATCCAGTACAGAAGATATCAGACCGTTTAAAGTACAATCACCAAGATATCTTCTTTGCCTGATGTCCGTAAGGCCCAGATTTTTTCGGGGTATGGCATAATCAGCGTTCACAAATCCGGAGTGATCAAAATCATATGGCAAAGGTATTGCCTTCAAAGTATCCTGACCTGCGGTCTGAATTACCTTTACATTGTGGGTACCAACCTGCCAGTCAACATTACCGATCATGTACTGAAAAACAGCAAGTCTGGTCATTATTTCAGGTATCATGTCCTGTTGCTGCAAACCGCCTTCATCAATCTCAACGGCATTGTTTCTATCAGCCAGATGATCAATATTTTCAATAAGAAAGCCATAACTTGAGATCAAATCATCAGGATCGTTTTCATCGATATAATTGATTTTCACCAGTCTTACATTGAAACTATACGGAGAGATCAGGCAGTAAATTTTATACAAAAGGTATTCCCTGAAAACATACTCTTCATATTCCCCTGCGTCGCGGCAATGGGTTACCAGTTTTATGGTCTTTTGTTCTCTGATTTCCGTCGGCCCTTCCTCAAGTCCCTTTACATTAATCATAATGGGCGGAAATGAACAGAAATTTCGTCTGAATTCTCCGCGTGCTTTTATTTTTATATCCCATGAAACCGTATCTTCTTCACAAAAAAGATTTAGGCGGGCATTGAGATATTCCGGGTCACTTTTATTTCCAATAAAATTCTGTATGTCAAATGTCAGGTTCATCTGTAGCGGCACTTCGGAATCAAAAAGTTCAAAATCATTCCCGAGATCAACAAGTATCGTATCCTGAATAACCGGAATACTATCCTGGAATATCGGGGGATCCTGTCCCTGTATCACATGAAATGACAGAAAATAGATCAGAATGACAATCAATAAAGGCTTCATCTGAATTCTGTTTAGTAATCTTTATAACAAGCTATTTTCAGGATTGTTTGCCGGATTCCGGATTTTTATCATGATCATTGTGCAGGCATTTTTTGGTGGACACTGAAAATTTATAAAAAATGACAACAAAAAAACCGGATCAGGATTTTATTATTCCGCATTTTCCAGAAAACCTGTATTAAAATTATTTACAGGTATTCTTAACTGTCTGGATCAGAATGTTCCTTCTGTCATACATTTTGTAATAACTCTCAATAAAGGATGCCGTTTGTTTTTTTTGAGAACTGGAAAAATATTCACAATTGTTTATTGTCCCCAGGATATCTTCCTTTAATTCCCAGAACTCGTCAAGAATTGTATTTAAATCTTCATCCGGAACACAGATACCCATATAATAACGTTCCATGACATTCTTAATGGGAAGTGCCGGAGCAGGCGCTGAATAAGACGTACACACAAATCCGGAAAAATCAAAATCATAAGGAACCGGTATAGCCTGTGCAGTGAACAATTCAAGTGATTTCAGCAGTTTTATGTTGTGCAGACTGGGTACTGCCCAATCGGTATTGCCGATCATGAAATTAAACAATGCAACCCTGACCATATGTTCTGGGATCATATCCTTTTGTGTGATATTTGGATTATCAATTTCCACAGAATGATTTCTTTCAGCCATATCGTCAGTATCCTCAATGATGAATCCGTAAGCGGTATATGGTTTGTCAGGACGGTTTATATCCACATAATGTACCCTGACCAACCGGGTTTTGTAACTATATGGACTTACCAGGTTAAAAAGTTTATAAGCCAGGTATTCCTTCAGAACATATCCCTCATAAAGGCTTGATTGTTTGCAGTGTGTTACAAGTTTTAATTTCCCCTGATTTTGCAGTCCGGCAGCAGGACCTTCCAGTTTTTTTAAATTCAATGAAATGGGTGGGAAATCACAAATTCTGCGACGCGATTCGCCTCTTGCCCTGAGGCTTATCTCCTGCGTAACCGAATCTGTACTGCTTGTTTTAACGGTAATGGTCGCATCAAAATCCTGGGGCTGATCCTTGGTTCTCTGAAAGCCTCTGATGTCAAAAGCAAGAGTTATCTCCAAGGGCTCTTCGCTAGCAAAAAGATCATCATCAAATGCAATATTGACATGAACAGTATCCTGCGACCCGGTGGTAAAATTCTCGGTTTGTCCGGGCTCCTGAGCAAATGCACACTGGAACAACAGACAAAAAATGATGGTTGTGATGATGCTGAAAACCGGTGACTTTATGTTCCGTAAATCTGTGCAGGTGAAAAAGGCATTCACTTTATCCTTTATGCCAGATAAGGAATTTTTTTTGTAGTATCCGGTACAATCCTTCCTTTTCATAGTAGCTGTATTTAATGATGTGAGGATTTTATTTATGAAACTTCCATGTTTTTCAAACACAACTTAGCGAAGCGATCTCACGAACAAAGTGAGTAAATAAGCATGAACTTAGCAAAGCGATCTTATGAGCGCCAGTAAATAATATAATTTGCAAACATGGAGGTTCCATACGATCATAAGAAATAAAATTATATACATATGAAAGTTAAGATTTTTTTTTGATTGAGATACCGTCGGTAAATTAATTTCAGAGAAATTAACGCATTATTGATCCCGCTATGAGGATTTATTTAATGATTTTTAATACATTAATGATCCCGGTTGGAGGCTCTATTTGTTGATTTTTAATGAATTATGATCAGTCCTGGAGATTTAATTTCAGATACTTAAATGAATTGTTGACCCCGGTTGGAGGTTTTATATCAATGACTTAAAGAATTGATGGTCCCGGTTGAATATTTACTTTCAGGGGTATTAAGAAAAGTTGATCTCAGGTTGCAGCATAATTGAAAGGAATTGAAAAATAGAAAATTGAGCCCCCTTCCTGCTTTGACTCGAACCAAACCTTTCCGCCCAGAACGTCAGCGATTTTCCTGGCATAGTAAAGTCCGAGTCCGGTCCCGCCATACTTCCTTTTACTGGATTCATCAAGCTGTCTGAATTTTTCAAAAACCACTTCCCTGTATTCTGACGGAATGCCTATACCGGTGTCATTCACATAGAATATCAGGTCCATTCCGTTTTCATAACAACCGTAACGGATGGTGCCCTCGTCAGTATATTTGACCGCATTATCCAGCAGGTGCCAAATTACCTGCTGAACCCTGACAGGATCAGTGGTAAGGGATCTGGTTTTGACACTGGTCTTTTCCCTGACAATCTCAAGGTTGGGTTTGTTTTTACTGATCAGGTTTTCTGTTAACGGTCCGTTTAGCTGCTCAATCATATTGGCGATATTGACCTTTTTGGGAAACAGTTGTAAAGTGCCTGATTCAAGTTTGGAGGTGTCGATAAGGTCTTCGACTATATTCAGCAACAACCGGTTGTTTTTTGTGATCAGGTCATTATATTGCCTTCTTTTTTCCTTCGGAAGGTCATCCCTTAAAAGCAGCCCGGCATAACCTGTTATGGCGTTGAGCGGTGTTCTGATTTCATGGCTCATATTTGCAAGAAAGGCGGATTTAAGCCGGTCTGATTCCTCAGCTTTCTGCTTGGCCCTTTCCAATTCATAAGTACGCTCGGATACCCGTACCTCAAGGTTTTCTTTGATATTGATCAGCTCCTTTTCAGCCCGCATTCTTTCCTCAATTTCAAGCTGCAGTTCCTCATTGGCATTTCTCAGGGTCCTGGTATAGTAAACGGTAACGGCAATGGTTATGAGTGTAAGTGAAACGATGACAATCAAACCAACATTTCTCCGGTTAATATCCCGTATGACTTCTTCACGTTCCGTTCTAAGCGCCTCTATTTCCCTGTCTTTTAAATAGGTTTTATACCTTGTTTCCGTTTCCGCGATATCCTCACTGACCTGATCACTGAAGACAGAATCAAAAATGATCTGATATGCTTTCATTTCTTCAAAAGCGCTTTTATTGTCTTCGAGCAGCGCATAGACATCGGCAAGCTCCCTGTGGCAATCTGCTTCTTCTTTAAGAGCGGAGATCACTTTGTAATGATCCAGACTTTGAGAATAATATTCCAGCGCATTGCTGTAATTGCCGGTATTTTTACTGACTGACCCCAGACCGTAACATCCGGACGCGATTCCGGACATGTTCATGGTCTTTCTGAAGATATCAAGTGCCATCATGTAATAGTCCCTGCTCCTGTTCCAGTCACTCAGGTTTTCATATAATTTACCCACACTCAGGTAAACCTGAGCCATGGCACTGGTATCTCCTTCATTGCTGTATATTTTAAGAGATGACAGATAATACCCCAATGCTTCCTGATAATCGTTCAATTCAGCATATATCAGTCCCATGTTATGCATGACATCAGCTTCGTCGCTTTTGTTTTCCATGGTCCTCTGAAGATCAAGCGATCTTTGATAATAGTTCAGCGCTTCAGTGTTGTTCTTCAATCTGGAATAAACCATGCCGATATTATGATAGCATCCGGCAAGGAGCATGTTATCCTTATATTCTGTGGCAAGTCTCGCCGCATTGAAAAAACATTCAATCGCACTCTCATAATTTGACATGTAATGGTATGACAATCCCAGCTGGTTATAATAATTTGCCTTTTGCAACGAATCAACGGCTGATCCGGCAATTTTAAGCACCTCATCATAGGCAATGAATGCTTCACGGAAATTCTCTTTATACAGGTAATACTGACCTATTATATCGAGTGCCTGAACCTGATGCTGCGGAGACTGGTATGCAGCCGAAAGGCGTTCAGCCTCATGCGCATATATCAAACAACTGTCGCTTCTCATTTCAGCAAAGTAGGATGCCTTTTCGATCAGCTGCTCAAGTCTTAACCTGTCAGATGTGAGAATTGTCTGAGCAGGTTCATCGGCGACTGCGGGGAAACTCCGGAATAAGGAAACACATAAGCAAAAATATATGATCGCAAACGTATTTTGAGTGACAGCCATATTTTCCTTTGTATCTTGTTAGTAAGATACGAATAATCAAAGTATAAGTTGTTTAATCGCTGTAAAAACGACAAACATTAATGCAAGATATAAAAAACAGCAGACCTGTAAGCCGGATTCTGTAATTCCTGTCCGTTTGGAAGGAATGCTTCTATCATTTATCTGTGCGATCTACCCCCCGGCATCGGACGAGCAGCCCTCAGGCACCGGTATATGTGATCTTGCAACCCATAAGACAGACAGCCCGTACTGTCACCAGCATGGCTGGTGGGCTCTTACCCCACCTTCTCACCCTTTCCCGATTTGGAATCCGTAGAATTTTCCACCGGAAAATTCACGGAATTTCTTGTCGGGTGGTTATTTTCTTCTCTGTTACTATACCCTTACAGATATCTTTCTTTCGAAAGTATGGTGCTCTGTGTTGTCCGGACTTTCCTCCCCTTCCCGTGATGTTACGGCAAAGAGCGATAGAACGGTCTACTGTTTTTATATAGTATGTAAATGAACCATCGTTGCTCCAAAACCATATTCTTTAAAAGATGCATCCTGAAACAGAAATTCAGGATATTTCTCCTGAAGCTCTTTACGAATTTGCATTTTCAGTGTTCCCTGTCCCACACCATGTATAATGACAACCCTCCTCATTTTCTTACTTATTGCCTCTTCCATTGATTCATGCAAACGTTTGATCTGCATGGAGACGATTTCAGCAGGTGAATATTTACTGCTGTCAGCAACCATCTGATCTATGTGCAGGTCCACCTCATAAGTTTCATCGTTCCGTTTCTTTTTCTTAAGTGCGCCCTTTTTTTCTGACGGTTTCAATTCCCCTGAGGGCAGTGTGATGTCTTTTTCAGGTCCGGGAACTTCCCTGACAACCTTTTTTGAGGACCAGGCAGTGAATAGCAACGCTTTACTGTCAAAATAGTCGTTTTCACGGTATTGATGCTCTTTGCTGAAATTAACCATGGTCAGATCAATCAGAACATCCACCGGTTCCTTCCTGAAATACTTACCTTCATTGATCCAGATAGCCTGCAGATGCAATCCGGCAATCTTACTGATATCAGTCTGATTAAAAGTTCTGATATAATATTTCATATTCGCTTCCATCCTGCCGGATGAAAGATGGTTATACCTGCCCTGCTCGAAAGTCCCCAGCATGTAATAAGTACAAAATCCCGAATCGTTGATCAGATAACATGCAATACCACTGGAAAAAACCGGGTCCCCGGTTTCCGGGACAAAGCCAGCGAGCAAACTGAATTCTGCATCTTCAGAGACATCCTGTGGAAGCGCCACATATTCCGTAATATCCGGTTTTACCACAGGAACCTTTGTACCTTGTTGTTCTTCAGAAACTTTATTTGGCACGATGCCGTTCTGATCTAAAAAATCACCGGAGAAGCCATCAGCCGGTATCAGATCCTTTATCGAAGCAGGTATCTCAAAGCCGTCTTTAGTCTCCACAAATACCATACCCTTTTCATCGATACGGGTTATAAAGCCGCCGCCGGTTTCATTAAGAAAGCGGACTTTATCGCCGGTTTTATATTTGACGCTCATTCTTTAAAATACAGGTATGCAAAATTAGTTATTTTTACTGGCCAATCCACATAGTAAATTATGAAACCTCTCATTGATATAGATCTTAATGATTATGACTATCATCTGCCAGATAAAAGAATTGCCCAGTATCCCATTCAGGAGCGGGATCACTCCAGAATCCTGATAAAAGGACACGATGGCTGCATCAATCAGGATACCTTCAAAAACCTGAGCAAGTATGTTCAAAAGGACAGCTGTATGGTTTTCAACAATTCCAGAGTCATACCGGCAAGATTGATATTTAACCTGTCCACAGAGTCTTTTGTCGAGATTTTCTGTTTAAAACCCGTTGACCCGTCAGACTATCAATTGTCCATGCAAACCTCCGGAATTTGCACGTGGCAGTGCATGATCGGGAATAAGAGGCGTTTCAAAAAAAATGCACTTGAGAAGAAAATCAGTATAAAGGGAATGGAAGTGGTTTTCAGGGCTGAGAAATTGAATTTATCCGGATATGTGGCGGAAATCAGGTTCACATGGGACAATGCCAGTCTGAACTTTGCAGAAATACTGGAACAGGCGGGAAGAATCCCGCTTCCTCCCTATATCAAAAGACCGGACAAAGCAATGGACAGGCTGCGCTATCAAACCATTTACTCCCGGGTTGACGGATCGGTCGCTGCACCCACGGCGGGTTTGCATTTCACCGAAAATATTCTCTCAAAACTCAGGGAAAAAAATGTTCACATGGTCAATGTAACCTTGCATGTTGGTGCCGGAACATTCCTGCCTGTTAAAACATCCAGTGTTTATCAGCACAATATGCATGCTGAGTATTTCAGTGTTTCGTATGAGGATGTTGAAAAGATTTGTAATGCTGCAGGACCTGTAATTGCTGTGGGCACCACCGCTGCTAGGACCATTGAATCTTTATACTGGTTGGGTGTGAAACAAAGCCTTAATAAAGCGTATGCCAATAATGAATCTCTGGTTCTGCAGCAATGGGAAGCTTATCATCTTCCTGATACCGCCTCTTTTCACCAATCGTTCCGGGATCTGCTGACCTGGATGCAAAACAACGGACTAAGAGAAATACATGCACATACAAAGCTTATGATCGTTCCGGGTTATGTGTTCCGGGTTGCCAATGCTCTGCTTACTAACTTTCACCAGCCCAGAAGCACTTTACTGCTTTTGCTTGCAGCTTTTACCGGTGATTCATGGAAAGATGTTTACGCGTATGCTATGAACCACAATTTCCGCTTTTTAAGCTATGGTGATTGTTCCCTTTTCTACTGAAAGGGAGAGCTGGTAACTTTAAGGGATGGAACCGATTCATGAACATGCAAATGGCACAGAACCAAATCATTTGGATCATTGATGGATAAGCTCTTTGATGAAATGTGTAAAATCTTCGATATCTTCAGGCTGCGTATCGTATGAAGTCATCCAGCGCACTTCATTCGTTGCTTCGTCCCAGACATAGAAGAAATATTCCTTCTGAAGGGGAGCAATGATCTTACGGGGAATCCTTGCAAAAATGCCGTTTGTCTCGACCTTTTGCGTTACCTGGATTTCCGGAATTTGTTCTGTTTCTTTATAAAGGATTTGTGCCATTTCATTGGCATGACTCGCATTTGCCTTCCAGATTTTCTGTGTGATGTATGTGTCAAACTGTATTGCAATGAAGCGCATTTTGGAGGCCAGTTGCATACCCTGTTTGCGGATATACCTGAAATGTTCAGCAAGTTCCTTCCTGAAAAATATAACGGATTCACCGAAAAGCATTCCGTTTTTTGTACCTCCGAATGATAAAACATCAATCCCGGCATCTTTCGTGAATGCTTTGAATTCAAGGTTCAGCCGTACTGCAGCATTGGCGAGCCGGGCCCCGTCCACATGAAGATAAAGGTCATGTTTCTTTGCCAGTTGCGATATTGATTCAATCTCATCACGGGTATAGACTGTTCCCATTTCGGTGGGCTGACTGATCGAAATCACTTTGGGCTGCACATGATGTTCAAATCCAAAACCCTGTAATTGTTGAAGGATGTTATCGGGATTCAGTTTTCCGTCAGTCGTATTTACCGGTAGCAGCTTGCAATTGCAGAACCTTTCAGGTGCTCCGCATTCATCCACATTAATATGTGCTGATTCGGCACATATTACTGCATGATAGGGTTGTAAAAGGGAGGCAAGACCAAGGACATTTGCACCGGTACCGGTAAGCACAAAGAAAGGTTCAGCTTCACGGCCAAATGTATTTCTGAGTGTATCTTCGGCTTTTCTTGTGTAGGGGTCATCGCCATAGGCAATGACATGTCCCCTGTTAGCCCTGGCTATTGCAGCAAGTATTTCCGGATGAATGCCTGAGTTATTGTCGCTGGCAAAAGCATGATCTTTTATAGCGTTCATTTTGCAATCATTGAAAAATTACAAATTAATCAAAATTGCACAATAAACAACATCCGAAATCTATTTTCGCGACCCGGTGCGGACAGAATTCCTTCAACAGGGTCAGGCGTATTAAAAGTTTTCCGGATCACACATCTTATTCCTGTTCCTGAAGGGAAACAAATTCAAGTGCCAGGGAATTGATACAATAGCGCAGGCCTGTAGGTTCAGGTCCGTCATCAAAAACATGTCCCAGATGCGAATCGCAAACTGCACATGTGACTTCAGTCCTGACAATTCCATAGCTTGTATCCTTGCTGAATGAGAGGTTGCTTTCCGAATGCACATCAAAAAAGCTTGGCCATCCGGTACCGGAATTAAATTTGGTATCCGAATCGAACAATCTGTTGCCACATGCAGCACAAATATAATATCCGGGTTCAAAAAACTTGTCATATTTACCGCTGCCGGGTGCCTCAGTCGCACCAAGTCTGCACACATAATACTGTTCCGGTGTCAGTATGCTGCGCCATTCGCTTTCCGTACGCACGATTTTTTCATTACTCTCATCCATATTTTCCACATTTTTTTGTCCTTCAGCACTGCAGGAAATTCCTGCCATAAACAATATGATTAAAAAATACTTCATAATCTCTTTTTCTATATAAACAATACTCATCTGACTTTGTTAATAAAATTTAGTACAAATTATCTAATAGCTTGTTATTCTGAATTATATTTGCACACCCTAAAAAATGTACAACATAATCAGTACAACATGTTAATTTATAAAGTATTACGAATAGTTATTGGTATTTTTGTGATTATTTGGATTTTTTTCGGGGAAATCGCCAGCAGCTTCCCGTTCAAGAAGTCGCATGAATTGCCAGTTGCTGAAAGCAAAATAGTACCTTTTTCCCACAGGCTCAGCAATGATTTTTCATCATACCCTTCCACTGCCGTGATCGACAGCGTTTTCACCGATTTCATGAGAAAAAGGGACATTAAGGGAGCTTCGGTTTCGATTACGCGGAACGGACATTTACTGTATTCAAAGGGTTTCGGATATGCTGATGAAGAACTGGGTATACAGACGGAACCATATCATTTATTCAGGATTGCCAGTGTTTCCAAGCTTATCACAGCCGTTGCCATCATGAAAATGAAGGAAAGCGGGATACTGGATCTCAACGATAAGGTCTTTGGTCCGGACGGCATATTAAATGATTCCATTTATCTTGATTACCAGGATAAACGCTTTGAAAACATAACGGTTCAGCAATTGCTCAATCATACGGCCGGGTGGAGGCACAAAGGAAGAGATCCGGTTTTTCGTGCGCTGGAAATAAAGATGAAGGGTAAAATTATGGACCGGAACATCAATATGGATGATATCATATTGTTCGTATTGAAGCAAAAACTTGATTATGTACCGGGTACAATATATTCCTATTCCAATTTCGGATATGCCCTGCTTGGAAAGATCATTGAAATAAAATCCGGTATGCGGTATGAGGAATATTTGAATTATGAGATTTTTCAACCGTTGGGTATTTATGATATGCATCTGGGGAAAAGCTTTATGGAAGAACAGTTGCTGAATGAAGTACGTTATTATGATATGGAAAATACCGGATCATTTCCGGCTTATAACGCGACCGGAACGATGGTTCCCCTTACCTACGGTGCAAACAGTCTGGAGCTGCTCGGGTCAGCCGGTGGCTGGCTTGCCTCGTCACCGGAACTGATCAGACTTGTCTGTGCTATCGATGGGTTTTCCGGTTTTCCGGATATTCTTGCATCCTCAAGCATTACTGAAATGACTACACCCATAAAGAGAAGCACCCACCTGTATGGATGGCGCGGAAGTGATGGTTACGGGACCTGGTGGCGAACGGGAACGCTTTCCGGTTCAATTGCGCTTGTGATGCGTTACAATAATGAATTCAACTGGGTTGTGTTATTGAATACCAGTCCTGTAAAAAGAAAGAAAATCCACAGTGAGATTTCACAGATTATATACAAAGCCATGCTCGGCGTTGACGACTGGCCGAGGACCAATCTGTTCATGAACTGATGCAGGTTTTGCAATGCAACGCAAAAACTCCGTCTGACTGCATCAAATATCGCTTAAATCCTTCACAGACAAGTCCTTTTGTTAAATCCCTTCGTGATAATCCTGCAGCGATTTAACCCTGTATGCACCGCTGCGCCTGTCCCTGATTCCCTTTGTCGCTGCCAAGGCTGCAGAGGTTGTGGTAATATACAGAATATTGTGCTTGATCGCATTTTTACGGATATAGGAATCATCGTATTCACTTAATTTACCTGCAGGTGTATTGATCACCAGCTGTATTTCACCGTTCTTAATTGCATCTACAATGTTGGGCCTGCCTTCATATATTTTATTGATGACCTCACTGTCAATCCCGTAACTTTTCAAAAACTTGTGTGTGCCTCTTGTGCTGAGGATCCTGAAGTTCATCTCAGCAAACTCCTTCGCAGGTTCAAGTATTCCACCTTTATCCCTGTCAGCTATCGTAATTAACACGGATCCTTCTGTAGGCAGTCCAGTTTTGGTCGCTTCCTGGGATTTAAAATAAGCCATTCCGAAGGTATCGGCCAGACCCAGTACTTCACCGGTAGAATGCATTTCCGGTCCGAGCAAAGGATCCACATCCGGGAACATATTGAAAGGAAAGACGGCTTCTTTAACGCCAAAGTGATTGATTTTTAGGGTATTCAGTTTAAATTCAGAAAGTTTCTTACCCAGCATGATCCTGGTGGCTATTTTAGCCATCGGGATGTTGCATACTTTGGACACCAGCGGTACGGTACGTGAAGCCCTTGGATTGGCTTCCAATATATAAACCTGCTCATTGCATATGGCATACTGAACGTTCATGAGACCCACCACACCAAGCTCCAAGGCTATTTTCCGGGTATATTCGCAAACGGTCTCGACATGCTTTTCAGGAATGTTGACCGGTGGAATAACACAGGCTGAATCACCCGAATGTACTCCTGCATACTCGATATGTTCCATTACTGCGGGGACAAAAGCATCTGTTCCGTCAGAAATTGCATCAGCTTCCACCTCGGTTGCATTCTCGAGAAATTTATCGATCAGTATGGGACGTTCGGGTGAAACGTCCACTGCTGCCAACACATATTGCTCAAGCATCTCACGGTCAAGGACGATCTTCATGGCACGGCCTCCCAGAACATAAGAAGGTCTCACCATCAGTGGATAACCTATATTCGAAGCGATATCAAGCGCCTCATCCAGATTGCTGGCCATCCCGGATTCAGGTTCCGGAATATTCAGCTTCTTCATGATCTGCCGGAACCTGTCGCGGTCTTCTGCCAGATCAATGGTATCGGTACTTGTCCCCAGTATGTTCACACCGCATTTTGCCAGTTCACCTGCAATGTTCAGCGGAGTCTGACCGCCAAACTGGACGATCACGCCCAGGGGCTTCTCCTTGTTGTATATGCTCAGCACATCTTCTACCGTGAGCGGTTCAAAATACAGTTTGTCGGATGTGTCATAATCCGTTGAGACCGTCTCAGGATTGCAATTTACCATGATGGACTCAAATCCTGCCTCACGTATTGAAAAAGCCGCATGAACACAACAATAATCAAATTCGATTCCCTGTCCGATCCTGTTCGGTCCTCCGCCCAGAACCATGATCTTTTTCCTGTTGCTGACATCAACCTGGTCAGGTGCATTGTATGTTGAGTAATAATAGGATGCATTTTCAACACCGCTTACCGGAACAGGTCCCCATGTTTCTCCCAAACCGGCCAGCAGTCTCTGCCTGCGGATGTCCTGTTCCGGCACTGACAGCAACCTGGCAAGATACTTGTCCGCAAATCCGTCTTTTTTCGCCTCTGTGAGCAACTGATCCGGGAGACTCCTGCCCGTATAAGTCAGGATCCGTTCTTCAAGATCCACAAGTTCTTTCATCTGCTGAATAAACCAGGGTTTGATGTGGGTCTTTTCATACAAGTGTTGTATATCGGCTCCTTTACGCAATGCTTCATACATGATGAACTGCCGTTCACTTGAAGGATGCTGGAGCATGATCATCAATTCTTTCAGTGATTTTGAGTGAAAATCCCTCGCAAACCCAAGTCCGTATCTTCCATTTTCCAGTGATCTGATTGCTTTATGAAATGCTTCTTTGTATGTTTTGCCAATACTCATCACCTCTCCGACAGCCTGCATTTGTGTTCCAAGCTTATCTTCCAGTCCTTCAAATTTCTCAAAAGCCCATTTGGCAAATTTAACAACTACATAATCACCTGAAGGCGTATATTTTTCAAGTGTACCGTCGCGCCAGTAAGGAATTTCGTCAAGTGTAAGTCCGCCGGCAAGCAAAGATGACACAAACGCAATGGGGAATCCGGTAGCTTTTGATGCAAGAGCAGAAGAACGGGATGTACGGGGATTGATCTCGATGACTACCACCCTGCCTGTTTTCGGGTCATGGGCAAACTGAATGTTGGTACCACCGATCACTTCAATGGCTTCAACAATATTATAGGAATATTTCTGCAGCCTTTTCTGCAATGATGCATCAATAGTAAGCATGGGAGCCGTGCAGAAAGAATCTCCGGTATGAACACCCATGGCATCTACATTTTCAATAAAGCATACCGTGATCATCTGATTTTTTGCATCACGGACCACTTCAAGTTCAAGTTCTTCCCAACCCAGAACTGATTCTTCAACCAGCACCTGATTCACCATGCTTGCGGCCAGTCCCCGTGCAACAACAATCCTGAGTTCCTCAATGTTATAGACCAGGCCTCCTCCTGTTCCTCCAAGTGTGTAAGCCGGACGAATGACAACCGGGTAGCCCAGTTTTTCGGCCGTTCTTTCTGCATCTTCAACTGTATTAACTGCCTGACTTTTTGGCATGTCAATACCAAGTCTGTTCATGGTTTGCTTAAATGCGATACGATCCTCTCCCCTTTCGATCGCATCAATGTTCACCCCTATGACTTTAACTCCATACTGATCCAGAATACCCTTTTTAGCCAGCAGAGAGGAAAGATTCAGCCCCGTTTGTCCCCCGAGATTTGGCAACAGTGCATCGGGCCTTTCTTTCTTGATGATCTCAGTCAGTGCATATTCATTAAGCGGTTCTATATATGTTATATCGGCCATGTCCGGGTCCGTCATGATGGTCGCAGGATTTGAATTTACCAGTACTATTTTATAGCCCAGGGAACGCAGCGCTTTGCATGCCTGTGTTCCGGAATAATCAAACTCGCAGGCCTGACCGATCACGATCGGACCTGAACCGATGATCATAATCTTATTTATATCATTGCGCTTTGCCATTATAATTTAGTTCATAAACCGGGGTTGTATCACATTGACTTTTTTACATTGTGAACGCGGTGAAAGATCCATATTTGTCTATAAATAAGATTTTTCGCTGTGACTCAAAACTACAGTTCACACATTCAGATCGCTTTTGAAACAACCTCTTATTCGATTATTTTTGAATGATCTGACCGGTTTTTTTGTCTTTTAATATAAGTTTAACTGAACCGTCGGGCATTTTTTCCTCTTTTACAAAATAATAATCCTTATTGTATTCCTTGAATTTGTTGATCGGTTCTGTTTTTTCATTGCCCCGCCAGTTCTGAAGCTCAACGGGTTCCCATTTTTTTGATTTTGCGGATCGGTAACAGGCATCCATGATCTCATTCACAACATATCCGTCATAAAAAGTTTCCTTGCATTCGATACCTTTCTCCATAGCGCTCAGCATATCAGCAAACATATTGTTATAACCCAGTTCAACCACCTCGTCGGCTACCGGGAAAATCCATCCTGTTGTACTTTCGGCTTTTTCAGCTATATAAGCTCCCTCCCCCACGGCAGTGAAGATTTCAATACCCGTACGCAAAAAATTGTTGATCCATATCGTACCTTCAGTTCCCATGACTTCATCACGCAGGTCCATTCCTCCGCGGAATGACCAGCTGACTTCAAACTGGGCTACAGCACCATTTTCGTAACGCACCAAACCAATTGTATTATCTTCTGCATCAATGGGTTTTACTATTGTATCCGACCAGCATACGACTTCCACAGGCCTGATCTCCTTTCCTATATAATTGCGTCCTATTTCTATGCAATGGCATCCGAGATCCAGCAAAGCACCACCGCCTGAAATTTCTTTGGTCCAGAACCAGTCACTGTGCGGACCGGGATGTGTTTCACGTGAACGTGCCCATATTACCTGACCGACCACACCATTTTTTATGGACTCCAGTGCTTTTAATGTTTTTGCAGGATACACGAGATCCTCAAGGTATCCGTTAAATATGCCAGCTTTTTCCACAGCATCAAGCATGACTTTTGCCTCTGCAGCATTCCGTCCCAAAGGTTTGGTGCATAAAACCGCCTTTTTTGCTTCAGCAGCTTTAAGTACAGCTTCCTTATGCAGGTTGTTCGGCAAACCGACCACCACAACATCCACTTCCGGATCGTTCACAGCATCATGAATGCTCGTGGTCCATTTCGGAATGCCATGTTTTTCAGCAAACTTCCGGCCGCTTTTGTCATCAAGCGAACAGACCATATGCACCTGATCACGGTTCCTCAGTCCGTTGATTGAGAGCGTGTAAAAACCAGCTATAAATCCGGTTCCCAGCATAGCTATTTTCGCCATAGATTTATATTTTAAGTTATTGAATAATAATTATTTATTTAAGTTCCAGATGAACCATAACGGGCAGATGGTCCGAAGGCCATTTTACACCGTAACGGTCATCAATGGTTATGTGTTTGTCCACCGTGAAATCTTCCCTGCTGGTAAAAATGAAATCGATCCTGCGGTCAAGTTTACTGTTTGGTTCAAAGCCGTTAAAAGTACCGGCAGGTCCGTATGGTTTCATCATGCTGTAAGTTTTGCTGTCTGTCAATACACCGCTGATATACTGAACGGGTTCATCAACCTCCACGCAATTCAGATCGCCCATGAAGAGTACAGGATAATCATCCTGTTTCAGCAGCTCCCGGATTCTTTGCATGATTAAGGAAGCACCATTCAGTCTTGCTTCAACACCAACGTTATCAAGGTGCGTGTTGAAAACCCAGATGAATCTCCCTGAAGTCCTGTCCAGCAAAAGCGCGTAAGTGCACACCCTGTCGTATGCTGCATCCCACCCTCGTGAAGGTTTTTCAGGCGTCTGCGACAACCAGAATGTTGAATCTCTGATAACTTCAAACCTTCCGGTATTAAAAAATATGGCTGAATATTCACCCTGGGTTCCGCCATCTGTCCTTCCTCTCCCAACGAAATTGTAAGTGACAAGACTGTTTTTGATATCCTGCAGCTGGTGGTGCAGGGCTTCCTGAACACCAAGAACATCAGGAGCGTAATAATTCAGCAATGCATTTAGCGCATCTTTTCGTTTATCCCAGTTGTTGGCAGTGTCAACAGGTATGTCTACCCTGATGTTGTATGTCATCACTTTAAAGCTTTGCCCAAATCCGTTCGAAACGAGGAACATGGCCAGACAGATAACGGCCGGTAATAATTTTCTGTTCATATTGAATCGTTTAATAAGTTCGTTCACACAAATTATGGTCAGCACAATTCCTGATAAATATAGATAAATATTTGGAATCATTTGATTCAGCGTTTGCAGTTCTTCCGTCATATAAACCGGTATATTGTTTCCAACAGGTGATGATCTGATAAAAACCGCCCAGGCATAAATGATCCAAATGCATCAAGTGAAAAACGGACATATAAATTTAACCCTACCCGGTTTTTTTCGTATACCTGTATGTGAGTTCATCTAAATCTGGTTATTCTGAATCAGGCGCAAAACAGGTAAAAATGAAAAGCAGAATCGTAATCTTACTGGTGTTTGTTTTCTTATGTGCCGGTACCGGGGCCTGTGGATCACAGAAATATGCCACAAAGCGGATCAATCTTATGATGCCCAAAAAATCGGAAATGGCCAATAATGACCGGTACAAGGAACCCGCTGAGAGAAAGACCAATAAGGTCAACACCAAAAAACCAAAAAGAAAGAGCTTTTTTTAAAGCGTATAGCTGAAAAACTTTTCAACAATTTTTCTAAGTATATATTATTAATATACAGTAATATATTAATAACAGTCATTTGGATGTTAATTCCACGATACAGTTTTTCTGATTAGCTTTAAAGCATACGGATTTCATAAGGGAAACCGGAATGAATATCCGAATTTCATGATATTTTGTCAATTGATAAAGTTAATACACCATTATTTGATAACCAATTTGCCTTCAATTCCGTATTCATGAAACACCCATGTAAAATGATTTACACAAACAAGCCTGTTTATTTGGATGTTCTCCCGATTGTGTCGGGATAAACTATACGACCATTAAAAGTCAAAAAAATAAACGTATGAAGCCTGACAATCTGTTCATGCCTGTTTCTTCTTAATGATTCAAAATATAATTATTTGCAAAAGAGATCGGAAAATATAAATCCCGCCATTTGTCTCCCTGGCATATTCCCGGCCACCTTTAAAAACATGCTTCCTGTCAGGAGTCTAATCATCCTTACCATCCTTATATTCACTATTTTTTCTGATGTTTATGCCATCACATTGTATTCTTATCAAACCGGAGACTGGGACAATGCCGATACCTGGACCACGGATCCGGGAGGTACGACACTCACAGGATCACAGGTTCCGGCAGCAGGTGATGCTGTTTATATATTGTCTTCACGGACCGTCACGCTTACATCTGATGTAACAACAACCGGACTGACTATCGTCATCAACAGCGGAGGCATTCTTGCACTGGACAGTTACCAGTTTACGAATACAGTCGATTTGCTTGCAGGCCAAGGCATCCTCAGACTGACATCAGCAAATTTCCCGGTTGTAACGACAAATTCTTTTGTCAATTCCGCAGGCGGAACCACTGAATACCGCAATTTTACCGGTGCACTTACACAGGATACGTATAATCATCTCAAAATAATCAAGTCAGATGAAAACAGCGCCAGCTACACGGTTACGATCGGCAGTGACCTGACCGTAAACGGTGATTTTCACATAACCCGCACCCAGGGTACAGGGACCATTACCACAACAATTGGTAACAACACTACTGTACGTACCATAACGATTTCAGGAGATTTCAAAGTTTCTTCAGGCGGAATTCTCAATACCGGCAATTTTAATGCCATCCACAACATCAGCCTGAGCGGGGATCTTTACAATTACGGATCCATTGATCTGAGCAATTCGGCGCAATATGCAGCCGCAACGAACGGAGCTGCTTCATTCACTTTTTCGGGTGCGTCGGACAACAGCCTGCACTGTGCCGGAACGACTGATTTTTACCGGTTTATACTGGACAAGGGAACGGACCGTACCTATATATTAACGGTAACATCGACCGATGCGTCATATTTCAGACTTCTCGGACCGGTTTCTTCAACCGGCGGCGACTGGAGTACACTGCCATTGATACTGCAGAACGGTACACTGAAGCTTCGCAGCGCAGTGAACATTCCTGTTCTGGGCAGAGATACGGAAGCAGGCGATATCAGGGAATTCCACATTCCCGGAACGGCAGGATTGTGGATCGACGGTGCCAACGTTGCCACATCCGATGACGAAGGCGGCTGGAGGGGCATGACGGTATACGGACTGTTCCGCATCTCAAGCGGAACATTTACCAATCAGAATAATACCGGTGGCATTACATATTTCGGAAATATAACCCAGCCGGGATATCTTCTCATCGAAGGCGGCACGGTTTATACCACGCAGGTAAAACAGGCCGATGTTAACGGAAGGGTGACGTACCACCAGACAGGCGGTTCACTCAGAATAACCGGTTATTCTGATTCAAGAGGTCAATCAGCCGTATTTGCCCTCCCAACGGAAGACTTCGTTTTCAACATGTCGGGTGGAAGCATTTATATAGCCGGGGTCAATACGACCGCCACGAATGGCATCGATATTCGTGTGGGTGCATCCAATTACAGTGTCACCGGTGGCAACGTGACCGTGGTGCGTCCCAGTGGCGCGGATGACCAGACCAACTTTGAGATATATTCCACCATACCATTTTATAATCTGATATTAAAGGATACTTCAGCAGCAGGAACGCAACTGAATTACATATTACAGCATGACCTGTCGGTCCTCAATGATTTTACCCTGCAGGAAAGAACACTCAATGCTGTAAATTTCAATGTGTCAGTCGGTGGTGATTTTATAATTGCCTCCGGTGCAACCTATACTCCGGGCACCAATACAACTATATTCAATGGTACAGGTGATCAGACATTTACGGGTAACGGAACCATTACTTCGGGATTTAATAAGTTGAAGATTGACAAACCCTCCGGCACAATAAGCCTGTCAGGAACACCGGCTTCATTCACAGTCCGTGACTCACTGCAAATCCATCAGGGAACACTTGACGACGGAGGTAAAACCATAAATGCCGAAGGCCATCTGTATGTGGCCGGAATTCATACAGGGACAGGCAAAATTGTATTAAACGGCTCCGGAAGCCAGACACTGAATTTTGAGATATTCGGTACTCCATCTCTGGGGAATGTGGAACTTGACAATGCGTCCGGCGCAAGTCTGCACAACAACGGTACAATTGAAAGCTTTACCTTCACTGACGGAATGATGGATCTGGTCCAGTACAGGCTGACCGTTAAGACAACACCCATTGCAGGTTTTTCCGATACCCGGTATTTCCAGACCAACGGCATTGCCTCAAACGGCGGACTGAGACTTGCCGTGGATGCGTCCACACTTACAACCGGTAACAGTCTTGTTTTTCCGATTGGTGTATCAGGGAAATACACTCCTTCCACCATCATTGGCGGTTCATCACCCGGAACCGGAACAGGGTATGTTACTTTTGTTCCTGTAAACTCCGTTCATCCGTCAGAAAATCCAAGTGGCAGACATCTTAATTATTATTGGAGATGCAGTGCATCAGGCATGCCGGCAATATCAAATGTTTATTACCAGTGTTACAACAATATTGGTACCGACTGGGAAACTGGTGTCAACAGGGCTTATACTTTAATATCGGGGACAACAGGATGGAATATCGGAAACAATGGAACTGCAAACCAGCCAAATGTAACGCTTAACGGAGTCCCCAATTCCAACGGATTTATTTCTGCTGATATTACTGCGGGCAACAATGGTGCGTTTAACAATGTAACCGCTTATTATTCAATAGCTTCAGGCGCATTTAATTCAAATTCTGTCTGGTCAAACGAAAGCCATACCGGACCTGTCGCAACTCATGCTCCTTCAAATGCATCCGACATCATTTATATCGGAGGTGATGCGGCAACATCAAGGAACGATTCCATTTGGGTTACTGCCGGTTTCAGTGCATCAAGCATCACGATCAACGGCAGTTATACAGGTGACGATCATATGCCTGTGCTGAACATACAGAACAACGGAGGATCCATTAATGTTGATGTTATTAAAGGTGGTGGAAAATTTACCACCACGTCAGCAGTGATACCATCAGCAGATTACGGTGACTTCACCAGTAGCAGCACGGCTGTATTCAATTATCACGGTGCCACCTTCACTTTGGGCACTACGGTAACATCCTATCCGAACCTTCTGATTACGGCGACTGCAGCCAACCGGATAAAAACCCTTCCCAATACCAACGTTGTAGTGAACAGGAATCTTATCCTGTCAACGGATGCAACCGGTAATACCTTAAGATATAACGGTACTGGCGGCAATTTAACTGTATACGGAGATGTAAAAATGCGCAACAGTTCCAGACTTCAGCTGGATGGTACAACAGCCAGGAATCTGGTGTTATACGGTGATATCAATTTTCGTTATCTGAATTCGGATGATTCCAACACCCTTGGTGTTAACTCCGGCACTGCCGCTCACCAGATTAAATTTTACGGTGACAGCATCATTATGGGACAATCCAGCATAAGTCTCACCAACAGCATCATGACCGTATATGATCCCGGAACTGCTGTGGTAACTGATAGAACCGGAGGCTCGGGAACCATAACACTGAGCAGGCTGGTCATCAGCAAGGATGTTCCTGCAGATACGGTTAAAATCAACCATCCCTTGGTACTATCCGGTTCCACAAACGGATCGGTAAAAGCACTGGAATTATCAACAGGCCGGCTTGAACTCAGCAACAGTAATATTGACATTACATTAAGCAGCGGCGGAGCGGACTTCAGCATTCCGCAAACCGCAGCACTGGTTGTTCAGGATGGATCGGTTGTCAGGGTAACAGGAAGCAACACGGGAATAAGTCTTGACGGATTGTTACGGGCCGAAGATAACGCCCGGATCCATCTGGGTGATGGCAGCACCTCTGATAACCGCTACATCGAATATTCGGCTTCCGGAAATGCAGTGATCGAACTTGCCGGTAATTCAGAATTGCTGGTAAACTCACAGATCAGGCGTTCCTTATTCCAGACGAGCGGAATACTGAAATACCGGCAATACGATAACAGCAGTGCAGTAGTTTATGGACGTGGAGCTGATGTGACGCGGGCAAAGCTGGAAATTGAAAATACCGGCAGTGCGTTTACCATGTCGGGTGGAACACTAACCATCGTAAGAGGCGGGGGAATAACGTTCGGGGACCTTTATCTGCGCCCGGAATCAGGTTCAGCTACGGGCGGTACCATATATCTCGGAACACAAAATGTCGGGTTCCAGACCCTGAACGTTGACGCAAACATTGCCCTGAACAACCTGACTCTAAATGGAACGGGAGCTGCGAACACACTGGAAGTCATGGTAAACCCGCTGATCCTGAACGGGGACCTCACCATCAGCAATACCAACAGTTACGTTACAACCAATAATATAAATGTGTCTGTTAAGGGGGATTTCATCAATAACGGCACCTATACACCGGGAACGAACACAACGACATTAAACGGTGACTTACAATCAATTGAAGGAACAACAAGCACCCATTTTTACAATCTGGTTGTGAATCCTTCCACATCTGTCACACTTGCCAATGATATTACGGTAGACAATACACTGACCATAAACAGCGGAACTTTTTCCACGGAAATTCATGATGTAAATGCAAAAGCTAATGTTGTAAACAACGCACTGCACACCAGTGATGGGAGTTCTGGAGGGATCTTGCTGAATGGTACAGCACTTCATATTTTATCAGGTACAGGGACATACGGAAGACTGGAACTTGATAACAGTTCAGGTGCCAGGCTTCAAAGCAGCATCTCAGTGAATGAAGACCTCCTGCTTACCAGCGGTGTACTCGACATCAATCAATACCTGCTGAGTCTGGGCAGCAACAGTGACATTGTGGGAAGCGGTTTCAGTGCGGCAAAGATGATCAAACCCGACGGCGTTTTATCCAATGTTGGCATACGGAAGTCGTTCGGAGCAGGACCTGCTGCATTTACTTTTCCACTGGGCGTGACCGGCAAGTATACGCCTGCTGAACTCACCATTATTGATAACACTTCGGCGGGCTCGATCAGGGTAAATGTGATCAATGACAGGCATCCGGCTGTTACCGATCCCGATAACGTACTTCAATATTACTGGGAAGTGGAAAGTTCGGGAATTTCTGATTTTGAAGGCAACGTGCAGCTTCATTATGCAGATGCAGATGTAATGGGTTTGGAAAGCGAATATGTGGCAGCAAGGCTGATTGTTCCTCCGGGGACTGACTGGAGTAAAGCTGCACCGGGAGCTTCCACTGACAATGTGGACGAAAGTCTGAATACCATTTCATTTGATTTTCCTGCCGGTACATCAAGCCTGGGAGGTGAATATACTGCAGGGACCGATGAGGCAATACCTGACGAGGTACCTGTTTATACCAGCAATTCCGATGGTGAATGGGATGATGTGAATATATGGACGCCGGTTGCACCGGCAGGGGGTCCGAATGGGTTTATCGTGATCATCAGGACTGAAGACTCTGTCTCAACAAATGGCAACAAACGGTTTGCATACCGTACGACCATAAACGGCACACTGGATGTCGGTTCTTCATATGGTCATAACCTGGGCAATGTGAATGGAACCGGTAAACTTTATCTGAGCGGTCCTGTACTTCCTGCCGGCAGGTTTACCTCATTCCTTTCCTGTTCAGGCGGCACACTGGAATACGGAGGAAATACTGACTATACCATCATTGCCGACCGCATTGATACGGTAAGAAATCTGTTTTTTACGGGTACGGGCATCCGGACGCTTCCGGATAAAGACCTGGTGGTCTGCGAACTGCTGCAGATAGATGGTCCAACGCTGAATAATGATGATTTTGATCGTAAAATAACGCTTTTCGGTGGTATTGAAAGAGTGAATACCGGAGCATTTATCAGCGGAGACGGTCCGGGAGCAACCATTTCTTTTAAAGGCACCGCTCCGCAGGAGATGGGTGGTGCTGCAGGTAATTTTACCGGTACCAATGCTTTCAACAACCTGGAAATTGATAACGGCTATGGATTGACGTTGAACGGACCGCTTGAATTAAACGGTAATCTTTTGCTTACGGATGGTGTAATCACCACGACTTCCGCCTGTCTTTTGTCCATGGTTGAATGGAACACTATAGTAGTCCCTTCAGCAGGTTCATCTGAATCATTTGTGAACGGACCCATGTCAAAAGATATTTTTGCCGGAGACGATTTTAATTTTCCAACAGGTAAAGGTTCACGTTATGGCGTGACGGGGTTGCTGGATGCGGGCCAGGGTGCCTGGGAAGCTGAGTATTTTAATACCGGTTATGCATCTTCAGATGTCACTGCACCCCTAACGGAAGTAAGTTCGACAGAATACTGGCATATTGCCGGTCCGGCCGGAATGCAGGCATATGTTAAACTGCGCTGGGATGCACAGAGTGATGTTACACCCCTGACCACTCAGAACGGTATCGGTGATATACGAATTGCCGAGTACAATACCGGGACCTCAAGCTGGGTAGCAAAAAGCACGTCTGCTTCAGGTGATGATTATGATGGCACGGCTCTGACCACGGTAAAGATGGATCTTGATGAACACGATTATACACTTGGATCGGTTTCCACCTTGAAACCAAGGGCCGGTTTTCTGAGTACGGCAGATGCCTGCACCGGAGATGACCTCTTTGTTGTTTTCACCACCATGGCTGCTCCCTATGTGTTTACTTATTCTATAGATGGCGGAGCCGATCAACCGGTAACCACGTCATCCAATCCATACACCATAAATACTTCTGTTGCTGGCAGATACAGACTGACAAGCTTCACAGGCGGAGTGGTGGATACAAATTCCGTAATGGTTTATGAATCGCCAACAGCATCAATAAGCAGCAGTGACGGTGACAATACGATCTGTACAGGAGAAAGCGTGACCTTTACGGCCGGCGGAGGAACGAACTATAACTTTTACGTAAATGGTATTTCCGTCCAGAACGGTTCATCGGCTACATATGTCAGTTCTTCGCTGACGGACGGTAGTATCATCTATGTTGTGGTCACCAATGCATCAGGATGCGCGGATTACAGCGAAGATATAGCCATGACCGTACATGCAGGACCGGTTCCCGTAATTGACGGAAGTGTGATCACATGCACGGGCGATATCGAAACCTACACCACGGAATCAGGCATGACAAACTACAGCTGGACCGTCATCGGTGGAATCATATCAGCAGGCGGTACATCAACGGATCATTCGGTGACCGTCACCTGGGAAACTACGGGTACGCAATCGGTTTTTGTCAACTATGAAAATTCCTACGGATGCAGTGCAGTTGACGATACGGAGCTGAATGTTGAGGTTTACAGGAGACCGGAAACCGGACCGGCATATCATATTCCGGATAATCATTATGAATGACGTCCAAAAAATGAATTACAAACCAGAAGAATAACATGAAGAAGAATAACAAACATACGATAGTACACTCCAAATCTTTAAACGGATCGGAGAAAACCCCATTGAAATAAAAATTTTTATGAACTATTAAATTGATAAAAATGAGAAAAATGAAAATTTTGAGATCGGTTTTATGCGTTGAAGCTGCAATGCTTTTGAGCGTCAGTGCTTTCAATCAGACAACGCATGACGGTTCCACGGTACCTGCTGCCGGAGTTGTGACATACACGCCCAGCACAACGGAGGCGACCACACACATGACTGAAGGAACAACTGTTCCGGTTTACGCACTGCCCGATCCGTATTATCATCCGAATTATGATGTGGAAAACGCGATTTTCACGTTAACAAATGGATTTACGTGGACATGGTCCGGTACAGCCGTTGATAACCTTACGGTCAATCAGGCTTCCACTGATGACAACTATGTTACCGTGACTGCGGCATCCGGTGATGCCGGCAGCTATGTGCTGTCGGTGACGGAAAATGCACCCGCACTTTACGGTGGTTGTTCGGGTCCACAGGTTGACCTGAATATTGTGGTTCACGCGGAACCCGGTGTGACAATGGGAGGTGATGCCACCTATTTATTCTGTGCAGGTGATGCGGGTCTGCCAGATGATATCCAGACTATTATTTCCGATGGCTGGCAGCAATACCGGCTGGTCTGGTCGCTTGAAATCGCAACCCTGGATGAGCTTGGTGCAAAGGAATTTTATTATGATGATGAAAACGGCACCAATCGCGAAGGTGTACAGAAATATGCTGAGGAATATACAACGGATACTCCGCAGAGTATTGCAGATGCCGGATCTGCTCCGGATCTCATGACTTTTGGTGCATTCAATGTGATCAACAATGGGACCAGAAATGCTGTGACTGTGTATACGTATACGCTGACCGGCATTAACGACCAGGCTTCAAGGTTTGGTGATTTCATCGATTTGGCCGGTGACGATTCGGATGCTAGTGCATTTACATATTACGCTGCCGGTGAAACAGTAGTTGTGACGGTTTATCCTGCACCTGTAACCGGCCCGATCTATCATATTCCGAACAACTGGGCACAATAGTGAACAGATTTTAAAATTTTGTTTTTCGCCACTGCATACAACATTTTGAAAAAACGGCATTTCATATCATTGCTTTTTCTAATCATAAGCTTCGTGTTGGGGTACGGGCAGGATTTACCTTATGCCTGTGCCGGCAACACGGAGTCCTATGGCGTGACCGGCTGGGAAAACTCGGTTTTTTTCTGGGATGTTGAAGGAGGTGAGATCATTGATGGCCAGGGCAATGATACGATTGTCGTCAGGTGGAATTTTAACAGGGGAACGCACCGGATCTCAGTAACCGAGCAGTCTGAATTCGGCTGCTTTGGAATTCCCGTGGAAGCCGAACTGAATATCCAGGCGCCTGTTGCCGATATAGGAGATGAAGCCGGAGTATGTGCGGGCGACAGCTATGAATTTAATGCAGAGACCAGTTACAGTTATGCGCTGACCTATCTTTGGTCGGATAACAGCACCAGTTCCACTCTGATAACCAGTGATCCGGGAACCGTCTGGGTACAGGTTACCGGAGCTGATGGTTGTGTCGATTATGATTCTGCCTATCTTGCGCTATTTCCGTTACCTGTTGTGGATCTGGGAAATGACACTGCTTTGTGCGGAAGCGCTACATGGCTTATTGATGCAGGTGACTATGCTACCTACCAATGGTCGACCGGGGATATCATCAACCCGATCCTGGTTGATGGCAGACGAAAAGAACCTGAGGTGCTCTGGGTTGAAGTCACTGATTTTAATGGATGTAAAGGTTCTGATACTCTTGTGCTTGAAGTGTGCGATGTATACATTTTGTTCGAGAATATGCCCAATACCATTACACCGGGTGATAAAAACGGACAAAACGACACATGGGTCATTCCGAATATTGATATGTTCCCGGATGCGGTTCTGGAGATCTATGACCGCTGGGGAAGACTTATATGGAGGACCACTGATATTCACAACAATCCCTGGAACGGAGAATCATTGTCGGGTAAGGAAATGCCTATGGATGCCTACTATTTTGTGCTTGACTTAAAAATCTCGCATATTGATCCCTTAACGGGCTATATAAACCTCATCCGGTAAAACAGTTATTTAATGAAAATGCCATATTGTAAAAACCGATACCGAATGTTCTGAGAACCAAATGAAAAATACAAGATTGCACATAATGGTCCGATTTGCCGTTTTGTTCGTGCTGATGTGTACTTTTAGGTCACATGCACAACAATTGCCTGTTTACAGTCAGTACATGATGAATGCTTTTCTCATCAATCCTGCTGTTGCAGGTCATGAAGGCTATACTGCAATCAATGTGACCGCAAGGGAACAGTGGCTCGGAATGCAGGATGCCCCGGGAACCTATGCCATCAGTGCTCAAACAAGGATGCTGAGGAACAGTTATATTTCCCGTTCAGCTTCCATCAGAAGGCGCAGAAGGGTCATGTCGCGCAGCGGCCGTGTCGGATATGGCGGCTATGCATTTACGGATATGGCCGGAGCTTTCAACCGTACCGGGATACAGGGAACCTATAGTTATCATATTGAATTTTCGGCATCACAGCTTTCGTTCGGGATTTCCCTGACGGGCTATCAGTTCCGCATCAATGAAGAAAAGATGAACCTGCTTGATCCCGATGACCAGCTATTATTGAATACCGAGAAATCAGCACTGATACCGGACGCAAATTTCGGCGTTTATTACACCGATCAGCATCTTTATGCTGGTTTATCTGCCATGCAGTTGTTCCAGAGCCCGCTTAAACTGGGTGCCGACGAGGATGGTCCGGGATTTAAAATGATGCGGCATTATTTCATTATTGGAGGTTACCGGTTCGAAATAAACCGGGATATCCTTCTGGAACCTTCATTCCTGTTTAAGACTACAGAAAAGTTCATTGCACAGATCGACCTGAATGCAAAATTGTATTTCCAGGAGAATTACTGGGTGGGACTGTCCTATCGTTCAGGCGGTAGTTACAGCCTGGTAGAGGAATCCTTTAACGGAAAAGGCTCGTCTGCCATCATCATGGGAGGAGTCCGTGTGGATAAATTTTATTTCGGATACGCTTTTGACTATACCTTTAACGCCATTGGTGCCCGTACACTCGGTTCACATGAAATCATGGCGGCCGTTAAATTTGGTGATAATGCAAGGCGTTACAAATGGCTGAACAGATATTAAGGTTGAAGCTGCAAAAGCAGCAATGTGGCTGATTTCACAGGGATTAAAGTCAACAGCGGTATTGATGTCTATCTTGCACAAGGACAAAATACAGAAAAGGTTTATAACATATTCGCTTCCCATATGATCCATGCATATACTGTAAACCGGATAAAACGCGACAAGGACCACCAGGCATAATTTTTACCCGGATATTTTACCGCTCCAACCAACATGGCTACTGCCGAAAAAGGTACAGGTGTAATTGCAGCAACCAGGATCAGATACAATCCGTAGACCTGCAGAAGCATCTCGGTTCTGCTTAGAAATCGTTTCCGCAGATACTGATACAATCTGGTAGTGTTCAGATAACGTCCGAACAGGTAGCCCAATATACCTGCCATATAGGATAGAATGGCAAACAATGCCACGTATCCGATATAACCTGACAACTGGCCGGTTCGCAATGCCCAGAGCATAAATAATTCAGGGGGGATGATGCCAAAAACGATTTCCGAAACAACAAAAACCATTATGATCAATACGGTCTCTGAAAGAAAGGGTTCAAAACGCAACAGCAACTCTTTGTCAATATTATGCTTGGCAAAGACAAACAATGCTATGATAAAGGCAAGCCAGATGAATCCTTTCAGCAAATTGCGAAAAAAAAACGTGTATTTACTTCTTTGGTCTGTCATGTTGGTTATGCCGCTTGAAATGACTGGTCGCGGAGAAGGATGGGTATTCATGAATGAATGAACTTCATTCGCCCTAATGCAGCTTTACCCCGATCATATGAATGTATTCTTCCCGGGTGCGGTTATCCTTTAAAAAACAACCTGTAAAGGCGGAAGTTGTAGTTACAGAATTTTGTTTCTGTACTCCGCGCATGACCATACAAAGATGTTTGGCCTCAATGACCACAGCAACACCCATAGGATTCAGGGTATCCTGAATACAGTCCCGGATCTGCATGGTCAGCCTCTCCTGGACCTGTAACCTTCGGGCAAATGCTTCCACTACCCTGGCAATTTTACTCAATCCCGTTATATATCCGTTGGGTATATAAGCCACATGAGCCTTTCCAAAAAAAGGAACCATATGATGCTCACACAACGAGTACAATTCAATATCTTTAACAATGACCATTTGCCTATAGTCCTCATGAAAACGCGAAGCCTGCAAAATTTCTGCCGGATCAATATAATATCCGTGTGTAAAATACTGCATAGCCTTTGCCACCCGGTCAGGAGTCTTTAGAAGACCTTCCCTGTTTGGATCTTCGCCCAGGTTGGACAATACTTTTCTGTACAACGCAGCAAGTGATTTCGTCTTGCGGCCATTGAACTTGTCAATTCTTTCAAATCCTGTTTCAGAAATGCCTTCCAGTACTATTTTCCTTGTTTCCATATTGGTGCTTCAATGATTCTGATCAATTGGCCTTTTTTGCGATACGAACCAAAAATATTATAACTTTAGAACGTTCAGCTGTCGACAAATTTAACCCGAATAATTCACAAATTAATTATTAAAGTGTTTAATTATTCTGAAGAAAAGGCAAAGCTGACATTTTTACCGGAGTTTGCTTTTATAACAAAATCTTTCATCCGGGTTGAATATCTTTATACCGACCTTAAATAAAATAGAATTGCTCATGAAAATCCTTATTGTTGCCGCTACGAACAATGAAGTGAAGGAATTGCGTGACAAACTTGAATTGATCGCGAAACTGAATGACAATTTATACAACTACCGCCTGGGTATGCTGGATATTGACATTCTTGTTACAGGTCACGGAAGTGTATTTATGACATATCACCTGCTTAAAACATTCAGCATTTTTAATTATGATCTTGCAATCAATGCAGGGATTGCAGGAAGTTTTGACTACTTTCTCGAGCTGGGCTTTGTCGTGAATGTTGTTCAGGATGAGTTTGCCGACCTGGGATTTGAGGATAAGGATTCCTTTTTTACACTCAGCGAAAAAGAAATGCTTAAAGAAGATTCATTTCCGTTTACGGGTGAAGTATTGCGCAGCATTGGCACATTTGAGCTGACAGAAGTGGATTCCCTTATCCCGGTTAAAGCCTTCACAGTTAATACAATGCATGAAAAAATGGAAAATATTCAGAAATTAAAGTCCAAATTCAGTTGTGAAATTGTCACCATGGAAGGCGCCGCATTTTTTTATGTTTGCCTGATGGAAAAAATACCTTTCCTCCAAATTCGTGCAATATCATATTTTGTGGAACTCCGTAAAGTCGAAAACTGGAATTTTTCATTGGCGATCAAAAATCTTAGCGCTTCCGTATTTGATATTCTGATGTCTTTACAGTGAAACCAGTTGTAAAATAACCGAAGATATATTCAATAAATATGATCGCAATAACAGGTGCCGCAGGTTTTATTGCAAGCAACCTGATCGGCAGCTTTAATTTGAGCAAGATACACGGGATTATCGTTGTGGACAGATTTACAAGCGAAAAGAAAAATAAAAATCTGGCTGACAAACACTATCATGAGCAGATCGACCGTGATCATTTCATTTCATGGTTCGTTAAAAACCACCAGTCCGTTGAGTTTGTCTTTCATCTTGGAGCAAGGACGGATACAACTGAGTTCAGAAAAAGTGTTTTCGACAGGCTGAATCTGGAATATTCAAAGAGGATATGGGAGATCTGCTCGAAATGCTCCATTCCTCTTGTATATGCCTCTTCAGCTGCCACATATGGCATGGGAGAATTGGGCTATCACGATGTACATGAGATCATACCCCGATTGAAACCCCTGAATCCTTATGGTGATTCCAAAAATGAATTTGACAAATGGGTGCTGAAACAAACGGATACGCCTCCATACTGGACAGGACTGAAATTTTTCAATGTATACGGTCCGAATGAATATCATAAAGGCAGAATGGCATCGGTCGTTTATCACGCTTATGAGCAAATTAGAAAACGAGGTGTAATGAGGTTGTTCAGATCACACAGGATTGATGTGGCTGACGGTGAACAAAAGCGCGATTTTATATATGTCAGGGATGTCGTGGATGTAATGTTGTTTTTTTATCATAACAGACCTGATTCAGGCATTTACAATGTTGGAACCGGCCGGGCCCGGTCTTTTCTGGAACTGACAAAAGTCACTTTCAGTGCATTGAACATGGTACCCAATATTGAGTTCATCGATACCCCGGCCGATATCAGGGATACTTATCAGTATTTTACGGAAGCCGACATGAAGAAGCTATACCGCTCGGGGTATACCGGTGAATTTACGCCTCTTGACAAAGGAGTGAAGGATTACCTGCAAAATTACCTGATCCCACATAAGTACCGTTAATGAAAAAAAAAGGATGAAGGGATTCAGGTGATGGGTCTGCTGACCCAAATATGTTATCAGTACAAAGCAATGAAGGTAATGATCGATAAGATAACGAATACTTTTGTATCAACATAAACAGCTCACCATTGTTGTATATTGTAAGTGATTCTGTACTTGTTAAATGAACAATTAACATGTATAAAAGTTTAGTATTTTTGATATACATTTACAACGGTACGCAATAAGAAGGGACTGCAGCAATGGACAAGTTTTCTTTCATAGATCAGGGCAATATTGATTCCATAGAAAACCTCTACAGTCAATATGAAAACAATCCCGGTCTGGTGGATCAAAGCTGGCGGCACTTTTTTCAGGGGTTTGAATTCGCCAGGCAACTGTATCCAGATCCGCCTGCTGAAAATACAGATCATCTGGACAAAGAATTCAGGGTACTGAACTACATCGATGCATTCCGGAAACGGGGTCATCTGTTTACAACTACGAATCCCGTGAGGACGAGGAGAAAATACCTGCCTGCCCTCGATCCCGAAAATTATGGACTGAATGAACCGGATTTGAATAAGGTTTTCCATGCCGGGACTGAAATTGGGCTGGGCAATTCATATTTAAAGGATATTATATCCCATCTGCAGGAAACTTATTGTCAATCAATTGGATCCGAATTTATGTTTATCCGCAATCCTGAAAAAATCGACTGGCTTATAAAACGAATTGAAAGCTCCAGGAACAGGACAGTTTTCAGCGAACATGACAGGAAGCAGATTTTTTCACATTTGTTAAAAGCTGTGGGATTTGAAAATTTTATTCATAAGAAATTTACCGGTCAAAAACGCTTTTCGCTTGAAGGAACTGAGACGCTTATACCTGCTCTGTACTATCTGATCGAGAAAGGTTCAGATCTGGGCGTGGAAGAATGCTTTATCGGAATGGCCCATCGCGGAAGATTGAATGTACTGGCCAATGTTCTGGAAAAACCGTATGAGAAGATCTTTCAGGAGTTTGTGGCTGAGGAATATGAAGATTCCATAGCCCTGGGAGACGTCAAATACCATCTCGGATATTGTAATCAGATCCGGTTGAACAATGGGAACAGCATTGCCCTGCACCTGGTTCCGAATGCTGCACATCTTGAATCGGTTTCACCAATAACTCAAGGCATTACAAGAGCCAAGATCGATCATAAGTTCGGAGGAGATGTTGCACGGGCACTTCCGGTACTCATACACGGTGATGCAGCTATAGCGGGACAGGGAATCGTATATGAGGTTGTTCAGATGTCAGAGCTGAGCGGATATAAAACCGGCGGAACCATCCATATAATCATTAACAATCAGGTAGGTTTTACCACGAACTACCTGGATGCCAGGTCCAGCACATATTGCACCGATATTGGAAAAGTGATCAAAGCGCCTATTTTTCATGTGAACGGGGATGATGTTGAAGCGCTGGTGCATACGGTCAGGCTGGCAATGGAATACCGGCAGGTATTCCATACTGACGTTTTTATTGATATTCTTTCATACCGTAAATACGGGCATAACGAAGGTGACGAGCCCAGGTACACACAACCCACGCTATACCGGGCTATTGAAAATCATCCCAATCCCAGGGATATTTATGCGCAGATGCTTATCGGACAAAATATTTACACATCAGGAGAGATTGCAGAAAAAGAGGAGGAATTCTACGATTTTCTGGAAGAAAAACTTCAGGTTTCCAAAAGCATGGGAAAAGTTGATATTCAGCAGTTCCTGTATGGTGACTGGAAAAAATATAAACATGCAGACCTTGCTGATTTTAGCAGACAGGTTCCCGGTAAATTGTCCAAAAAGTTTCTGCAACAAATAGCGAGGCGAGTAAATTATTTACCCCGGGATAAAAAATTTATTGACAAAACCAATCGGCTGATAAAAAACAGGATCAAGATGTTGCTTGATCAAAAAGTGGATTGGGCGCTTGCTGAGTTAATGGCTTACGGAACACTTGTTTATGAAGGTTACCCCGTCAGGCTAAGCGGACAGGATTCTATCCGGGGTACTTTCTCGCACCGGCATGCTTCGCATGTGATTGAGGATACTGATGATGCATATACTCCTTTGAAATATGTGGATAAAAATCAGGCATCCTTTAACATATACAATTCACCGTTAAATGAGTACGGAACACTTGGCTTTGAATACGGATACGCATTGGCGGCACCACAAGGGCTGACCATCTGGGAAGCACAGTATGGCGATTTTGCCAATGTTGCCCAGGTGATCATAGATCAGTACATCAGTTCCGCTGAAGAAAAATGGGGATTGATGAACGGTATTGTTCTGTTCCTGCCGCACGGATATGAAGGTCAGGGACCTGAGCATTCAAGTGCTAGGATAGAAAGGTTTTTGCTGCTGGCTGCACGCAACAACATGCAGATCGTGAATCCCACCACACCCGCTAACATGTTTCACATACTCCGGCAGAGTGTCAGAAGGGATTTCCGTGTACCACTGATCATTTTTACGCCCAAAAGTCTCCTGCGTCATCCCGGATGCATTTCACAACTGGATGAACTTGCCGAAGGCCGCTTCCAGGAAGTTATCGAAGATCATAATGTGGATCATGAGGAAGTCAGGCGGCTTGTATTCTGCACAGGTAAGATATATTATGATCTGGCTTCAAGAAAGGAGGAACTTCTGGCAAAAGATGTTGCAATCGTCCGCATTGAACAGTTGCATCCGTTTCCGCTCCACCGAGTCCGAACCGTCATTAGTCAATTTCCCAATCTTGTGCTGACATTGTGGGTGCAGGAAGAACCTGTAAACATGGGAGCCTGGAGACACATCCGGCATGAATTCAGAGATCATGAGATCATTCCCGTTTGCAGACAGGCAAGCGGAAGTACTGCAACCGGACTTACCAAAATACACAAGCGCAGTCAGGAAGAAATCATCAACAAGGTCTTTCGCAAATGTGTTTGTGAACTTAAGAATCGTTACTGCGGATTGCAATGTCCGGATGGCAGTATACGTGAGCAGATCCTGAAAGAGTACGGCTATTTTTCAGAAATATCATGATAAGTCAAACGAAGAACTGCAATGACCATTGAGATCAGGATACCAAGTCCGGGAGAATCGGTCACGGAAGTTGCCATCGGGCGCTGGCTGGTGGAGGACAATGAATACGTTGAAAAGGATCAGGAGGTTGCAGAAGTTGAAACGGATAAAGCAACGCTTCCTCTGATATCACCTGAAGCTGGTGTCATTCAGATCCTTGTCCGGCCCGGTAAGAAATTGCAGGCCGGTGACGTTGCCTGCAAGGTTCATACTGAAGTCAGAACGGATATTCCCGGCGAGGGAAGCAAAACAGGCAAAAGGACTGGTTCAGGTGGAAAGCAAAACGATTCCTCATCAGATGCAGCAAAAAAAGCGACCAGGGAACAGGCAACAGGCATTTCCTCACATAGTCCGAAAAAGCAACATGATCAGATAAAAGTAACTCCATTGGCAAAGAAAGTCATGGAAGAAAACAACCTGAACCTGGAAGAGATCATAAACGGACTGAAGAAACTGACCCGTCGTGAGGTTGAACTGGTGATCCAAAATACGTCTCTTCCTGATGACAGCATACCTTCTGCTGATCCCGGGGAACGCAGCAAACAGATCACGCCAATGTCACCATTGCGGCGCAAGCTAAGCAGGAGGCTGGTTGCTGTAAAGAATGAAACAGCCATGCTGACGACATTTAATGAAGTTGATATGAGCGCTTTGCTTGGTACGAGGAAAAAATACCAGCAGCAATTTGCGGAGCGGTTTGGGATGAAGCTGGGACTGGTGTCCTTTTTTGTAAAAGCTTGTGCTGCTGCACTCATGGATTTTCCCAGGGTAAATTCAATGATCGATGGCGATCAGATCATCACGCCCGGTTATGTTGATATTTCCTTTGCCGTACAAACGGAAAAAGGACTCATGGTTCCTGTCATTAATAATGCACAAAAACTTTCCATTTCAGAAATTGAAAGATCAATTGCAATCCTTGCTGAAAAAGCCAGGAACGGAAAACTTTCCATTGAAGAAATGACAGGAGGGACATTTACGGTAACCAATGGCGGTGTATTTGGTTCCATGCTCTCTACCCCGATCATAAATCCCCCCCAATCTGCCATACTGGGTATGCATAACATTGTCAAGCGTCCGGTAGTCGTTCAGGATCAAATCGTGGTCAGACCTGTTATGTATCTTGCACTTTCTTATGACCACCGTCTTATAGACGGCAAGGAATCAGTCGGTTTTCTGGTCAGGGTAAAGGAACTTATCGAAAATCCGGCAATCATGATGAAGGATGATTTTGAATAGACCTTATCGGGACTTTACCGTCTCGGCATAATGAAACTTGCATTATTTTTGCTTTCAGCATATAATTCTGACAACCATTATCCAAACGCTAGCCATATGAGAACACTTCTTATTACCCTTCTGCTGCTTGCTTCCAATTTGAGGTTTGCATCCGGACAACAATACCAGGTAAATTCCCCGGATGGTAACATTCAGATCGATATTACCGCAGGACCCGACATTGCCTTCAGTGTAAATTACCGTAATGAAGCCATCCTGAATCCTTCAGGCATCAGCATCAGTATTGATAAAACGACTCCCGACGTATGGAAAGTCCGCCGTATCAGAAGAAGAACCGTTGAACAGGATATCCATCCGGTAATCCGTGAAAAATCAAAAACCATCAGGGATCATTTCAATGAAATCACGATAGAATTCCGGAACCACATCCTGCTGACTTTTCGTGCTTACAACAACGGCGTGGCGTACCGTTGGGAAACACAAATGCCGGACAGTATTGAAATTCTGGATGAAACCGTTCACTTTGCTTTTCACCAGAATGATTCAAGCCTGTACCCCCTCGAGAGCAGTTTTTATTCGCATAACGAAAGACTTTATAAACATTTTGCAATACATGAGATCAGCAGGGACAGTCTTGCAAGTCTGCCGGTCCTGGTAACCCATGACGGAATTAAAATGCTGATCTCCGAAGCAGATTTGTACAATTATCCTGGCATGTGGCTTACAGGTAATTCCGGTACCGGACTCACAGCAACTTTTCCGCCCTATCCTGCTGAAGAGCGCCTGGTAAGGGACAGGGACCGGAGGGTGATCAGAACTGAAAACTTCATTGCATATACTGAGGGTAACCGTACATTTCCCTGGAGGGTCATAATGATCGAAAGGAATGATGCAGGATTACTTGTGAATCAACTGGTTTATCAACTGTCAAGGGAAACTGAAGAAGATTTCAGCTGGGTCAGACCGGGAAAGGTGTCCTGGGACTGGTGGAATGCCCTTAACCTGTATCAGGTCGATTTCAGATCCGGCATAAACACTGAAACCTATAAGTACTATATCGATTTTGCAGCCCGGTACGGTCTCGAATACATCATCCTGGATGAAGGCTGGTCTCCCACGACTGACATTACAGTCTGCATTGAAGACATCAACATGCCCGAACTACTCTCTTATGCCGCTGAAAAAAATGTCGGCATGATTCTCTGGGTACTCTGGACCAGTCTTGATAACCAGATGGAAGCAGCGCTTGATCTTTATCAGCGATGGGGAATAAAAGGAATTAAAGTTGATTTCATGCAAAGGGATGATCAGGTTGCGGTAAATTTTTATGAACGGACAGCAAGAGAAGCTGCTGAAAGAAAACTGATCGTGGATTTCCACGGATCATTCAAACCGACGGGAATGGAGCGCATGTATCCCAATGTATTGACAAGGGAGGGCGTTTACGGACTGGAACAGTCAAAATGGGACAATACCAGGAGTATCGCGCCGGAGCACAACGTCACCCTGCCTTTTATACGCAATGCAGTCGGTCCCATGGATTATACACCGGGGGCTATGCTCAATGCCCAAAGCCGTTCATGGGCACCCTTCAACAGCCGCCCCATGAGTCTCGGTACGAGATGCCATCAGCTTGCCATGTATATAGTTTTTACGAGTCCTTTGCAAATGCTGTGTGATGCCCCGTCGAATTATTACAGGGAACCGGAATGCATGGAATTTCTGAGCATTGTCCCGGTAGTCTGGGATCAGAGTGTTGCCCTTGAAGGGAAAGCCGGTGATTATGTCGTTGTGGCCAGGAAAGCTTTGTCGGGAGACTGGTATGTGGGAGCCATGACCGACTGGACTGCAAGGGACCTTCAAATAGATTTCTGGTTTCTGGAAGAAGGGGATTTCCGCATGGACATCTGGCAGGACGGGGTTAATGCCGACAGGGTAGCAGTCGATTATTCCAGATACACGGAAATTGTGAACAACGACATGAAGAAAACCATTGATCTTGCTCCCGGCGGTGGATGGGTAGCCAGGATATACCGGTTTCCATAATAAACATTAAATTTGCAGGAACATATCCGTAAAACCTAAAAAAACAAATAATAATGAAAAGATTCAGTGCTCTCAAACCGCTGCCAGGTTTCTGCATGGCAGTGATTGTCGTGTTCAGTCTGCTGGTTTCATCCTGTAAGAAAACCGTTGACGAAGAAAATTACGGTGATTATCTGCTTGAATATGAAAAAGTGAGTACGCTAAGTCTGGTTTCAATCCAATTATTGCTGTCAACACTCAACCAGCAGTACCCGGATGCAGGTGCCGGTTCCCTGATTACCAATACACAATATGGCGTCGATGTATACAGGATAAAATACGAAACACACTATGGCGATTCTCTAATTGAAGCATCCGGACTGGTATGCATTCCGATGGCTGGTGAAGCATTTCCGCTGATCAGTTTTCAGAACGGCACCACCACACTAAATGACAACGTACCCAGCTTGGATCCTTACAGGACGGAATACATGCTCATCCAGAGTATGGCAGGAAACGGTTATGTCATGGTCATGCCTGACTATATCGGTTTCGGTGCTTCAGCGGATATCGTACACCCTTATTTTAACAAGGAGTGTACAGATCAGTCGGTTATCGACATAATAAAAGCTGCCGTTGAACTGACCAATATTGGTGGCATAACTGCAAGCTGCAGCGGGAATTATTATCTGATGGGATATTCACAGGGGGGAGGTGCTACATTATCTGTCCTGGATGCGATTGAAAATGGTCCTGATCCCGGATTTGACGTTGTTGCCTCATCATGTGGAGCGGGTGCCTATGATCTGGCTTCCGTGACAGAATATTATATAAGTCAGGAAACCATACCAAGTCCCTTATATCTTCCCTATTTCATTTATGCCCAGCAGGTTTACGGAACCATACAGGATGAACTGGACAAGTTTTTCAATGAACCATATGCCAGCCGCATGCCCGGATTGTTTAACGGCACAAAATCAATTGCTGAGATCAATTCCCAGCTTACTGGTGTGATACAGGATCTGCTCTCGGCTGAAGTCATTGAGGACTTTACAGACGGGGCTGATTTTGCGCAACTCAGAAATGTTATGGCAGATAACAGCACATATGCATGGAATACAGTCTCGTACATAAACTTATACCATGGTACGGATGACATGGATGTGCCATCTTCACAGTCATCCGCAATATATGATGATTTTATCGAACTCGGGGTAAGTCCGGACCGGGTAAAATTTTTTGAATTTGAAGGGCTTACGCACAATACAGGCATTATACCCTGGGGTGTTGCAACAATTTTATGGTTTAATGAACTGGAAACAAAATAAACGGATCAGAGAAAATTCTTGTTCACATAATCCTGGAATTTATCTTTGTATTGTTCGCTCACCGGTATGTATGTTTTCCCGAATATGATTCTGCTGCGTTCAATTGTATGGATTTTTGCGAGATTCACAATAAATGAACGGTGCACACGCATGAATTTTGAACCGGGAAGTTTGGATTCCAGGAGTTTCAGGGAAGTCAATGACAATATGGGTTTGGCTTCAATTTGAGTGTATACTTTGATATAATCTTTAAGCCCTTCGATATAAAGGATATCGTTAAAATTGATCCTTTTTATTTTATATTCCGATTTCAGGAAAAGAAATTCATCATCGGCTGATATGTGGCTGTGCGTCACCTGTTCCAGTTTAATGAATCTCCTTGCCTTGTTAACAGCTTTCAGGAATTCTTCATAGCTGAAAGGTTTCAGCAGGTAATCCACGACATCGAGCTTGAAGCCTTCAAGAGCATATTTTTCATAGGCTGTTGTAAAGATTACCTTGGGCCCTTTCTCCAGGGTACGGGTGAATTCTATGCCACTCAGGTCAGGCATCTGGATGTCCACAAAAATCAGGTCCACGCTTTCCCGGCTCATAAATTCAACGGCATCCAGAGGATTGTCAAATTTTCCGACGAGCTTTAAACCGGGCGTCTTTTCAACATATCCTTCCACAAGTTGCAGAGCCAGCGGTTCATCATCAATTGCAATGGTTCTGATCATGACTTATATTGCTTCAGATCGATTTCAAGGTGCACTTGAAATTCCTTCTCGCTTTGATCAATTTTCAGCTTGTGCTGATTCGGGAACAGCAGGTTCAGCCTTTTGGTGACATTTTCAAGACCGATGCCGTTGTGCTGTTCTCCTTCTTCTTCAGATGGCTTTTTCCCCAGGCTGTTCATGCACTGAAAATACAGCTTTCCCTTTTCCACGTGCATGGAAATTTCTATATATGATTTTTCACGGAATGTGATGCCGTGTTTAAAAGCATTTTCAATGAAAGGTATGAAAAGCAGCGGTGGCATTGAAAAATTTTCATATTGTTCCGGAAACCTGACCGATAATGTAACTTTATCGCTCATTCTCAGTCTCATCAAATCGATATAATTGTTCATGAATTCAATTTCACTGCTGAGCTGTGTCTTCCCCTGTTCCGATTCATAAAGCAGGTAACGCATCAGCTTTGAGAGCTTCAGGACTGCCTCCTGAGAATCCACAGTATTGATCGCAATCAGTGCGTAAATGTTGTTCAGGGTGTTAAAGAAAAAATGAGGACTTATCTGATTTTTCAGCAATGCCAGTTCCGAATTCAGCTTTTCCTTTTCAAGTTCTTTTTGTCTTTTTTCAATTCTTGCATGCCGTTCCATTACTTTTAATCCGAGTGAAAAAAAGGTAAAGAAAACAGCTGCCAGCGCATAATTGTAAACCTGAAAAGGAAATGGCCGCAACAGCCTTCGCAGATCGCCCGGAGGCCTGGATCCCCTGTCATTGTCATTATTCGTGGGCGGACCATAAACTGATGAGCCTTCAGTCCCCCGGTAAAACCTTGCCGAATCACTCCTTACACCGGCAACCGAAGTTGTATCCGTCCGGTTTCTCGCCGTTCTGCTGATGTTTGAAGGAATATTTGCAGTCCGGTTGCTGTCGTATACATTTCCCGCAATTCTCCCAGGATTTTCCTGATATCTTGCATAATTTAGTGTATCCAGACCTGAGGAGTCGGCTATACTTGCAAGCCTTTCTGTCCTCTGTCTTCTGAAGAATGTTTCATTTGCAATTTCAGTAAGATAATATATCCCGACCATCAGAACGATTGCTGATGCAAAATATATGAGTTTCTTACCGGTAAAGTAAAATCTTGGAACCAGAAAGAGAAAGTTGACATAGAAAATAACGAGGTAAGTCCCCGTATTCACAAAAAACCACCAGGTAAAAAGGTTGCTGTAACCCCAATAGCGTCCGCCCAGATATTGGGGTAAAACAATCAGAATGATCCATGCCAGGACATGCAGGGCAATTTTAGCCGTATTACCCGTAAACTTACCATTCATATTCTTAAAAGCATCAAATGTAAATGAACATGCTAATTTACAATAATGTTCATTACGGCAGCAAAAGGAATCGAAGGATCAGGACATTTCATAGACAGAAACCCGTTTTTTGAGACTGAATAAGTTTTTTTTCAATTGTCTGTTTATTTTTCTTAAAATTGCATTATGGAATGGCCAGGTAAAATCAGGATCTGTGTCGGCAGTTATATACTGAGGCAGCAGCTGAAAAAAAGAAAGCGAAATCCGGCAGTTTGCAACCTGGCTGAAGCAAAGAAAATAGGCATCATTTATAATGCGACCGAACTGGCCGGTTTTGAAATCATAAGGGATCTGGCAAAAAGAATTTCAGATCATGATGTGACAGTGAGCATCCTGGGATATGTTCACAGCAAAAACCTGGTTGATCAATATCTGTACAGAAAGGATTTTGATTTTTTTCACAAAGGCAATCTGAACTGGTATGATAAACCCTGCTCGGAAATTACAGACAAATTCATGAATGAACCTTTTGATATTCTGATCAATCTGAGCCTTGAAGATTATTATCCCATACAGTACATAACAGCTTTATCACCTGCCAGATTCAAAGCAGGAAGATATTCATCCGAGGATACTGCCCTCGATCTGATGATTGACATCGAAAAGGAGAAAGCACGGATGAAGAAGCTTCAGTCAGAAATATCTTCCGGACAAATGCAAAAATCAAATGACAGAAAACCTGATCCCGGCATGACAAAAAGGACTGACACCGAGTTACAGCTTAACTTCCTTATTAATCAACTCATGCATTACCTTATGATCATCAATAAAAACAATCCATGATGAAAAAAAGACTAACCGGTACGGGTGTTGCTATTGTCACACCCTTCAGAAATGACCAAAGTATTGATTTTAAATCGCTCGGCAAACTTCTGAACCATATCATCGAAGGCAATGCAAACTATGTGGTTGTACTGGGTACCACAGGTGAATCAGTCACCCTGTCAAAAGATGAAAAGAAAGCTGTCGTCAGTTATGTCGTGGAAGTTGTCAATGACAGAATCCCTGTTGTTGTTGGTATAGGAGGCAACAATACACAGGAAGTTGTTGATGCCGTCAGGCATTATGAATACGACGGAGTGAGTGCCGTATTGTCGGTCTCCCCTTATTATAACAAACCGTCCCAAAATGGTATATACATGCACTTTAAGACCATTGCCCAGGCCTCTCCGGTCCCGGTTATTGTGTATAATGTACCGGGCCGGACCGGATCAAATATAAATGCAGAAACTACCGTAAAGCTTGCACGGGATTTTAAGAATATTGTTGCCATAAAGGAAGCGTCCGGTAATTTGGGTCAGATTATGCAAATTATTAAAGATAAGCCGGACAGTTTTCTGGTTATTTCCGGAGATGATGCACTTACGCTGCCAATGATTGCATTAGGGGCATCTGGCGTTATATCCGTCGTAGCAAATGCTTATCCGAAAGAATTTTCGAACCTGGTAAACCACGCATTGAATAACAATTTTCCGGAGGCCACAGCTTTGCAATACAAATTACTCAATATCATGACGGCATTATTTGAGGAAGGCAGTCCCTCAGGTGTTAAAGCCGTGCTGGAAATTCTGAAAATCGCACAGAATAATGTCCGCCTGCCTCTGGTACCCGTGAGTGAAAAACATTACAAGAAATTGCAGGGACTGGCCAGGGCTATGGCTGAATGATTTTCAATCACATCTTGGTTGCCATGGAGGGCGCACCATGGCAATGCTTGTATTTCTTTCCGCTGCCGCAGGGACAGGGATCGTTCCGTCCGACCTTCTTTTCCACCCTGACCGGCTGGATATGTTCTTCTTTTTTCTTTCCGGCAGACTGCTCACGCTGAAATTCACGTTTTTGTGCTTCCAGATTGCTGTAATCCGTTCTTCTGGGTCCCTGAGCCCGCTGGATACCGCTGGAATCGCGAACAGGGATCTGACCCCTGATCAGTATACCCACAGCATCCTTGTTGACTTTATCGATCATGTTCCTGAAAAGCTCAAAAGACTCGAATTTGTATATCAGCAAGGGATCCTTCTGTTCGTATGTGGCTGTTTGTACCGACTGCCTCAGATCATCCAGTTCACGCAGATGTTCTTTCCATGCCTCATCGATAACATGCAGGATGATGTTTTTTACATATGATTTTACCAGTTCCTCACCGTTTGTTTGATATGCCTTCTCGAGGTTGGTTACAATATTGTACACCTTTGTACCATCAGTGATCGGCACGACAATATTTTCATATTGTTTTCCCTGTTTTTCATAAACTTCCTTTACAACCGGAAAGACCTGCTTTGAAATGAGGGTCTGCTTTCTGAGAAAGGTTTCCCTTAAAACTCTGTATATTTGCTCTGTTATGTCCCCGGGTGACAGCTTAATGTATTCTTTATCCTGAAAGGGTGTTTCCACTGACAGATAACGAAAAACGTTATAACGGAATTCCTCAAAATCGACTATTCCATGGCACTGTTCAACAATACTTTCGCAAACATCATACATCATACTTGCCACATCCACCTCAATGCGTTCACCGAATAATGCGTGTTTTCTTTTTGTATAGATAACCTCACGCTGGGAATTCATCACATCATCATATTCCAGCAACCGTTTTCTGATCCCGAAGTTATTTTCCTCAACTTTTTTCTGTGCCCTTTCTATGGATTGCGTAATCATCTTTGCCTGAATAGGCTCTCCTTCCGACCAGCCCATGCGCGCCATCCAACCTGCAATACGGTCCGAAGCAAAAAGCCGCATCAGGTCATCTTCAAGTGAGACATAGAACTGTGAAGAGCCCGGATCTCCCTGCCTGCCTGAACGACCGCGCAACTGCCGGTCAACCCGCCTGGATTCATGCCTTTCCGTGCCAACTATGGCCAAACCTCCGGCTTTCCGGACTTCCTCGCTAAGTTTGATGTCTGTACCCCTGCCCGCCATATTCGTAGCTATGGTAACCGTACCACTTTTGCCTGCATCAGCCACGATCTCCGCTTCACGCTGGTGCAATTTTGCGTTCAGCACATTGTGCTTGATCCCTTTCAGTTTCAGCATCCTGCTCAGCAGTTCCGAGATCTCCACAGAAGTAGTCCCTACCAGCACCGGCCGTCCTTTATCAAAAAGACTTACAATCTCATCGATAACATTATTGTATTTTTCCCTTTTCGTCCTGAATACCAGATCATCCCGGTCATCCCGGATTACGGGAAGATGCGTCGGGATCACCACGACATCCAGCTTGTAAATGTTCCAGAACTCTCCGGCCTCCGTCTCGGCTGTACCGGTCATACCTGCCAGTTTCCTGTACATCCTGAAGTAGTTCTGCAATGTGATTGTGGCAAATGTCTGTGTGGCAGCTTCAACCTTAACCCTTTCCTTTGCTTCGATCGCCTGATGAAGGCCCTCTGAATACCTTCGTCCCTCAAGAATACGGCCTGTCTGCTCATCGACAATCTTTACCTTGTTATCCATCACAACATAATCAACGTCACTTTCAAACATGGTATAGGCCTTAAGCAACTGATTTACCGTATGTATACGGTCCGATTTTATGGCATAATCCTGCAGGATCTGATCCTTTTTGTTGAGCTTATCATTGGGTGACAGGTCAGATTTTTCCAGTTCGGCGATCTCAGAACCTATATCCGGCATGATGAAGAAATCTGCATCATCGGCAGAACCCGTTATCAGGTCAATCCCCTTTTCCGTCATTTCAACCGAGTTCAGCTTTTCTTCAATTACGAAGTACAGATCATCCGTTACCTTATGCATGTTCTTGCTGTTCTCCTGCATATAGAAGTTTTCGGTCTTCAGCAGCAAAGCCTTGTTTCCCTGCTCACTAAGGAATTTGATCAGCGGCTTGCTTTTGGGTAATCCTTTAAAAGCCTGAAGGAGCTTAAAGCCTCCTTCTTCCGTTTTATCCTCACTGATAAGCTTCTTTGCTTCTGCCAGAAAATTGGAAACCAGATTGCGCTGAACATTGACCAGCCGTTCAACCTGAGGTTTGAATTCCTCAAACGACTGAATGTCTCCTTTGGGAACAGGACCGGAAATGATGAGGGGTGTTCTTGCATCATCGATCAGTACGGAGTCAACCTCATCTACAATGGCATAATTGTGCTTTCGCTGTACAAGATCAGATGGATTAATAGCCATGTTGTCACGCAGGTAATCAAAACCAAATTCGTTGTTGGTTCCATAGGTGATGTCAGCCAGATAGGCCTTTCTTCTTGATTCGGAATTGGGCTGGTGTTTATCAATACAATCCACAGTAAGCCCGTGAATTTCAAATATAGGACCCATCCATTCTGAATCCCGCTTTGACAGATAGTCATTAACCGTTACAATATGGACCCCTTTGCCGGCCAATGCATTAAGAAATACCGGCAAGGTAGCCACGAGCGTTTTACCTTCACCGGTGGCCATTTCGGCAATTTTTCCCTGATGCAGCACAACACCTCCGATCAACTGTTCATCATAGTGCACCATATCCCAGGTTGTCGGATTACCTCCGGCAATCCAGGTTTTCATATACCTGGCTTTATTGCCGACGATCTGAATGCTTTCACGTTTCGCAGCAAGTTCCCTGTCAAAATCATTGGCCGTGACTTCAATGTACTCATTTTCCTTGAACCTCCGTGCCGTTTCTTTCACGATCGAAAAAGCAACAGGAATCAGGTCCGCGAGAATGGCTTCGGTCTTTGCAGCGATCTCCTTCTCGATCCCGTCAATTTCGTTATAGATCTCTTCTACTTTTTCCACTTCCAGTGTCCCGGTATCAATTTCCATTTTCAGTTGCTCGATCCTGTCTTCATCTTCCCTGACATGGTTGCGGATCTGTTCTTTAATTTCAACGGTTTTTGCCCGCAGCTGATCGTTGTCGAGCAAGACTACTTTCTCGTATTCCTCAAGAATGTTATGCAACAGGGGTAATATTGCTTTAATATCACGCTGTGACTTGCTTCCGAATAACTTTTTTAAGATTTTACCTGGTTCCATCTTGTAATAGATTCTGCATATTGCAAATTTAACGCATTTTACTAGGTTTCGTCTGCATTTATGATGTCATATTCCTGATTATTTCACTGGCAAATTCTGAACATTTGAGCTTTGTGGCTCCCGGCATAAACCTTTCAAAGTCATAGGTCACTTTTCCGGCTTTAATGGATTTCTGCAATCCTTTAATGATCAGTTCGCCTGCTTTATCCCATCCGATGTATTCAAGCATCATAACGCCTGACAGTATCAACGAACCGGGATTCACCATGTCTTTACCGGCATATCTCGGTGCCGTTCCGTGAGTGGCTTCAAAGACCGCATGTCCGGTTTCATAATTGATGTTCGCCCCGGGAGCGATACCAATTCCCCCCACAATAGCGGCAAGGGCATCTGATATATAATCCCCGTTCAGGTTCAATGTGGCAATAACAGAATATTCAGAAGGTCTCGTGAGGATTTGCTGCAAAAAAGCATCTGCAATAACATCCTTTATGATGATCTCTTCCCCGGATTGTGGATTTTTCATACAACACCATGGACCTCCGTTAATTTCAGCTGCCCCGAATTCCTTTTTTGCCATCTCATAACCCCAGTCGCGAAAAGCACCCTCCGTAAACTTCATGATGTTGCCTTTATGTACCATTGTCACAGAAGGCAGCCGGTGCCGGATGCAGTATTGTATGGCAGACCTTATCAGTCTTTCAGTACCTTCCCTTGAAACGGGCTTGATGCCAATGGAAGAAGTGTCCGGAAAACGGATCTTTGTAACACCCATTTCATGAATAAGAAAGTCAAGGATTTTGTTTACCTGTTCTGATCCTGACATCCATTCAATACCTGCATAAATGTCCTCAGAGTTTTCCCTGAAGATAACCATGTCCGTATGGGCCGGATTTTTTACGGGTGAAGGCACACCCTCGTAATATCTTATGGGACGCAAACAGACATATAAATCAAGGACTTGCCTGAGAGCAACGTTTAAGGACCGTATGCCCCCGCCTACAGGTGTGGTAAGTGGCCCCTTGATAGCCACCAGATATTTCCGGATGGCAGCCAGGGTTTCTTCGGGCAACCATTCTCCTGTCAGCCGGAAGGCTTTCTCACCCGCCAGCACTTCCTTCCAGCAGATCCTTTTCTTTCCGGAGTATGCTTTTGCGACAGCTGCATCAAATACACGGACGGCAGCCGCCCAGATATCCGGACCCGTGCCGTCACCTTCGATAAAGGGAATGACGGGATTATCGGGTATGATCAGTTTACCGTTCCGAATGGTTATTTTTATTCCTTCCATTTGTGCTAATGATTAAAATGATGCTATTCCAGTTCCAGGTTTAGCGTTTCTTTTAGTTTTGATAACAGGGGATTTTTAAGGTTCAGGTAGGCAAACTTCTCATCGCTTGTATACAATCTGACCTGATCTCCGTTTGTTGTTTCAGAAACAGCCGTTTCAACAGAAATTTCAGGGTTTTGCATTTCACGCCGTAAAAATTTCTCCAGTTCTGCTTTTGTGCTTGTATTGAAATCTTCAAGTTGTGCCTGATTGCTCAAAGTGATCATAATTCTGTTTCCGGAAGCTATTTCGGGTTTGGTGTTCTTAAGTGCGACAGCCATTCTGGGCCTGTTCCTGTGAATCTGATCCGCGTATGCTGCCCAGCACATATTGAGAAATTCCCGGGATATTGCCTTATCGGATCCTGTCAGGGCTGTATCAGCCTGTAATTCACTGCTCTCCTGATCCTGACCGGTATCATGATCCGGAATGTCCATTATTTTTGATGTCAGCGCATCTTTTATGGATATGCTTTCCCCGGTTGAAGCATATTTTTGATACGGCTCATTCACGGTTACCTTACGCCCGGCAGAATGAGATCCTGTTGCAGGATGAGATCCGGTTTCTGTCTTGTTTTTTGCAGATGAAACGATTTCAGGAACAGGTATGTGATCGTTTTTATGATTCAGGTTTTTTTTTTCAGCATTCAGAGCGCAGAGTCTGATGAGTGCCAGTTCAACATGAAACCGTTGATTTTTGCTTGATTTGTAACCCACTTCACATTGGTTGCAGATTTCAAGTGCCTGAAACAAAAATTCAGGAGTACATAACGAAGCCTGTTTGATATACTGATCTTTCATGGTCTCACCTGCTTCCAGCAATTGAATGGTCTCAACATCACGGCTTACCAGAAGATCACGAAGATGACCCGACATACCACCAATAAAATGGAATCCGTCAAAACCCTTTGAAAGGATCTCATCATAGATCAGCAATGCGTTTGCGGTTGATTTACTGATAAAAGCTTCCGTCAGTCTGAAGTAATATTCCCGGTCAAGCACGTTGAGGTTCTCCGCAACTTCCTTGTATGTGATGTTATTTCCTGTAAAACTGGCTGTCTGATCAAAGATCGACAAGGCATCACGCAAAGATCCTTCAGCTTTGACGGCAATCACGTGCAGTGCGTCCTTTTCATATTTGATGTTTTCAGAATCCGCAATCTTCATCAGATAGGTTATTATATCATCCGGATGGATCCTGTTAAAGTCAAAAACCTGGCATCGCGAAAGAATGGTAGGAAGTATTTTGTGTTTTTCAGTCGTTGCCAGAATGAATATCGCATGCGAGGGAGGTTCTTCCAATGTTTTCAGGAAGGCATTGAAAGCCGATTGTGATAACATATGCACCTCATCAATGATGTATATGCTGTATTTACCAACCTGAGGATGAATGCGTACTTTTTCAATCAGACTGCGGATGTCATCAACCGAATTGTTGGAAGCGGCGTCCAGTTCATGAATGTTAAAAGATCTTGATTCGTTGAAGGCCAGACAGGATTCGCATTTTCCGCAAGCTTCAGCGGATTCGTCCAGGTTATAACAATTCAAAGTCCGTGCAAGAATGCGTGCGCAGGTTGTTTTTCCCACACCGCGTGGTCCGCAAAACAAATATGCATGTGCAATTTGTCCCGTTCTAACCGCATTTCTGAGCGTACTGGTAACAGAAGGTTGTCCGATAACGGCATCAAAAGACACAGGTCTGTATTTCCGCGCTGATACAATATAATTACCCATTCATATGAACTTTACATGCAAAGATATTTATTTCTCAAATCTTACAGGGATCAGTGCCTGTTAACATTTAATTTTTTTCAAACATGTATTGTCTGTTCACATTCAAACACAATCGTTATCACAGTGTTGACAATGCTGCACATTTGCTTTCAGATCCGGTTTTACTGCTGCCATTTGCCTGTTTTCTGCAGGGGATTTTCAGGACTGCAATCCTGATTTCACTTTAATCATGACAGAGCATGTATTCGGCACCATCCACAACATGTTCATCAATTAAAGGTCAGGTTGTCAGTGAAATAATCGTATACACAATTGGAAACAAATCTTTTAAGCGTTTACATCATGTCATACAACTGGAGCAACCGGACCATACTGATCGCCGAAGATGATGAAATGAATTACCGTTATCTGGAGCTTATTTTTGAGAGGTTCACACACATTAATGTCATCTGGGCCATTAACGGCAGAATGGCAATAGATTACTGTCAGATTTACCAATATATTGACATTGTGATCATGGATATGCAGTTACCTGTGGTTGACGGACTCGAAGCCGTCAGGCAGATCAAGTCAATTAAGCCTGAGCTTCCCATTATCGCACATACAGCGAGCACATACAATGATGCAATTGAACAGTGCCTGGATGCAGGATGCGATGACTATATTTCCAAACCTGTCAGCATTGAGGATTTACTCAACCGCATTGAAAATCTGTTGAATCCCGTCGCCACCAGTTAGTTCAGAACCGTTTCAAAAAGTCGGTCCAATTCCTCAAAATTCTTTAAAATCGTTGCAGGAAATCGTTTTTATCAGGATTGCAGTTTCAGCATTCGGTTTTTTGTTTTATATTGGTGCTGAAATCAAGATAACCCAACATTATGAGAACCCTCCCCCATCTTTTTGAGGATTGCGTGAACAAATACAGCAGCAATGTTTTCCTGCTGGAAAAAAGCAATAACAAATATAAAGGTACGACTTTCAAAGAAGTACAGGAAAAAGTCCATCAGTTCGCAGCAGGACTTATTCAGCTGGGAATAAAAAAAGGAGACCGGGTGGCGCTGTTTTCGGAAGGAAGAAATGACTGGGTGATCAGCGAGCTGGGAATATTCTTTGCCGGTGCGGTGGACGTGCCCCTGTCGGTGAAACTTACTGAACCTGTAGATCTTGTTTTCCGGTTGAATCATTCGGGAGCAAAATATATCATCGTTTCAAAAAGCCAGGCAAAAAAGATCCTGCCTTTGAAAAAGGAATTAAAACATCTTGAAAAAATAATTCTGCTCGATGATCTGGAGCGTTCTGAAGAATTTATAATCTTTTTCTGTGACGTGTTAAAAACGGGAGAAGGTTTTCTTCGGAATAATGCCGCACAATTTCAGGAAAGATGGCAGTCGGTTGATGAGAACGATTATGCAAACATCTGTTACACTTCGGGGACAACGGCAGATCCAAAGGGCATTGTTCTGAGCCACCGCAATTATACCGCAAATATAGAACAATCCCTGAGCCTTTTTACCATACCCATGTTCTGGACTACCCTTCTCATATTGCCATGGGATCATGCGTTCACGCATACATGCGGTATTTATACATTGATGTCGTGCGGGGCGAGTCTGGCATCCGTCCAGGTCGGTTCAACACCTATGGAAACCCTGAAGAACATTCCTGTTAACATCAGGGAAAACAGGCCCTGTCTGCTGCTGAGCGTACCTTCGCTGGCGAAGAACTTTAAGAAGAACATTGAAAAAGGTATCCGGGAAAAAGGACAGGCAGCAGTGAAACTGTTCAACGCCGGTCTGAAGATCGCATACCTGTACAACGGTTCAGGATTTAACAGGGGCAAGGGCTTCAGGATATTTCTGAAGCCGCTTAATGATCTTTTTGATACCATTATTTTCAAAAAGATCCGTGAAAATTTTGGCGGAAGGCTTGAATATTTTATCGGTGGCGGTGCATTGCTGGACATCGACCTGCAGAAATTTTTCTATGCCATTGGTTTACCCATGTATCAGGGATACGGATTGACCGAGGCCTCTCCGGTGATATCAGCCAATACACCATCGCGGCACAAGATGGGTTCATCAGGAATTCTGGTCGATAACCTTGAAGTCAAAATCTTTGATGACGAAGGCAATGAGGTTCCTGCAGGCGAACAGGGAGAAATCGTTGTAAGAGGAGAGAACGTAATGCAGGGTTACTGGAACAATCCTGAGACCACAAAAGAAACGATCAGAAATGGCTGGTTGTTTACAGGTGATCTGGGTTATTTCGACCGCGACGGCTTCCTGTATGTTCTGGGTCGATTTAAAAGCCTGCTGATCAGTGACGACGGAGAAAAGTACAGTCCCGAAAGCGTTGAAGAGTCACTTGTCCAGCATTCGGATTTCATTGAACAATGCATCCTTTACAACAACCAGAATGCATATACCGGCGCATTGATCTATCCGGATGTTGCTGCCATTAAGTCGTACATGAAGACGCACGGCATTGAGGCAGATGCGAATATGCCCGGAGTGATCTTGCAGCTGATCAGAACCCAGATTGATCAGTTTCTGAAAGGAGGAAAACTTGATGGTATATTCCCCTACCGTTGGTTGCCTGCAACGTTTGCCGTTATTGAGGAAGGATTTACCGAAGAAAACCGACTGATGAACAGTACATTAAAAATTGTACGTCCCCGGATCGTGGAACGCTATCAGGACCGTCTGAACTACCTGTACACACCGCAGGGTAAAAACATAATTAATGAATCCAACGTCAGTACATTATTAAAACTCTTGCAATAATAATCCCTCCGGGCATGATCTGTTAAACCTGATCCCCTGTTCCAAATGTTGCAACGGATGCATTTCTTTAACCAGTATGTGTATTAAATACATCTGCTTTATTAATTTTGCCTGTGTAATCGATCACTTCAAATTGATTTGATAAGTCATGAACAAGCCTGATATTAAAGACCTGCTGTCTGAAAAAATCCTGTTGCTTGACGGGGCAATGGGAACCCTTATTCAGAAACTCAGGTTTGAGGAAAAAGATTATCGCGGGAAGCAGTTCATGGATCATCCTGGCAACCTTAGTGGAAATCATGATGTTCTTTCCATTACACAACCTGAAGCCATCAGACAGATACACCTGGAATATCTGAATGCAGGTGCAGATATTATCCAGACCAATACATTCAATGCCAATGCAATATCCCAGTCAGATTATGGACTGAGCAATCATGTGTACGAGATGAACTATGCATCGGCAAAAATTGCAGCCGTGGCAGCGCAAGAGGTTACCAGGCGCGATCCTTCCAAACCAAGATATGTTGCAGGATCACTCGGTCCAACCAACAAAACGGCATCAATTTCACCGGATGTAAACGATCCGGGTTTCCGTGCCGTTACATTTGACGGCCTGGTTTCTGCATATGGTGAACAGGCTCGGGCCCTGATCGAAGGTGGTGCTGACCTGCTGCTCATCGAGACCATATTCGATACGCTCAATGCAAAGGCTGCGTTATTTGGAATCGAAGAAATTTTTACAAATATTCAAAAAAGGCTGCCTGTCATGATTTCAGCCACCATAACAGACGCCAGCGGCCGGACGCTCTCAGGACAAACGATCGAAGCATTTCTGCATTCAGTATCCCATGCACGTCCCCTGAGCATAGGTGTCAATTGCGCCCTCGGGGTAAGGGAAATGTTTCCTTATGTCAAAGAACTGGCTACAAAATCACCTTTTTTTATCAGTGCACATCCCAATGCCGGACTCCCCAATCAGTTCGGTGAGTATGACGACACACCCGGCAATATGAAAGATCTTTTCAGGGATTACCTTGAAAACAAATGCCTGAATATTCTTGGCGGTTGCTGCGGAACCACTCCGGAACATATCAAAGCATTTGCGGAACTGGCAGGATCCTACCCGCCCAGGGAAATACCAGCTTTGAAGCCTGTTACCTGTGTCAGCGGACTTGAAACACTTACCATCAGCAGCGAGAGCAATTTTGTCAATATTGGTGAAAGAACGAATGTTGCAGGCTCGGTAAAATTTGCCAGACTGATACGCGAGGAAAAATTCGAGGAGGCGGTCGCCATAGCCCGCGAGCAGGTAGAAAACGGTGCACAGATACTGGATATTTGTATGGATGATGCCATGCTCGACGCAGAGAAATGCATGGTGCATTATTTAAACCTGCTGGCATCTGAACCGGAGATCGCAAAATTGCCTTTCATGATCGATTCATCCAAATGGTCGGTCATAGAATCCGGCTTAAAGTGTGTTCAGGGAAAACCGATCGTAAATTCACTGAGTCTGAAAGAAGGGGAGGCGCTTTTCGTTGAATACGCCAGGAAGGTAAAACAATATGGTGCCGCCCTCGTGGTCATGGCTTTTGATGAACAAGGTCAGGCGGATACGTTTGAACGGAGGATCTCAATCTGTGAACGGGCATACCGCATACTGACGACAAAAGCAGAATTTGCACCTGAAAACATCATTTTTGATCCCAATGTTCTTGCAATAGGGACAGGTATTGAGGAACACAGCAATTATGCAGTAGATTTCATAAAGACCATAACCTGGATCAAGAAAAATCTGCCACATGCAAAAGTGAGCGGAGGCATCAGCAATCTTTCCTTCGCTTTCAGAGGTAACAATACAATACGTGAAGCCATCCATTCTGTCTTTCTCTACCATGCCATCAAGGCCGGTCTGGATATGGGTATTGTAAATCCGGGAATGCTTGCGGTATATGATGAACTTCCCGGCGATCTGCTTGAGCTTGCGGAGGATGTTGTATTAAATCGCCGGATCGATGCGACAGAACGGTTAATTGACTATGCCAACGCAAATCAGAACAGGAACATCAAAGAGGAAAAATTCCTTGAATGGCGCAACTTGAGTCTGGAAGACAGGATCAATCATGCAATTATCAAGGGGATCACAGATTTCATCGAAGCAGATGTTCTTGAGGCAAGACAAAAATATTCAAAAGCCCTGCATGTGATTGAAGGACCTCTGATGAACGGGATATCAGTAGTGGGTGATCTTTTTGGTGATGGCAAGATGTTTCTTCCCCAGGTGGTAAAAAGCGCACGGGTAATGAAGAAAGCGGTTTCGGTCCTGCAACCTTTCATTGAACAGGAAAATGAAACGGATCCGGCATCCGGAATCAGTTCGGCCGGTAAAATTTTACTGGCCACTGTAAAGGGTGATGTACATGACATCGGGAAAAATATTGTGGGTATCGTGCTTTCATGTAACAATTATGAGGTCATTGACCTTGGCGTGATGGTCCCGACTGAAAAGATCATCCGGGAAGCATTGACCGGCAAGGTTGACATCATTGGTTTAAGCGGACTGATCACACCGTCTCTTGAGATTATGACAGATGCGGCAAAACAGCTTGAAAAACAACGGATAAAAATACCCTTGCTGATCGGCGGTGCAACGACTTCCAAAATTCATACTGCAGTAAAGATCGCTCCTCATTATCACGGACCCGTTGTACATGTGAAAGATGCCTCTAAAAGTGTTGGCGTGGTCAGCAACTTTTTATCAACATCAAAAAGAAAATCATTTGAGAAGCTGATCCGGGATGAATATGAAGAGTTGCGCAGGACATATGAAGGAGTGAAAAGCAGGACCGACTACATCACACTTGAAGCGTCCAGGAAAAACAGGTTCAAAATTGACTGGGAAAGCGAACAAATTGATATACCTCAGTTTACAGGAATTAAAATATTCAGGGATTATCAGATTGAAGAAATTCGCAGATATATCAACTGGGTATTCTTTTTTGTCGTTTGGCAATTGAGGGGCAGGTTTCCGGCCATACTGGATGATCCGGCAATGGGAGCCGAAGCAAGGAAGCTGTATGATGATGCAAATAAGCTCCTTAACAGGATTGCCGATGAAAAACTCATAACGGCAAATGCCGTGGTGGGTATATTTCCGGCCAATGCTGTCGGCGATGACATTGAAGTCTACACGGACAATTCAAGACAAAAGGTATCAGCCTGTTTTTATAATCTCAGGAATCAGGAATTGAAGACAAATGGTTCAACGGTAAATTTATGCCTGTCAGACTTCATTGCCCCGAAATCCAGCGGACGGGAAGACTATATAGGAGCTTTTGCAGTTACAGCCGGTGTGGGTACAGAAGCTGTCATCAGGGAATTCTCAGAAGAACAGGACGACTATCATATCATTATGGTAAAGGCTCTGGCTGACAGGCTGGCTGAAGCTTTTACCGAGCTGATCCATGAGAAGGTGAGAAAGGAAATATGGGGATACGCTCCTGATGAAAACATATCCCTTGAAGCACTGCTTCTTGAAAGATACAGGGGTATCAGGCCCGCACACGGCTATCCTGCCTGTCCCGACCATTCAGAGAAACAAACACTCTTCCGCTTGCTTGATGTTGAAAAAAGAGCGGGAATTACCCTTACCGAAACATTTTCAATGAATCCTCCTGCATCAGTGAGCGGACTCATATTTGCGCATCCGCTTTCAAAATATTTTCATGTAGGTAAAATCAGCAGGGACCAGGCTTCAGATTATGCAACCAGAAAAGGATTGTCTTTGAAGCGGATCGAAAACCTGCTGGCATCAAATCTGAATTACAAATAACAAAGGCTGCTATTAAACCGTATATCATATATCAACACGGCAGATGATGAAGATCAGAGATTTATTTGGACATTCGGATAAAACATTCTCATTTGAGTTTTTCCCGCCCAGAGATGAGGTTTCCGCAGTGGACTTCGGTATAAACGTAGGTCAGCTCATTAAGCTCAACCCTTCTTTCGTTTCAGTGACCTATGGAGCCGGAGGTTCAGGTCAGGAAAAGACCTTCACACTGGTGGACTTCCTTCAGAATAAAATCGGACTGACAACAATGGCACATTATACATGCGTGGGTTCGAACCGGGAAAAGATCTTTAACGACATGCAATATCTTCAGAAGCTAGGAATTGAGAACCTGATGCTCCTAAGGGGAGATCCACCGGCAGGATCCGTTTCCTTTCAGGCCCCGAAGGATGGATTTTCACATGCCAGTGATCTGATCAGGTTTGTCAGGGACAACTATGATTATTCCATAGGAGGAGCCGCATACCCTGAAAAACATCCTGAAGCCCCCACACTGGAGGAAGATATCGGGCATTTGAAAGAAAAATACCAGTCGGGGTCGGATTTCCTGATCACACAATTGTTTTTTAACAACGAAGCATATTTCAGTTTTGTAAAGCTCGCCCGTGAGCGCGGGATCAACTGCAGGATCATACCCGGGATCATACCCATTACCAGCTATGCCCAGATCAACAGGTTCGCGAATATGACAGCTGCGCACATCCCGCATGAATTGCATGAGAAGCTTGAAGAATACAAAGACAATCCGGATAAAATATACCAGGCCGGCATCGACTTTTCCATCGGGCAGTGCAGGGATCTGCTTGAAAAAGGCGCTCCCGGCATACATTTTTATACCCTGAACAAATCGCGTGCTGCCGTGGAAGTCTTCGAGTCGCTGAACCTCTGATCTGTTTTGTACGTCGATGCAACAAAGGTAAGACATCTCCGGTCCGTCTGTTACACTATCTTTCCTACCGCAGCAACAGAAATATACATTATTACTGATGCAACAATTCCAATGATAATCAGTCCGATCATCAAAATGATCCATTGGATTGTATCTGTGTAAATTACAGCTTTCAGGCCACCGAGTGCAGTATATAATATGGCGATCACACCCATAATCATCAATGCCCATTCCAGCTTCAGACCGGAAATGGTTGATGAAGCCAGTTTTGCACCGGCAAGTATCTGCGAACTTGTAAATCCCAGATATCCTATTGCCGAAATAACACCTGCGAGTAGTGTGCAACCCTGTTGTCGTATACACTGCCTAGAAATTGCGGAAATGAGAAAAATCCCCTGCCTTTTGTCAGCCTTAAAACATAAGGTATCAGGAATACACCATTCAGCCAGGCACCGGTCAAACCTGTAAAAAGCAGCCAGCTACCTGAGAGCTCCATAATAAAACACAGCCTGCCCAGTCCGATTGAAAAACCACCGCCAACATCTGTCGTGACAACGGACAAACCTATATATAGACTGTTCATCTGTCTGCCTCCGACAAAGTAATCTTCTATGGTTTTGTTTTTTCTTAAAAAGAAAAATCCCACATAAAGCATGGCTGCCATATACGAAATGAAAATGAGCAGATCAACAACCTGCATCCTGAATATGTTTGTAAAACACGTTCATGCTTTCAATATTACCGGCTATATTTGTGTTTTTGATCAGGGTTCCGGCGTACCTGTAATGCAGCCTGAGAAAGGTCCGGTTCATAGCCGTCGAATTTAAGCGGGCGATTGTATAGAGGGTGAAAATTCCCTGTTGTTTCATTTCCTGTTCCATGGCTGATAAAAGAATCACTGACAGGCTATTCCCCCTGAAATCAGGTAAAGTTGCGAAATCGGTCATTTCTGCATTTGCACCTTTTCTGTCAGTTTCTGCTGATGCCAGAGCAGTAAGCTGACCCTGTCTTTCAATACCGAAAAATTGAACATTGTTCTTCATACCAAACAGGATATATTCAGAATCGAATATGGGAAACGGATAACTGTCAAATACCTGTTTGTATAATCCGGCAATTTCGTCAGCGCGATCCGCTTTAAGCTTCAGTAATGAAAAGCCGGACTTTAGTTTTGCCGGATTTTTGATTTTCCCTACGGTCAGCAATTGTTGCGAAAGTTCTTCCAGCTTTTTATGTTCAATACTCATGATTCTGTCAGAATCAAGAAATTTGGAAAGAAAGAAAACATCTTCCCTGTTGTTGTAAAACCTTGGAATATGAGCCTCAACAATGAATCCTTTCGACAGAAATGCAGGTGTTGCCCAACAGGGCACTTTACAGAATATCTTTGTATATGCATGTTCTCTTGTCAGATTGTTGATATGTTCTATTATACCGGGGAAATCTTCCTGGACCAGCTTCATCAGGTATACACGGCCATTCTTATGTCCCTGCTGAACAACTGATCCCCTGCCATATGTTTCAATCTTGTCCTGCATGTTCCTCCCTTCTTTGCATCCGTTCTGTATCTTCAGGAATTAAGGAAATCACATCAGATGAATCTGCAAGCAGTTTTTCGATGCCTATTGCTTTGGATTCATCGTATTCGTTCAGGTTCAATTCAAGTTTACAGTTCTCGCAATCGCGGTCGCACATTCTGGGTTCGTAACGGTCAGGTTCCTTATACGTTGTTATAACGCCTTCATAATTTCTTAACACGACTTTATTTGTCGACCATGAAATAATGTAGTTCGGCATTATCGGTATCTTGCCGCCACCGCCAGGCGCATCAATTACATAGGTAGGTCGTGCCAGTCCGCTCGTATGCCCAACCAGGCTTTCCATGATCTCTATACCCTTCCCGATTGGTGTCCTGAAATGAGATAAACCTTCTGACAGATCACATTGATATAAATAATAAGGACGTACCCTATTTTTTACAAGCTTATGAACCAGTGCCTTAATGATTCTTGGACAGTCGTTTATATCTGCCAGCAAAACCGACTGATTTCCCAGCGGGAAGCCTCCGTCTGCCAGTTTTGAAAGAGCTTCCCTGGATGAAGCAGTGATTTCACGTGGATGGTTGAAATGTGTGTTGATCCATAAGGGATGATATTTTTTCATCATTTCAACCAGTTCATCAGTGATTCGGTATGGAAGGACGACAGGCATCCTTGTCCCTATGCGGATGATCTCTACGTGCGGTATTTTTCTGATTTCTGACAGCAGCCAGTCGATTTTATGATCCGGCATCATTAACGGATCACCGCCGGAAAGCAATACATCACGGATCTGCGGTGCATCGCTGATGTATTTTATTCCTTTGCTCAATTGCTTTTTGGAAGGTATGTAATCAATATCACCGACTTTTCTTTTTCTTGTACAATGCCTGCAATACATAGAACAAATGTTGCTTACATGGAACAATACCCTGTCGGGATAACGGTGGGTAATTCCTTCCACCGGACTGTCACGTTCTTCAGACAGCGGATCCTTAAGTTCAGACTGGACTGTAACCAGTTCCTGCATGCTTCCAAATGCCTGTTTGAATACGGGATCATTTTCATAATTTTCCCTGTCAATCAGGGATAAATAATACGGTGTTACGGATAATGGAAACCTCTCAAAGGTTTTCTTCAATCCTTCCTTTTCTTCTTCACTAAAGTTTATTCCGGTCAGATACTCAAACTGTTCAATGGACCTAATGCAGTGTTTAAGCTGCCACCTCCAGTTCTTCCAGTTCGAAACCCCGGAATCCATTTCAATTTTACCTGCAATCTCCTGTTGTACGGTATTATATATCATATTATTTAAAATATTGTTTCTATACGAAATAAAATGCAAATATCACACCATTTCAGGTCAATTAAAAATTATTGGTGATAATATTGCTTTATGTATATGATATGTATTGAAAATCAGAAGTGTATTAAAACCTATGCACCCGGGGCTGGCTATTATGGCAATGTGTGATGTTCATCCAATTCTTCCGGTTCATGATCTATTGCTATAACAGGTATAGACTTGATTTCATGAATATTGAGAAGGTTTATCAGCATATCCAGGGTGTCCTCCATTCTTTTCAGGTGTTCAGGGTCAAGTTTGTTCAGTTTTTCTGTTAATTGTTCGTGCAGAAGAAATGGTATCCTGGAAAGAAGTTTCGATCCTGAAGATGTCAATGCAACGATCATGACACGTTTGTCCCCTGACTTGGGCAGCCTTGCCACATAACCCTTTCTCTCAAGACGGTCTACAATTCCGCTTACCGTACTCGAATTCAGATTTAAAAACCTGCACATGGCTCCCTGTGTTGATTGAAAATCCGGACTCCTGTGCAAATACCCCAGGCATAAAGCCTGAGGAATACTGACTCCGTATTCTTTTTGTATCTTTTTGGATTCCAAATTTATGGATCTGACAATCCTTCTTATTTTAATTAAAATTTCAGTAGTGTCCATTCTCAGTTTTTATGAAAATTACAAAAAGTTTTTATACAAACTATTATACAGATCCTAAATGTGCAGCACAAGAAATGATTTCACCGGGATAATTTATTTATGTTCACGAACTATACCATATAAATGCGGTGAAAACCGATAATTTTTGATACTGCATCAGACTTTTTTTTATATTTGAGAAACATTTATATTTATTCATCATCTTTTACCTGGTTTTCAAGAATAAGTAAATATGGAATTATTGATTGATGTTTAACCTAAAATTTACAACATGACTGAACAAAAAAACACTCAGGTAATGGGCATGACCATTATGGGAATGATCTTTTTCCTTTTTGGTTTTGTTACGACATTTAACATTACACTTGCCGACAATTTCAAGGCGGTTTTTGATTTATCCAACTGGCAGGCACAACTGGTAAACGGAGCTTTTTTCTTCTCCTATTTTGTATTTTCCTTTCTTTGCGGCGGCATCATAAAAAAGATAGGCTATAAGGGAGGGGTAATGCTGGGATTGTTCCTTGTCGCACTGGGAAGTTTCCTGTTCTTTCCGGCTGCCAAAGTTTTATCATTTCCCTTTTTTCTGGTTGCTATTTTCGTAATGGCTACAGGAGTTGTGTTCCTGCAGGTGGCAGCAAATCCTTATGTGACCGCGATTGGTCCATCAGCAACTGCTTCCGGAAGACTAAATTTAACACAATCTTTAAATTCTATTGCAACGTACATTGCACCGATCATTGCAAGTGTTTTTGTTTTTAAAGAAGCTGCCGAGGCTGCACTTGGAACGGTATTGACTGAGGCAGAGAAACTGCAGGCTGCACAGGAAGCTGCAGCAGCTGTCCCAAAACCATTTATCATCATCAGTATCGTAGTTATTATCATTGCAGCAGTGATCTGGATGATGAAGCTTCCGCTGATCCCCACCAAGGGCATTGAAAGAAAAAGCGTATGGAAATACCCTCATGTTATTTTGGGTGCACTGGCAATTTTCTTTTATGTTGGTGCTGAAGTTGGAACTGCTGCTTACATTCAGGTTTATTTGCAGGAAGTAGCAAATTTAACGAAAACCGAAGCTGCCAAAATGATCGCCCTGTATTGGGGTGGAGCGATGGTTGGAAGGTTTTACGGATCCTATATGCTGTCAAATGTGGAACGGTCAAAGAAATACCTTTACACAATCCTGGTCCTGGGTCTTGCAGTTTTTGTCGGCTGGTATTTAAACAGGGATATTACCCAGGGTTTGATCTTTGCCGGTATCGCACTGGTGAATTATCTTGCCATGCAACTTGGCAAGGGTAATGCAAAAAACACACTTGCAGTATTTGGCATCATAGCAATTATTTTGCTGATTGCCGTAATGAGTTCAAGCGGAAACGTTGTATTGTGGGTTGGCATATCAATAGGTTTATTCAATTCCATCATGTTCCCCAATATCTTTGCGCTGAGTGTTGATGGTCTTGATAAAGGTGAATTGAGCATGGCTTCAGGTCTGATCAATACACTCATTGTTGGAGGAGCCATAATACCCGTGCTGATGGGTTTGATCGCAGATGTAAGTCCTCTTCTCGCAAACGGCACTCATACTGCGAGGTTTACTTTTATCCTTCCCATTATTTGTTATGCATACATTGTCTTCTTTGCCCTCGTCGGAAGCAAGCACGATCTGGAACAGCAGCCCTGAAAGAATGATGCTGACGTATAAAAGTTTAAGAAAACGGCAGGATGATTCCTGCCGTTTTTGATAATTCTATAACCTGTAATGCAAATTGAAATTTTACATCTGATTGAAGGCGCCCGGCAGGCAAGTGGAATAACTGTGGTCATTGATGTGTTCCGGGCCTGTTCCCTGGCATGTTATATGCTTGATAAAGGTGCTGTGAAAATTATTCCTGTAGGGACTGTTGAAAAGGCCTACCTGTATAAAAGGGATCATCCCGGTTATCTTCTGATAGGCGAACGAAACAACCGTACCATACCCGGATTTGATTTCGGCAACTCCCCGCATGGAATAAAAAACGAAGATTTCACCGGTAAAACAGTAATACACACTACAAGTGCCGGAACACAGGGAATTGTAAATGCAGTAAATGCAGACGAGATCCTGACCGGAAGTTTTGTCAATGCGGGTGCCCTGATCAGGTATATAGCCGGAAAAGATCCGTCACACGTTTCCCTGGTGTGTATGGGTTATGCTGCCCGTCATCCCATAGAAGAGGACAGCCTTTGTGCTGAATACCTGAAGCAAAAACTGGAAAAGCATGAACCTGATTTTGCTGCCATGGTCGAGGATATTAGAAATACAAGCGGTAAAAGGTTTTTCAATCCCGAAACACAGGAATATTGTCCTAAAGAAGATTTTGATCTTTGCCTTCGTCTGGATGCTTTTGATTTTGTTATCAAAGCAGAAAGAGATGAAGAATTTGGAATTGTCTTGAAAAAGAAGTAACCGTTACCCGGATTTCCACCATTTTGGTCCTTTTTTAAATATTGTTAAAAATTTTTAACACTTATTTTAAAACATTTTGGCTTAATAAACGTAATTTTATAGTGCATATGAGTCATTGTTAAATCATTAATACAAATTACAAAATGAAGATATCTTCCTTATTTTTAGTTATATCATTTATTTTACTGACAGGTCTGGTAAAACCGGTCAAAGCCCAGGAATCGGGAAATGTGGCCTCTTCGATTGAATGGACTGCAACCACCTTTGATTTTGGTAAAATTGATCAGGGTCAACCGGTTACGGCCGAGTTTGAGTTCAGGAACACCAGTATGGTACCCCTGATCATTAATTCTGTACAGCCCTCCTGCGGATGTACCGTTGCCGATTATCCGAAGGAACCCATTCAGCCCGGTAAATCAGGAAAGATTGCCGTTACTTTTAATGCAGCATCAAAAGGGGCGTTTCAAAAATCTGTGCTGATATCCACAAATGCTACAGAAGGCCGTGCTTCACTGATCATTAAGGGAGAAGTAGCGTCATTGTAAACGAACATGCATTTTCTTTATAAGTGTAGTCTGTAAGCGGTTCATCGAAACCGCTTTTTTTGTTATATTTAACAGACCATATGAAAGTCATCAAAAAAGCAGCTGTTTTCTGCGGATCTTCCACAGGGTCAGATCCTGTATATTCGAAAGCCTGCCTGGAACTGGCAAGGTTGTTAAACAAACACAAGATCAGTCTGGTATACGGTGGAGGCAATATTGGATTAATGGGTATTCTGGCCGATGAAATGTTAAGACTTGAAAGCGAGGTTATCGGTGTCATTCCACAGAAGCTTGTGGATATAGAACTGGCACATACCGGATTGACACAACTGCATATTGTACATACCATGCATGAACGTAAGGCATTAATGATGGAGCTTGCTGATATATTTATAGTGCTGCCCGGTGGTATCGGGACCCTTGATGAATTTTTCGAGGTGTTTACCTGGCAGCTGCTGGAATATCATTCAAAAAAAATAAGTGTTTTGAACATCAACGGATTTTATGACCAGTTGATTCTTTTTATTCAAAGCATCATTAAAAAGGGATTTCTCAATCAATCGCAGATCAAATCCTTAATTATCAGCGATTCACCACCGGAATTGATCATGAGCCTGCTTGCATAAACCCTCTGCTTTACTTTACAATACCGGAAAAACCCATAAAGGCAAGTGAAAGCAATCCCGCAGTGATTAAGGTGATCGGAAACCCTTTCATACCTTTGGGATTACCGGTAAGAACCATCTGTTCTCGAATACCTGCCATCAGGACCAGCGCGAGCGTAAAGCCGACGGCAATACTTGCAGCATACAATACACTCATGACCAGGTTGAGTTCTTTTTGCATGGCAAGTATGGCAGTTCCCAGAACCGCACAATTTGTCGTGATTAACGGAAGATAAATTCCCAATGCCTGATATAAAGCCGGAACCGACTTTTTCAGAATGATCTCAACCACCTGCACCAGAAACGCAATAACAAAAATAAAAGTAATGGTCTGCATGAATTGAATTCCCAGTGGAACGAGAAGATAATTGTAAATGAAATAGGTAACAAGGTTTGCAAGCGTCATAACAAACATCACCGCCATACCCATACCGACCGAAGTATCGATTTTTGTCGATACTCCCAGAAACGGACATATTCCGAGAAATTGCGCCAGCACAACATTGTTGACAAGAATCGCGGATATAATTAAAATAATGTATTCCATGGCAACTGGCTTTATAAATTATACTTCATTCTGATCCTGTTCATAACTGCAATCAAAAAACCATAGGTTATAAAAGCACCGGGAGGCAAAACAAAAAGGAGCAATGTCGATCCTTCTGCTCCGAAAATCCGGATGTTGAATATCGTTCCGTTGCCCAGTATTTCACGTATCGCGCCCATCATGGTAATAGCCAGTGTAAAACCGAGACCCATGCCCAGTCCGTCAAGAAATGCGTACAGAACCTTGTTCTTTTGTGCAAAAGCTTCAGCACGACCGAGTATCATGCAGTTCACCACGATAAGCGGGATGAAAATCCCAAGCGCCTTATACAATTCAGGCGAATAAGCATTCATTACCAGATCCACTATGGTGACAAAACTTGCAATGATCACGATAAAAGCCGCAATGCGCACCTTATCCGGAATGAAATTCTTGATCAGACTGATGATGACGTTGGAGCACAGCAGGACGAAAAGTGTTGCAGCTCCCATGCCCAGTCCGTTTACCGCTGAAGTGGTTACCGCAAGTGCGGGACATGTCCCCAGCACCAAAACAAAAATGGGGTTTTCCTTGATCAGTCCGTTGGTTAAATATTTCAGACTACTCATAATCATCATGTTTTTTTATTCATTGGTTTCTGTTGTGGCATCAGTCACAGCACTCGTGTCTTGTATCAGGATATTGTACGCTCTCTGCAATGCATCACAATAAGCCCTTGAACTGATTGTGGCTGCAGTTATGGCGTCAACCATACCGCCATCCTTTTTAACCTGCAATGAAAAATTGCCGGGATTTTTACCGATAAACTGTTCCCTGAAGCCGGGATCAGTCATTTTGGTCCCCAGACCGGGAGTTTCCTTATGCTGGAGGACCGAAACGCCATAGATTGTTCCGTCAGGAAGAAAACCGGCCATCAGCTCTATCCGTCCTCCGAACCCGTTATCCGTATAAGTCTTTATGGCATATCCTACGGATTCGTCATTTTGCGTAACCGGATAAATGACGATCCCGTTACTTTCAATCATATCGGATACCGGATCACTGTTAAATTCAGGCAGGACTTCCCGGATCGCTTCAAGTTCTTTTTTCATGGCTGCGGCTTCAATAGGATCCTTGGTTTTCAGGTACACAAAGGCCAGGGCAGCCGACATGGTAACTGATATCAACACAAGTGATAATACCATGTTGATCAGTGTGGATGCAAGCCGTTTAGCCATTTTTCACCTCCTCCCCGAAACGTTTTGGCCTAATATATTTATTGATCAGCGGCACAAAAGCATTCATGATCAGAATGGCAAAGGATACCCCTTCCGGATAAGCTCCAAAAATCCTGATCACCACGGTTATCAGTCCGATAAATACCGCGTAAATAACCATACCGGCCTTTGTTACCGGTGAGGTTACCAGATCCGTTGCCATGTAGATCGCTCCCAGCATAACACCACCGGTTAGTATATGAAACAAGGGAGAAGCATATTTTGCAGGTTCAGCAAGCCACAATATCCCGGTAAAGATAAAGACTGTCGCAATCATTGTAACCGGAATGTGCCAGGTAATAATCTTCTTGTAAAGCAACCAGAAAAATCCGATGATCAAAGCAATAGCTGATATTTCCCCCAGCGAACCTCCCATCTGTCCCATAAAAAGCTGCATGTGACCAGGTATTTGCTGAAGTGCATCGGCAGCAGTCGCTCCGCTTCTGACCGTCTCCTTGAGAATTCCCAGTGGTGTGGGACCGCTCACCGCATCGAGATACTGAATTCTTGATTGTAAAGGTAAAGGCCAGGTGGTCATGTGTACCGGAAAAGAAATAAGCAGGAATACACGGCCGGCAAGCGCAGGATTGAAAGGATTGCAACCCAGACCTCCGTATGCCATTTTTCCAACGCCTATTGCAAAAAGGCTTCCGAGAACAATCATCCACCACGGTAGATTTGATGGCAGATTGAATGCCAGCAACAAACCGGTAACGATTGCCGATCCGTCACGTATGCTGATTTCGGTATGCATGATATACTTCTGGATCAGCATTTCAAAAACAACACATGATAAAATGGATATGGCAGTCACGATAACCGCACCGATTCCGAACATATAAAGTGAAACAAGAAATGCAGGCACAAGCGACAATACAACTCCATACATCAGATGTTGAACTGACTGATCGCTGGTTACGTGCGGAGACGGAGAAACGGTGAGTATTTTGCTCATGGCTTTCTTCTTGTTCTGATGATTTTACCGACATTGGCCTTTGCAAGCCTGATATAATCCAATAATGGGCGGCGGGCGGGACATATATAGCTGCATGAACCACATTCGATGCAATCCATAACATGCGCACGCTCCAGTGCATCAAAATGATCATGCTGTGACAAAGGCATCAGCAGGTAAGGTTCCAGTCCCATGGGACAAACGTCAACACATTTTCCACACCGGACACAGGGCAGTATTTTGTGGCGACGGGATTCTGAATCGGGAAGCATCAGAATGCCTGAAGTACCCTTAACAACAGGGATCTCAGTGTTGCTTAGTGCCTTGCCCATCATAGGTCCTCCACATATGATCTTACCCGTATCCGAGGGTAAACCTCCGGCAGCCTCAATTAATGCCGATACCGGGGTGCCTATCCGGACCCGCAAATTTGAAGGCTTGCTGACCGACCTGCCGGTTACGGTGACGATCCTTTCAAACAAAGGTTTGTTTTTCTGCACGGCTTCATATATGGAAAAAACTGATCCCACATTGAAAACCAGGGCACCGACATCCATCGGCAAACCGCCTGACGGTATTTCCCTGCCTGTTATTGCTTTGATCAACTGCTTTTCCCCGCCCTGCGGATATTTTACCTTTAAGGGCTGTATTTGTATACCTCCGTATTGCGCTGACAGACTTTGCAAATGCTGTATGGCATCAGGCTTGTTGTTCTCTATTCCAATAACAGCTTTGTTCAGGTTCAATGCTTTCATGAGTATTTTTACACCCACCATCAGTTCTTCACCTTTTTCAAGCATCAGCGCATGGTCAGCCGTCAGAAACGGCTCACATTCAACTCCGTTAATGATCAGGTTATCAACTTTTTTTCCTCGGGGAATGGTAAGTTTTACATGTGACGGGAACGTTGCGCCACCCAATCCAACAATTCCGGATTCTGAAATCCGGTTTATGATTTCGGTTCCGTTCAGTTTGATCTCCCGGTCAACTGACCCGTCACGAATGATGTTATCCAGCCACTCGTCACCGGAAACCTCTATAAAAACAGCTGGCCGTTTGTAGCCGCTAACATCATCCGCCACATCTATTTTTATAACTTTACCGGACACAGAAGCATGTACATTACTCGAAATGAAACCGTCGCCCTTGGCAATGATTTGTCCGGTTTTCACCTCATCTCCCCTGTTGACAACAGGTTTTGCAGGGGCACCGAGATGTTGTGACAAAATGATTGCCACAGAGCCGGGCACTGGTAATCCCTGTATTCCTGAGCGGGCTGATATTTTGTTTTCGTGTGGATGAACGCCTCCCTTGTTGAATGTTCTGATCACTGCTTCTCCTCCTTTCCTGAAATGGTATTTTTAGCAGTTGTGTCAGCCGGTTCAATTCCAGGTTCAACCGGCTTATTCTGCTCTTCCGGGAGGTTTTCCGGTCTGGGTTTTTTAACCGGGAACCCGATTTCAAGTATGCAGTTGGTGGGACATTCCGGCGCACATTTCCGGCATAATTTACATTTGTCAGAATCTATAAAAGCAAGATTGTTCTTCATCGTAATGGCATCGTGCGGACACACTTTGAAACATTTTGCACAACCAATACAGGCAACTGAACAGTTCTTCCTGGCTATGCCTCCTTTATCCTCATTCATACAGGCCACATAGATCTTTCTGTTCCCTTTCCAGCGTTTTCTCAGCTCAAAAAGGTCTTTCGGGCATGCTTTAACACAGGCCCCGCAGGCCGTACAATTCTCATCATTCACCACCGGCAGTCCTGTCTCCTGATCCATATGCAAAGCATCAAACTTGCATGCTTCCACACAATCACCAAATCCCAGACATCCGTACTGACAACCCGTTTCCCCTCCGTATAGTGCAGCCGCTATGGAACAGGTGGCTACTCCGTCATAAACATTTGTACGTGGCCGGTATTCACATGCCCCGTTGCATCTAAGCACTGCAACACGGGAATCCTGACTGACCACTTCCTTGCCGAGCAATGCAGCGATCTTTTCCATGGTTTCTTTTCCGCCAACGGGACAATAAAGATCATCCAGGGTTTCTGCCTTGACCAGTTGTTCCGCAAAATTCCGGCAACCGGCAAAACCACAACCGCCGCAGTTTGCACCAGGAAGTACAGCTTCGACCAGATCAATTTTCGGATCTTCATAAACCTTAAACCGCTGTGCAACAAAATACAGGACAAATGCTGCCACAATGCCCAGTGAAGTCAGTATGATGATGGTATATAAAATGGCAGCAGTCATCTCAATCCGGTTTACGCAAGGTGAATGTAAAGGTATTGCTCAAACGGTCGCGCAATAAATACAATGTGAAATAATAAGGCAGCAGCACTGCAACAGAAATGAAACCGGCAATCCACTCTTCCTTTGTGAGCGCATTAAATAGCAAAAGTGTTATCATAAGCAGAAAGAGCGGAAGCACATATCCGAGCAAAACAGCTTTATTGCCCATGGAACGTTTCATCATAACAGTAACGGTATCACCTGCAGAAAGTACCAGCGAACTGTCATCCGCCTCGATCGTTTTGTCCTTCATTTCAGACAGGGTGCAGAAGCTGCGGGCATGGCAATTTCCACATGCAGAAAGCTGCCTGATCCGGATCAAAACCTTATGTCCGTTCACTTCTTCAACCGTTCCCTGCTGTTCAATACAGACTGTATCCTCCATGTTCCGAGAGCCCGCTTTTAAAAGGTGTAAAAATAATAAGGTTCAGAATTTCAAATCATGAAAAAAGTAAAATTTCAATAATTTAGAATTATTACAAATACGGATCAAATTCCGGTAAAACAAAACTAAGCTTAAATACTGAAAATGTGACCTTATTCACACGTCAGGTCTATATATGGCATATTTTTTGAAATATTAAAAATAAGTGTTGGATCATAAGAAAGCAAGATGCCAATAAGGTTCTGTCATTTTATTTTCCGGCCCCAATATATTGTTGATCAGGTTATCTATCTGATTGTTAAACATATGTTTCTTAAAATTTTCCGGTCGGAAATTATGACAGTAAACATTAACATTTAAAACACTGACTGGATCATGAAAAGAATAATTGATACAGGAAAGCAGATCTTAAGGTATGGCTTAATTTTATTCTCCGTGTTCCTGTTAACGGAAACAGCCATACAGGCACAATACTTCAGCAGAAACAAACCTTCATACAAAACATTTGATTTCAAGGTACTCCAGACTCCGCATTTTGAAATTTACCATTACTTTAAAAACGATTCGATGACGGACATCCTCGCACAATGGGCGGAAGAGTGGTACCAGATGCATCAACAATCATTCCGGGATACATTCTTCATGAGGAATCCGTTGATCATCTATGATAACCATGCTGATTTTCAACAGACCAATACAATAAGTGGACTGATTGGCGTGGGAACGGGTGGTGTGACCGAAAGCGTAAAAAACCGTGTAATCATACCTGCAGCTTCAACACTCTCACAAACAGATCATGTTCTGGGACATGAAATGGTCCATGCATTCCAGTTCAACCTGCTTTTGAACGCTGATTCAAGTATCGGCATGTCGTACAATAACATACCGCTATGGATGATCGAGGGTATGGCTGAATATTTTTCGATCGGAAGTGTGGATCCGAATACGGCCATGTGGATGCGGGATGCTCTTATAAATGAAGATTTTCCAACGCTCAAAGATCTGTCAACCGACTACAGATATTTTCCCTACAGATATGGTCACGCGTTTTGGGCGATGGTTGGAAAGACCTGGGGAGATACTGTAATCCTGCCACTTTTTAAAGAAGCTGCCAGGTTCGGATACGATAGAGCGTTCAGGAATATCCTGGGACTCAATTCAGAAAATCTTTCATCCATGTGGAAAAGTTCGATGGAAACTCATTTCAGCAAATATCTGACAGATTCACTGGAGGATGTTGCCGGTAAGAAATTGATATCAAGTGATAATGCAGGTACCATCAACATATCACCTTCTATCAGTCATGATGGAAAATACATTGTTTTCTTTTCAGAAAAAGATCTTTTCAGCCTTGACCTCTACCTTGCTGATGCAGAATCCGGTAAGATTATCAGAAAATTGTCAAGTGTCATTCAGAACCATGAAATCGATGATTTTAATTTTATCGAATCGGCCGGAACATGGTCACCTGCTGGTGACAGGTTCGCTTTTGTTATCTTCAGTAAAGGCGCTAATAAACTGGCAATTTACGACATGGAAAAAGGTAAAATCACGGATGAAATTGATATACAGGGCGTTCCTTCTTTTAACGGACCGGCATGGTCGCCTGATGGCAGGAGAATTCTGGTGTCCGGACTGGTTGACGGGATGGTGGATCTGTATACATATGATCTGGAAACGGGTTCAGTTGACCGGCTCACGGATGACTTTCACTCCAATATACATCCTGCATGGTCATCGGATGGCCGTTACATCGTATATTCGACAGAAAGGATCAATGAGACCGGAAACCGGAAAAAATACAGTTTTGATCTTGTTATACTTGATGTTGAAACCGGGCAAATCCGAATACTGGATGTATTTCCGGGAGCCGATAACCTGAACCCGTTATTCACCTCAGATAACAAGGCTGTTTATTTCCTGTCCAACAGGGATGGATTCAGGAATCTTTACAAGTTTGATCTTGCTTCCGGAAAGGTTTACAACATGACAAGATATCCTACAGGCATCAGCGGCATAACCGCATTTGCACCAGCTGTCAGTATTTCACAGAATACAGGAAAAGTTGCCTATACCTATTATTATGGTACCGATTACTTGATATATATAGCCAGCTCTGATGATTTTACTGCCGTTGAAACAGACGGACGGGATGTGAATTTTGACGCAGGAACACTGCCACCGGTAAATCATCTTGCAGCCAATGTGGTGGACTCAACTCTTTACAACAGGTTGAACAATAAATTCATGCCGGCAGATTCTTTTCAGCGGGTTCCCTACAGGCCCAGGTTTCAGCTGGATGATATTTCAAATGTTGCACAGACAGGTGTGACGACAGGAAGGTACGGCACAAATATGGCAGGCAGTGTCAGCATGATGTTCAGCGACATGCTCGGAAACAACCAGTTGTATGCTGCAATATCCCTGAACGGTGAGATTTATGATTTTGGAGCGCAAGTCGCATACCTGAATGAAAAAAAAAGAATTAAATGGGGATCTGCCCTTTCACATGTACCCTATCTGTTCGGCACGATGTCCATTACCAAAGATTCCATAACTTACAATAATGAAGATATTGTGGCAAACAATATCAGACTGGACTACATGAGGATGTTTCAGGACAATATTTCCGTTTTCGCTTACTATCCGCTAAATCAAACCAGGAGATTTGAAGCCGGTATGGCTACTTCGTGGTACTATTACAGAATTGACCGGTACAACAACTATTATTCGGATTACGGTGTATTTTTGGGTGCTACAAAAAATAAACTGGATGCCCCTTCGGGTTTTAATTTGCAGCAGGTTGATGTTGCATATGTGGAGGACAATTCATATTTTGGAATGACGGCACCCCTGCAGGGTCACCGTGCAAGATATCAGATCGGTAAATATTTTGGTGAAGTAGGTTTCTTTTCCGTATTGGGAGATTACAGAAACTATTTTTTCCGCAAACCCTTCGGACTGGCGTTCCGTCTTTACCATTACGGACGTTACGGCAACAAAGCTGAAAATGATATCATGTCTCCGTTATACCTGGGTTATCCCTGGCTGGTCAGAGGCTACGACAGCAGGTCGATTTACAATAACAACGTTGATTCGGAATCCATTGATTTTGACATATCACATCTTTCAGGATCCAGGATGGCCGTCGGAAATATTGAGCTGAGAATACCTGTTATAGGTCCCGAGCGTCTGGGATTGATAAAATCAAGATATGTGGGCACAGATTTCAACCTCTTCTTCGACGGCGGTCTGGCCTGGGATTCAGAAAACAAGCCTGTTCTGCAATGGAAGTATGATCCCGCAAAAAGAACACCTGTTTTCAGCACCGGCGTTTCAGTCCGCGTCAACGTCATGGGATACATTATCCTGGAACCCTATTATGCCTTCCCCCTCCAGAATGGAGGATTCAAAAATGGTAATTTCGGACTGAACATTACCCCCGGATGGTGATTTGGGTGTGGGTGTGGGTGTGGGTGTGAGTGTGGGTGTGAGTGTGGGTTTGGGTGTGGGTGTGGGTGTGGGTGTGATGTGCAATCGTCTCTCCTTTAGGTTTCTTTTTTCAAATATCAATTGTTGAATTCATTCTTGCTGCTATTTTCACTGATTTCCATGGTGTTGTAATTGATCTTCCGGGCAAAGAACATGAAAACTGCCAGAATGATCACAAGACCGATGTTGCCGATCAGCAAAGCATAATCTGCCAGTTGAAGGATCACGAAAAGAAAGTTGTACAGGACTACCCATGAAATGAAAACAGCACAGGTTATATTTTTCCTTTGAAATCGCTTTTTTATACAAACTGATCATCATGATAATGAACACTCCTCCGGTAAGGCAGGCAAGATTGAACGGCATGTATTAGGATAATGCCGTAAGCCATGAAAAAAATATACATAAAGACAGACCTGTAAGCAGATAATGGATGGGATGAATCCGTATTTTATGGATGATTTCTGCAAACAGGAAGACCAGAAAGGTCAGGGCTATAAACAGGATGGCATATTTAACGGAACGCATGGACTTTTGATAACTGTCAACGGGGATGAGCAATTCAACCCCGAATGATGAATCATCAACACTGTACTGGTTTCCTGTCCATCGCTGGGGATAATTTCTGTTGAGATACAATACGTTCCATTCAGCACTGAAACCGGATTCATTGACTTTCCGCGCATCTGGCAAAAACGCGCCGATAAAGCTGGGAGCGGTCCAGTCAGATGTTATTTTTACTTTTGAATCCTTAACCAGTGTGAATGGTCATCCCATTTAATCTTCTCATATCAGGAATCCCTATCTCAAGCCACATATTTACATGAGCAATATGCTCCTGTCCAAACTGCAGGTCCGACAAATCAAGACCGCTGAAATCAGCTGTAAAATGAAACCTTGCATGATAAACAACAACATGCGCACTTCATCATACCAGTATCGCAAACATTTTGTTAAATTTTTATCGCATTCAAGACTTGATTTTCGCATGAGAACGCAAAATATCATTCAACAATATTATTATATTTGCACTCCCCAACCCTTACCCACACTCTAACTCACTTACAAACATCCCCACACGCACACTCACCCCCACCCCCCACACTCACCCCCACACCCACACTCACACCCACACTCACACTCACACTCACACCCACACTCACACCCACACCCAAAACGGGGCGTGGCGCAGTTGGCTAGCGTACTTGCATGGGGTGCAAGTGGTCGTCAGTTCGAGTCTGATCGCCCCGACTTCTGATAATAAATCACTTACATTGTTTAACCATGTGAGTGATTTTTTTATGCTCATACAATTCTCATACTTTGCGCTCCCTTACTCCATTCAGTAACTATTAACAGAATCCCCCTCTGATCCTATTCATGCTTTATTCACCATAAATCTATTTATCATGAAAATACAAAAAGATTTACAGCCCTTAGCAAACGCCTTTTGGAGCGTTGAAAAACTTCGCAGCACTGTTGCATGCTGATATGCCGGTTACACCGGATACCGGAAATATTTACAGGCAAACGATCTCCCACTCTGGTTGATATATTACATTGCCGAAAAAGATCATGGCTTAAAAGGCTTAAAATTCAGCATTTATAGGTATTTTTTTAGGTACATTATGTAATGAGTCACACATGGCGTTGGGCAATATTTACATAATTGCAGGTTCATTCCTTGGTGGTGCATGGATGGACGTAAATATTCTGGGCGATAAAATTAAAAGCATTACGGAAGTATTACCCTTTTCGCACGCAATAGAAGCTTCAAGGATTGTATTGTCTGGTCGCCCTGATAATTTTTCAATGAATTTATTGGTAGTTAGTATATATGCAATAGCGTTTTGCTTCTTATCCGTATACTTTTTTAGTAAGAAAATGAAATCAGATAATAAATGATGTGCCCCCAGCGAAAGACGAAAACCGGTCTTTCAAGACAAAAAGTCTACGCGCTTCAGAAGGCAAGGCACCCAGGAATAGAGGCTGGTTCAAACAAACCAGCCTCTATTAATTTCAATGATCAACAATCTGTTTTTAGATCGTATCGATTTGATATGGAGCTCTCATGTTGTATTTCATGATGCTGTGATTGTTTGCTTCATCGTCGTTCATAAACTGATCGATCAGCGGATTCCAGACAAGGGACCTTTTGAGATCATAAGCGATGTTACCAATGTTGCATACGACAGCTGAGCTTTGTCCAACTTCCACAGGGGTGTTCGGGTCGATACGTGTTTTGATGCCATCAATGAATGAACGGTAATGCTTCTGGTTGACTTCGTTTCCGTCACGTCCCACACCGGCAACGAAACCTCCTGCCTGTTCGCCAGCTTCAGCAGCAGCTGCCCTCTCAGCTTCCCTTGCTGCTCGCTGGGCTTCCCGCTCTGCTGCCGCCGCTGCTTGTGCCGCTTCTCTCTCTTCATCAGACATGCCTGCATAAGGATCGACACGAGGCGGGGGTGGTGCGGGCATCTGGGTATCATCCTGGCCCTCTCTCGACCATTCGGGATTAGAACAATAATATGCGCTTCGTGAAGCGAAGATCCAACCGTTTTCACCGATTATCTTAACGCTGTTTCCACGGTTTCCGTCCCAGGGATCAAAATTCTGGATCATTTCAATACCATTATCATACACATACGTGAGCTTTTTGTATTTGCTTTCTTCCGGCGGAATAACCAGAATGGGACCGTTACCGTCTCTACCGATCGCCCATTGTGCGCAGTCGAACATATGAGCGCCCCAGTCAGTTGTATAACCGCCACCGAGTCCTTTATGCCAGCGCCAGCCTCCCCAGCCACCGCCGATCGGACAGAGTTCCTCGTTATAGTAGTATTTGGTCGACAAGGGTCCAAGCCATTTGTCCCAATTCAGATCCGCAGGAACCGGCTGTGCCTCGTAATCGATTTCGTGAGGAGCATCTCCGACCGGAGCGTAGATGGTGCTGATCTTTCCCAGAACACCGGAGCGGGCTATTTTAGCCATATGCTCAAATGTTGGCATTGAACGCTGCATACTGCCGGTTTGCATGATACGGCTGTATTTACGAACGGCCTTAACGAGCTGCTGGCCTTCATAAACGGTAAATGCCAAAGGTTTCTCCACATAGATGTCTTTACCGGCCTGACAAGCGGCAACACCTATTAAGCAGTGCCAATGATCGGGTGTGGCAATAATAACCGCATCCACATCTTTGTTTTTTAACAGTTCTTCAAAGTGTTCGTACATTTTGAATCCTCTTGTGCTAATGCCCTGTGCGCCGTAACTATCTTCAACGGTCTTCTGGAATTGATTCCTCTTGAGACCGTAAACATCGCAACCTGCTATGCAACGAACATCACCAAGACCCATGAAGCTGCGTGCCACACCAGGACCCTGCGCACCACAACCGATAAGCGCAACGTTTACGATATCACTTGGGGCTGCCTTTTTTGACTGAGCAGCAGAAGTTGCTGCAAACATTGGTTTTGCGGCAAACGCTGCTCCTGTCAGAGCTGATACTTTTAAAAAGCTTTTTCTAGTTAGTTTTGAACTCATAATTTGGATTAATTTAATTGTACAATAAACTGAAAACTTCAAATGAAATTCATTCTAAATATAACATAAAATATCACTGTTATCCGACTAAAATTGCAAATCGATGATTTTCATCGATAATTCGTTGATTTTCAATTTGTATGTTTTTCATTTCATAA